>NZ_JAAGNX010000001.1:0-348747 GCF_010500615.1 Oceanipulchritudo coccoides
CGTTAAAGCTGTGGCACGCCTGCGAGCGCTAGCGAGCGGCGTTGCCACCAGCGACTGGTTGTGCCCCTTTCACTTTCTCTCGGTTCTTGTTCATTTTCTCGATTACAAAAAACGGCATAACAAGAAGCAGCAGAAACAAAATTACTGCACCGAAAAGTTTTCCGTAGGAGAAATCTTCATCTTGCAGGGAAACAAGTATAAATCCTGGCGTGGCCAGGAGAAGAATAACCAGAACCGGAAAAGTAAAACTTTTTGCTTTCTTCATTTATTTCGCACCTGTTATCTCGATATTCTGCACAACAGTATAAATGTCCCGACGGCCTGTCAGGATATCTTCGAGGAGGATTAAGTCCTTATAACATGAGGGGCAACTGTTTTTTACTAGTTTGTGTGCTTATTTTTTATCAAAGGTGACGCTTGGCCCGAGCGGGTGTTTGATTTTTTGTTATGCTCCCATGAAGTCAGCAAAAACAGAGGTTGTTAGGAGCGCGGAACAGCGGGTGCATTTTCCAGATTGGAAATCAGCGCTCCGGGTGATCAAGGACGAGCGTGAGCGAAGGAGTGTGGAGATCATCCTGAACTGGTATCTGGGCTGGTGTAAACGGAACGGGCGTTTCGCCTCGATCGAGACGGCCGCCCTGTTCCTGGAGGAGATCATCGAGGAGCGGCGTCCGGAGGAGTGGGTGCTTTCGGGCTGGAAACGGGGCCTGCGGTGGTTTTTCAGCAGGGCGCGTGGGCAGGCTTCCGTGGAAGTGGCTCGCGCGCAGGTCCCGAGGGAAAGGGTCTCCGGGGAGGCTCCGGAAAGTCATGATCCGGTGGATTCCATCGAAAATCCGTGGGAGCGCCGGCTTGCCGAGACACTGCGCCGGGAGGATCGCATGCTGCGGACGGAGCAGGCTTACCGTGCTTGGTTGAAGCGTTATCTGGCCTGGCTTGGCGAGCGGGACCCAACCGGACAACCGAGTGTTTTTGCGTCAGGCTTCCTTGAGCATCTGGCGGTGAGGGAGATGGTCGCCCACAGCACGCAGCGCCAGGCGTTGAACGCCTTGGTTTATTTCTACAAGAAAGTCCTTCAGCTCGACCTTGGGGAGCTGGAGTTTGTGCGGTCGCCACGGCGTCGTAGACTCCCCGTGGTCCTCAGCCGGGAGGAAATTTCCCGGCTTTTGGGCCATATGAGCGGAACCCCGCTGCTCATGGCACAGCTCGCCTACGGAGGGGGGCTGAGGGTCTCCGAGCTCGTGCGCCTGCGGGTCAAGGATATGGATCTTGACCGCTTGCAAATCCATGTCCGCTCAGGAAAGGGCGACAAGGATCGGGTGACCACGCTTTCCGAACAGATCCTTCCGTTCCTGCGACAACATTTGGACCGGTTGGTCTTCCTGCACAAGGAGGATCAGGAGGCCCGAATACCGGGCGTCTTCCTGCCCGGAGCCCTTGAGCGGAAATATCCGTCGGCAGGCAGCCAAATCCAGTGGCAGTGGCTCTTCCCGACCACCAACCTGCAGCGGGATCCCCGTTCGGGGCTGATGCGGCGGCACCATGTTACACCCGGGGCCTTCCAGAAGGCCATTTCCCGCGCGACAAGCGCTGCCTCGCTGAACAAGCGAGTCACCCCGCATGCCCTGCGGCACTCCTTTGCCACGCATCTGCTCGAGTCGGGAACTGACATCCGCACAGTCCAGGATTTACTCGGCCACGCGTCGGTTGAGACAACCCAGATCTACCTGCATGTGATGCAGAAGCCGGGCCTTGGCGTCCGCAGCCCTCTTGATGGATGAGGGCTCCTGCCCGGCAAGCCGGGTCTCTTCTTGCCAACCAGCCCCCTTGCCTTAAATGATGGGGAATGCGATTTCTTTCCTTTTTCGGGCTCTTCTTTACGGGAGCGCTGCTGCTTTCAACAGGTTGTAGCCGGCAAACGGATACAACCACCAGCGAAGGGCCGGCCACCTTCATCTTCGCCCGCGGGGCCGATGCCCAGAAGTTGGACCCAGCCGATGTGGACGACGGCGAATCGGTCAATACGATGGCCCAGATCTTCGAGGGCCTGATCGGCTTCAAGCCGGGCTCGCTCGAGGTCGAGCCACGGCTCGCCAAGAGCTACGTAATTTCCGACGATGGCCTGAGCTACACCTTTGTCCTGCGCGAGGGCGTCCGCTTTCACGATGGCACGCCACTCACCGCCGAGTCCGCCCGCTTCAGTTTCGATCGGCAGATGGATCCGGACCACCCGGCGCATTTTCCCGGTGCCAGTTTCCAATACTGGCAGAATCTCTATTCGGATATCGAGCGGCTTGAATCGGTTGATGAGATGACGCTCCGGTTTCATCTTTCGCGTCCCAACGCTGGTCTTCTCACGGCTTTCGCCAGCTTCCCGGCATGGTTGGTCAGCCCGGGAGGCTTTGAGGAATACGGCGACCAGATGGTCTTTCATCCGGTTGGCACGGGCCCTTACCGCTTTGTTTCATGGCGTCCCAACGAAGCCATCATCTTTGAGGCCAATCCCGATTATTGGCGGGAACCGGCCGCCGGCTTTGACCGCATGGTCATGCGCTCGATCCCCCTCAACTCGTCCCGTCTTTCCGAGCTGTTGGCCGGTAACATCCATGGCCTCGATGGAATCCAGCCCTCGGAATTGGCTGATCTGGAATCCGACACGCGCTTCCAGATCCTTCATGCTCCGGGAATGAACGTCGGTTACCTGGCCTTCAGTGAGCTTTCCGACCGGGTCAAGGATCCCGACTTGCGGCGTGCCATTGCCATGGCCATCGACCGCGCCAACATCGTGCGCCTTGCCCTCGATAACTTTGGCTCGGTCGCCGCCTATCCCGCACCAGCCAGCTTTCTCGGCATTCCCGATGATGATGGTCCCATCAATCACGATCCCTCTGCCGCCAAGGCCCTGGTCGAGGCACATCCGGAATGGACAGAGTCGCCGCTCACGCTGGCCACCTTCGGCCAGCCGCGGATGTATTTCCCTGATCCGCAGCGCATCGCTTCCCTGATCCGCAACGACCTCGAAAAGGCCGGTTTCAAAGTCGAAATTATCAACCGCGAATTCAAGAGCCACCTCCACACGACCCGCAAGGGCGACTTCGAGATGGCTCTCCTTGGCTGGATCGCCGATACGCCCGATCCGGATAACTTTCTCTCCACTTTTTTCCACAGCCGTGCCGCCGTCCCGGGCTCGGCCACCAACATTTCCTTCTACCGCAATCCTGAAATGGATCAGCTCCTCGACGCGGCGCTTGCCGTCTCAAATCGCGCCGAGCGCGAGGCCCTCTATGCGCGGGTGCTCGAGCTCTGGGCCCGCGACCTGCCGCTTGTCCCGCTCGTCCAGGGAGACCAGATTACTGTCCTTGACCGCAACATCGGGGGCTATGCCCTGTCGCCCACCGGTAATCACTTTTTCGGGCCCGTGTATTGGAATTCTGGTGACATGCCCGCAAATGCTCAATGAGTGACGCTGTTCAAGAGCCGGCCCAGGCCGTGAAGCAATCCCGGGCGCGCCTCCTGCTTGTGGAAATCCGGCGCTTCGTCCTTATTTTTCTCGCGGCAAGTTTCTTCCTCTTCCTCGCCCTCGAGTCCATGCCGGAGGATCCGGTAAGCCTGAGGGTCAAGAATCCCGACCCGGAGCGCATTGCGGAAATACGCGACAGCCTCGGACTCAACGACCCGTGGCTCACCCGCTATGTCCGCGGGGTGGGGGACTTCCTCACACTCGATTGGGGCGAGAGCCTGATCAGCGGGCGTCCGGTTGCCGGGGAGGTGGCCCGCTATCTTCCTGCAACCCTTGAGCTCGCCGTCCTCGGTATCCTCTTCGGGGTCTCCTTTGGGCTGGCGCTGGTCCTTTCCGCTCACGCCACCGGCTGGACATGGCTCCTCCAGCCAGTCCGGGGCATGGGCGCCCTCGGGCTCACGGTTCCCATTTTCTGGATTGGCATCCTCTTTGTGCTTGTTTTCTCAGTACAGCTGGGATGGCTCCCGGTCGGGGGGAGGTTTGATTTTGCCTACGAGGCACCGCGGATCACGGGCTTTCTCCTTCTTGATAGTCTCCTTGTCTGGGACTTACACGCCTTCTGGATCGCCTGCCGTCATCTGGTTCTCCCCGTCCTCACCCTGGGGCTCTATCCGGCCGCCGTCGTTGCCGGGACGCTAGAGGCCCGGCTCGGGGAAAGCTTTCTTGAACGGCTGGTCACGGCCCTCAAGTCGCGCGGGTTTTCCCCGGCGAGGGTCTGGGGGCGCCATGTCCTGCGCCTGGTCAGCGGTCCGGTCGTCACGGTCATCGGCACGCAGGCCGGTGCTTTGCTCGGTGGCGCTGTTCTGACTGAGACAGTCTATTCATGGCCCGGGATGGGGCGCTTCCTCGTCGATGGCGTGCTCAATCGCGATCTCTTTGTCATCCAGCACGGGCTCCTTCTGGTGGTTGTCCTCGCCCTCTGCATTGTCACGGTTTCCGATCTGATCGCAACGCGCCTTGATCACCAACTCCAGAACCGGGAGGATTCGTGAAGGCACTCATTTCACTGAGACGGCTTCCCGATGCATGGGCCAGCTTCATCCTCGTCTTCGCCCTTTCGGGTCTTCTGTTCACTCCCTATCCGTCGCGCGAGCAGGCCTTCCGGGATCGTGCCCTCGAAGGGCCTTCCTGGGCTCATCCGCTCGGGATCGACGGGCTCGGACGCGACTTTTTCAGCCGGCTCTGGGAAGGGTCCGGGCACACTGTTGCCCTCGCCGTCATCGCCTTGCTGATCACTCTCGGGGTCGCCGCCCTGCTTGTCTCCATTGAGCGGATTTTTCCCAATTCGATCGGACGCTTTGTCCGGATGGGTGTGGGGCTCTGGGTCGCGTTTCCGGTTATCTTTATCGGGTTGCTCCTCCTTGTCTTTCTCAATCCATCCCCCTTCACGCTGGTGCTTGCCGTCGGCTTCGGTAACCTGGCCTTTGCTTTCCGCCAACTCAGGGTTTTCTGGATGGCCACCCGGAATGCCCTTTATGTCCAGTCCAGCGAGGTGCTGGGCTCCCGTGGCTGGGCGCTTTTCCGCTGGGCTATTTGGCCCAATCTGGTCCCGGATATCTTCGCCCTTGCCCGGCTTCTCTTTGCCATGAGCGCCCTCGAGCTTAGCGGGCTTGCCTTCCTCGGCTTGATCGGTGACCCGGATTTTGCCGAGCTCGGAGCCATTTTAAAACAGAATCAGCCTTATCTCTATCAGGCGCCCGCGCTTGCCATCCTCCCCGGTGCCATCCTCAGCCTTATTCTCCTCAGCGTCCACCTCTCCCGGTTTCACCGCTGACGGGGCAAATCATGAGGATGACCGCAGCGTGTGGATGACAATTTCCGGCGGGCAATTATAGCGCACGGGGACATGGCAGGAGCCAGTGCCGGTCGAGGTGTAGCCGATCATTGATCCGCGCCGCCAGAGTCCCCTGAACAGGGGTGTCGGAATCCGTTCCATGGAAAGCAGGGCGTGTCCGCCCGGCAGGCAGATTTGTCCGCCATGGGTGTGCCCGCTCAGGACAAGGCAAAATCCGTTTTCATCCGCTTCCGGGGCCACCTGTGGGCTGTGGCTGAGAAGAATCCGCGGAATGCCAGCCCGACAACCAGAGGCGGCCTTATTCACATCGTCGGTGCGGAAGAAGAAGGGGTCATCCACGCCCGCCAGGGAAAATTCTGCCGGACCATTCCCAATCTGCACCGCCTCATTGATCAAAATCGGCAGGCCCATTTTCTCAAGGGAAGCCGCGAGGGGCAGGGTGTCATGATTCCCCAGAACCCCGTAGATCCCGTGGGTGGGATTGCCTACCAGCTTGAGGATTTCCTCCAGTTTTTCCAACGCCCCCGAGGGATGCTGCCCAGCGCCTTCCCAGTAGTCACCAGTGATCACCGCGAGATCGCATTCCACTGAGGGGATTAATCTCCGCAATACCGGCTGGAGCGCGGGATCCAGATCAATATGCAGGTCGGTGATCTGGAGAATCCGGAATCCGTCCAAGGCCGCTGGCCATCTGGCTGGATGATGCTCAAGTTCCCGGATCCGGACATCAAGAAAGTTCCGGTGGCCGCGGGCGTACAAGCCCACCGCCTTTAACCCCCAGCGCAGGAAGCGGTAATGAAACGGGAGGTGGATGCCATCCTCATCCGCTGAGCCGATCATCTTCTCCCGCCGCCTGTGCTCAAGCTGCCACCGCTTTTCCACCCATTCCGGGTCCCAATGACCGGGAAATTCAGAACGATCCATATCGTGTAACAGGCGTCCCGCCTGTTCATCATCCTCTGGCACGGGCAATTTCATTCATCTCCAGCTTACTGCCCCTAACCGCTTCCGCGCAAGGCTGGAGCCGCCAGAACAATTCGCCCGCACTGCTCCCTTGACTTGTGACCCGGTCCCTTCAATTTGGCCAATCTCATGAGTAAGGATAAACCAGATCGTCTGGCCATTGATGGAGAGGGCTGCCGGGTGGCGATTATCGCCGCACGTTACAATTTCCAAATGGTGAACACGCTCCTTGAGTCGGTGTTGCAGACGCTCGATACCTGCGGGGTGCGCCAAGAGGATGTGGAGACCTTCCGGGTCCCGGGATCCAATGAGATTCCCCACGCCGCTTCCATGATCGCCAAGACGGGTGCCTTTGATGTCATCATCGGCCTCGGTCTGGTCATTGCCGGAGAAACCGACCACCACACCATCATTACCCATGCCACCGCCAGTGCGCTCCAGTCAGTCGGGGTCCGTTTTGAGGTTCCGGTGATCAACGGGATCATCTCCGTCTCCAATGAAAAGCAGGCCGCCGACCGGATTAGCGGCGAGCTCGACCGCGGAAGCGAATTTGCCTATGCCGCACTCGAAATGGCTCAGCTGAATAACCTTCTCCAAAAGCGGATTTTTGACGAGGATGCCAATCTCGTCCTTGATGACCTTGATTGGCTCGACGACCTTGACCAAGCTGCTGATGATGATGATGAATCGGAGGACTGGAAGAAATGAGTACCCGACGGGATAATCGAGTTGCGGCCATGCAGTTCCTGTATCAGTGGTCCTTGAATTCCGCCGATGATCTGGGGGCAGAGTTAATCTTGTTCTTCAAGGAGATGCCCAAGCCACGCGATTATTATGGCTTTGCCGAAGAGCTTATTCACGGTGCCATCACTCATCTGGATGAGATTGACACCATCATCAAAAGCTACCTCCGCAACTGGGACTTTGACCGGATCGCACGGATAGATCTGGCCATCCTGCGCCTCGCCATCTACGAGATGCTCAAGCGACGCGACATTCCGCCGGTCGTTTCCATCAACGAGGCCATCGATCTTTCAAAGGATTATTCCATTCCCGATGCCAAACGCTTTATCAATGGTATCCTTGATCAATACAAACTGACCTTGGACCGGCCCCTGAGGTCCGCGGCCCGGGATTGATGAAATCGTTTTTCAGCAAGTTCAAGGAGGGGCTTAAAAAATCCACCCCGACTTTCTACAAGGCATTTGGCAAGGTCGGCGGGCTCTTCAGCGGCAAGACAATCGATGCCGATACCCTCGATGAGCTCGAGGAGGCCCTCTACATGGCCGACTTCGGCGTTGAGACCACTGAGGAGATTCTTGGCGCAATCCGTGAGGCCTATCGTGAGAACAAGGAATTGCGCGGGCAGGAGGCGGCCCAAATCGGGACACATGTCCTTGAATCTGTCCTGGAGGGTTCCGAGGGGCGCATTGAGCCGGGCGCGCACAAGCCCGAGGTCATTGCCCTTATCGGAGTCAATGGTAGTGGAAAAACCACGACAACCGCTAAATTGGCCCATCTCTTCAAGGAGGATGGGCTCAAGCCGTTGGTCGGGGCCTGCGATACGTTTCGCGCCGCCGCCAATGAACAGGTCCGCACATGGTGCGAGCGGCTCGATGTCGAGCTGGTTGCCAGCCAGCACGGTGCCGACTCCGCAGCTGTCGCCTACGACGCTTACGCTGCCGCAAAAAGCCGCGGAGCGGATGTCCTGATCCTTGATACCGCTGGCCGTCTTCACAATAAGGCAAACTTGATGAAGGAGCTGCAGAAGATTCGCCGTGTCCTCCAAAAGCATGATGAGGCGGCTCCACACCACTCGTGGTTGGTCATTGATGGCAGCATTGGCAGCAATTCAATCGAGCAGGCCCGGGTTTTCCATGAGGCCTTTGGACTTACCGGGATCATCGTCACCAAGCTCGACGGGACAAGCCGGGGCGGGGCACTTGTCGGGATTTACCGCGAGCTCAAGCTGCCCATTTACTTTGTTGGACTTGGTGAACAACCGGAGGATTTTCAACCGTTCTCAATTCATCACTACACGCATGCACTTTTTGGAGTGGAGGATTAATCATGATTCTGGAGTCTCTTGAAGTATCCCTTGCCGAGCGGTCTTATCCGATCCACATCGGTCGCGACCTTGGCACGTCCCTGCGGCGGTGTGTCGCTGCTGACCTGGCTGACGGACGTAAGCTTGCTGTGATCACTGACGCCAGCGTGGCGCGTGAGCAGGCCGCCTTTGTTGAACATGCCTTCGGCGACCTGCCGGTCCTGGTTCTTCCGTCAGGCGAATCGACCAAGGCCTTTCACCATCTTGAGCATTGCGCCAATTTTCTCGCTGAAGTCGGGCTCGATCGGGGTGGTCGCATCTTCGCCCTTGGGGGTGGCGTCATAGGGGACCTTGCCGGCTTCGCCGCCGCCTCGTTTTACCGCGGAATCGGTTTTTACCAGATTCCGACTACGCTCCTCGCCATGGTCGACAGCTCTGTCGGTGGCAAGACGGGTATCAATTTGACTGCTGGCAAGAACCTCGTCGGGGCATTTCACCAGCCACTCTGCGTCTTTGCTGATTTGGATACCCTCCTTTCTCTTCCCAAGCGCGAATTCAACGCCGGGATGGCCGAGGTGATCAAACACGGGCTTCTGGCCGATGAAGAGCTTTTCACCCTTCTCGAATCCGGCCCGCGGCTGGAGGCCTCCAGCGAGGATCTCCCCGCCATCATCCGGCGGAATTGCGGCATCAAGGCGGGTGTCGTGAGTGCGGATGAACGTGAGGAATCCGGTCAGGGTGGCCGCGCCCTCCTCAACCTTGGACACACCTTTGGTCACGCCATTGAGGCAGTTGCCGGATACGGGACCTACTTGCACGGTGAGGCAATCGCCATCGGTTTGGTCCTTGCCTGCCAGTTTTCTGAACGGCTTGGCAATATTGATTCAGCCACTGTTGATCGGGCTGTCCCCCTTCTGCAGAAATACGATTTGCCAGTCCGCCTGCGGAAGCCCCTGCCGCTCGATTCCCTGCTCGCTGCCGTCCGCAAGGATAAGAAGTCCCGGGCCGGCAGCCTCCGCTTTGTCGCTTTGGAGAAAATCGGCAAGGCCGTCACCGTCGTAGGAATTGAGCCGGGTCTGCTCGAGGAGCTCTTTGTTGGCGTTGGAGCGGCACAATAGCAGGTTTGCCCCCAAATAATCGGGACCGGACCTTTTGTCCGTAACCGCCTGCCGTATAGATCTGGGTTTTAAAATAATTGTAAAAACGTCCCCATGCGCTTGACGAATTGCCCGATCTGGAGCAATTTTCCCCCAGTTCTTTAAGAATCGTTGTTCATCACTTTCCGCTTTCTAACGCGGTGGCTCCGCTCGGAGTCATCTCAAACTGAAAACATAACCATGAACAACACGACTAAAAACACACCTAAGGGAGTTAAACCTCGCCGGGCTCGCACGCTCGCTCCGCTTTCGGAGAAGCTGGCAACCGTTCGCTCATACCCGAGCTTCGGATCCTCGGCACTGACAGGTATCCTCCGATAGGTGCTTCAATAGAAAATAACATGGGGCGGGAATCCGAAAGGGTTCCCGCCCTTTTCAGTTTCTGAATTGTCCGCCAACAGCCAAACTCATCCAATTCCCCTGAGCAGGTGCCGGATCATGCTGGCTGCCTGATCCCCATAGCCACCTCCGAAAATATTGAAGTGGTTGAGGACATGGTAGAGCTGGTACAGGTCCCGCCGCCGCTCATATCCGGGATCGATGGGCCAGACAGATCCGTAGCCGTCATAAAAGGGTTTTGGAAATCCGCCAAAGAGCTCGGTCATGGCGAGGTCCGTCTCCCGGTCCCCGAAGTAGCTTGCGGGATCAAATACAACGGGTGTCCCGTCTTCAAGAAAACCGGCGTTGCCCGCCCAGGGATCGCCATGCAGGAGCGACGCCGTCGGGGAGTACGTATCAAAAAATAAATGTAGTTGCCCGATCAATACGTCCGCATCACTCAACCGGAGACCCTTCTCGCGAGCCCATTGGACCTGTGGCTGCAGACGGCATTCCGCATAGAACCCTATCCAGTCATTTTTCCATGTGTTGATTTGCCGGGTCGATCCGATCCAATTGTCCTCCTCCCATCCGAAATTTGCCTGCTGTACATGATGAAGGCGGGCAAGCTCTTTGCCCATGTTTTCCCAGCTTCCAGGATGCGCCCTGCCAATCGGAAGAAATTCGAGAACGAGGGCTGTCATGTCATTGGAGCTGCAAACGGCAACAGGTTCCGGCACGCGGATGGTCTTTGTTTTCCCTATGGCTCGTAAAGCTGCTGCCTCCGCCTCGAAGGAGGAACGGAATGAGGGCCTGTTCTGCTTGATGAAAAAACGCCGTCCATCCGTCCCGGTGAGACACTGGGCATTATGAATACAGCCGCCGCCGAGCGAACTTGTGCCCTTGATGCGAAAGTCCGAGCCGGTGGCTTTCAAGATGGCTGCCTCGATTTCCTTGTTCATTGCCTCCATGAATCAATTCTAAGTGTTGCAGGAACCTCCATTCGGGTTAAGAAAAAAGGTATGAGATTTTCTTTTTCTATTCTGGCCTTGGTTATTTTTCTCACAGGCTCGCTCTCCGCCCGCGATTTCACCGTAATGGTTTATAACGTGGAGAACCTCTTTGATGTCGATGGAGTTGCGCTTTACGGCGACTACCGGCAGGGGGATGAGGGTGAGTATGGCGAGGGCCCGTTGCTCAATAAACTGGAGGGGATCCGTATCGCGCTCGCCGCCCTCAACAATGGCGACGGACCCGAAATTATCCTTTTCCAGGAGTTTGAGCTCGACCGGACCCCGTATGATACACCGTCTGCGGAGGCCTTTCTCAAGGAAACCAAGGGTCAGGATCTGGCGGCGATCCTTGACCAAAGGAGCAACCTTCCCTCGGAGCTGCTTCTGTTGAAGTATCTCGATGATCACGGGATGGGCCCGTACCACATCGGCCAGCCGGATCCTGTTAAGTCGGAGAGCCATCCCCCGCACAAGAATGTCGTCTTCAGCAAGTTCCCACTCAACTTTGTTCGTCAACGTGATTCATATAATGCCCGCGACCTCGTCATCGCTGGAATCGATGTGGATGGACATGAATTGATTGTCCTCAACAACCATTGGAAATCCGGCGCATCCAATGCCCGTACGGAACCGATCCGCGTGCAGAATGCCCGCGTTGTCAGGGCGGAGCTGGAAGCAATCCTCCTCCGGAACCCGTCCGCCGATGTCATCATCGCCGGTGACTTTAATTGCTACTACAACCATTCGGCAGTCTTTCAGGATCTTGAGGAAACAGCTGTGAATGATGTCCTTGGAGCAAACGGGCATGAGGTCCGGATGGTCCAGCAAGGCTCGAAGAACCTGTATAACCTCTGGTTTGAAAGTGATCCCGCTGAACGTGGCTCGGAGGTCTGGCGAGGTTATTGGGGAACGCTCATGCAGATGGTGATCACGCCGGGTCTCTATGATAACCGGGGCATCCAGTATCTGGACAACAGTTTCGATCGTCTTGCCATTCCGGGTGAGAATGTCGATACCCGATGGGGCCGGCCGATCTCATGGAGTAACTACGGAGGCGGGGCCGGCTTCTCGGACCACTTGCCGATCTACGCGCGCTTCCGTTCCATTCCCGGCGAGGGAAGCGACGGGTTTGTGGAATTGGACAATCCTTCCGATGAACCACTTTCTGCCAACCGGCCCAAGATGGATTTTGCCCGTATGAACCGGATGGCGGTGCCCCGGGTGGGTGTCCTCGTCGCCATGTCCCCGGAAGAGCGAGTCCGCGAAGTGGGGGAGCTCTTTCAGGTCGATGCGGAGTTGGTCTCCAATCGTCCGGCCCGTATCCGCATCGGGGATCTTGAGTTGGAAGTCTACAGCCCGATTCGTGACTTGCGTGATCAGATCAATAGCATGCAGCCGGGGGATCGATTGCGTTGCTTTGCCGACCTCGATGTCTTTCGCGGTCGCCTGCAGGTTGTCGTCCGGGATCCTTCCTGGATATATCGCGACTGATCCGCTCTACGCGGGGTCCTGCAGTTCTTCCTTCACCTTTTCCAGCAATCCCGCACAGGCGTCCTCGAGAATGTCGAGCACGCGCTCAAAGCCCTGGTCACCTCCGTAATAGGGATCGGGCACTTCCGTTTCCGAATGATGGCGGCTGTAGTCGCACATCATCGATAACCGGGCCTTCCCGGCATGAATGGCTTGCATCGCCTTCAGGTCATTAAGGTTCTCACGATCCATCGCGATGATGTGGTCGAAGTGGTCAAAATCATCCGGCCGTACCTGGCGGGAAATGCTATCCAGTGAGTAGCCACGTTTAGCCGCGCTCTTGCGCATGCGGGCATCGGCGCGATTGCCGCTGTGGTAGCCAATGGTCCCTGCTGAGTCGCAGAGGATACTTTGCGCGAGGCCGGCATCTTCCACTTTTGCATGAAAGATGGCCTCTGCTGAGGGCGAGCGGCAGATGTTGCCCATGCAGACGAATAAAACGGATTTTGGCATGATAGTGTGGGGTTTTGCAGCGCCTCCGGAGTGATCCGGGAACGCTTAGGAGTTGAAAGCCGGTTGTTTTTGCGAATAGTGAACTTATACGCAAGCAGTCGTTGGGCCAATTAATCAATAAGTTATGAGTAAAGTTACATTCAAGAAAAGTGGAGTTGAAGCAGAGTGGACCGGCGGGCAGGGGAGCCTGCTTGAACTGGCTGAAGCCAAGGGCATGGAGTTGAACTTTGGTTGTCGGATGGGGCGCTGTACCGCCTGCCAGCAGCCGTTGGTTTCCGGTGAGGTTGATTATCCCGCCGGGCATCAAGGAACGCCGGAAGACGGCAACATCCTCATGTGCTGCAGCCAGCCAAAGGGTGATGTCGTCATCGATGCCTGAGCAGCGGGCCAAGCCCGATTCCTTTTATGAACCGAATCCTTTTTGAGGATCAGGCCTCTTCTTACTCGCTTGATCCGAAGGACCCGCGCTTTGAACATGTGCGCGGCGTCCTGCGAATGAAGGCAGGCGATGTGTTCGATATCGGGGTTGTCAATGGTCCCGCCGGCCGGGCGCGCATTGGCAAACTCTCCAGCACGATGATGGAGGTCGAAGTGGAGTGGGGCGACCGGCCGCCTTTGCCGCCACCCATTCATCTTCTCGTTGGGATGTGCCGCCCAGCGACTGCCCGCAAGATTCTCACAACCGCCCCAACCCTGGGTGTGCGGGAGCTGATCTTCAGCCCCTGTGGTCGGTCGGACCCCGCTTATGCCCGCTCCAGCCTCTGGGAAGGTCAGGAATGGCGCGCAAAAATCATCGAGGGCGTGGAACAGGCCTTCGACACCTATGTGCCGCCGCTTCGGCTTCCCGCATCACTTGAAGAAGCGGGCGCATTGCTTCCGCGGGAGACTTCCAAACTCGCCCTGGATGTCTATGAAGGGTCGGAGCGACTCAGTGCCGTTTGCCTACCGCCGGACACGCCCGTTTGCCTGGCTATCGGTCCGGAACGCGGTTGGAATGCCAATGATCGATCCCTGCTCGTGGATGCCGGCTTTCAACTGGTCTCCTTGAATGAACGCGTCCTGCGCGTGGAGACTGCCGTCGTCACTGGCCTGGCCCTACTCATGGGCAGGCTGGGGGTGCTTTGATTACCCACCCATAGTCAAAATTGACTAGAGAACTGAATTGGCGGCCGTTCTTTGCATGACAGGATTGCCAACCTAACCGAATGCTCCATTATGAATTTCATGAAGTTTACTGTGACTTTGGACCGTGATGAAGATGGAGTCTGGATTTCCGAATGTCCGGCAATTCCAGGCTGCGTCAGCCAAGGTAAAAATCGCGAGGAAGCTCTGGCCGGCATTCGCGAGGCCATTGCCGCCTGCTTGGAAGTGCGTGCGGAGCAGGGGATGCCCCTGACAGTCGAAACAAGGCAGGTTCAAGTTACCGTCTAGCGGTCATATGCCTAAGTTGCCCAACATCAGTGGTCAGGAGGTCGTCAAGACTTTCCAAAAAGATGGGTGGGTGCTTGCCCGTCAGAAAGGCAGCCACATGGTCCTGATAAAAGACGGTTCCATGGCAACCCTTTCAGTCCCTGACCACAAGGAGGTGGCAAAAGGCACACTGCGTAGTCTGATCCGCGCCTCCGGGCTCACTGTTGAGGCTTTTCTAAAGATGACAGCTTGAAAGCAGCAGGGAATCTCCGGATTTGTCCGGTTAGTCCACGGCCTCGAGAATCGCGATACTCGGTTCATTCGTGCCGCTCTTGCCGATCCGTCGACGGCAGCTCCAGCCAGCTGCGGGAATGGACAAGTCCCCGGGCAATTCGTAGATGAGCAGTGCCGGACCTTCGGGATTCAGTAACGCACGGGTGAGTTTCATCAATTCGGGCCCGTGACTGCGCGCTAGATCATAAGGAGGATCCATGAAAATGAGATTAAAGCGCTCATTGGAATTGAAGCGCAGGACATCCCGGCGAATTACTTTCGTCGATACCCCTTCCGGGTTTCCCAGGCTTTTCATCACCGCCTGAATGTTCCGGGTGATCGCCTCCACCGCCCGGGGATGTTTCTCCACGAAGATCCCACCTGTCGCTCCGCGGGAGAGGGCTTCCAGTCCATAGCTGCCCGATCCGGCAAAGAGGTCCACAAAACGCGCCTTTTCGACCTGTTCTCCCAGACTCGAAAAGACTGCCTCGCGCATGCGATCAGTCGCCGGCCGGACATGCTCCGCCCGTCCGGTTGTGATCGGAATTCCGCCTGCCTTTCCTCCGGTGATACGCATTTGTCTTGAGGATGCGGGCAAGGGCCGTTCAGGCAAGTGAAGAGAGGGATTCCGGGAAATTTCTCTTTTGTGTTTCCTTCTGTCTGGAATTCCGTAAACCCGTTATTGCTTAAACCAAACTGTAAATGGGATTTCGAAGACTGATAGGGACCCTTTCCGGGTTCATTCTGCTTGCCCTGCTTCCACAACTCACCGCCAAGGAACTTAATCTCTGGCCAGCCTTTGTGAAGCAGTGGGATTCCCCGCAGGCGCGTCTCGACCACGCGGGCAGCCTCGGCCCGATCTTTTCCGTCACCGATCAAGGCGATACCCGGATTCTCAGTATTCGCCCGTTGTGGACGTCCTTCACCAACGCGCAGACCGGCAACTCGAGCCGCCACATCCTTTATCCGTTGCTCAACTGGTTCGACAAGGGCGATGTTCAGTACGGCCATGCCTTCAATATCCTCCAATACCGCCACAACGCTCCCCGCGAGGATACGTTTTTCCAGTTTGTCCCGTTTATTTTTAGCCGGAAGACTCCCGATCCGGAGGAATCCTATTTTGCCCTCTGGCCGGTTGGGGGTGTCCTTAAGAACCGCTTATCGCGTGACCGGATCACCTTTGCCGCATGGCCTCTCTTTGTCCGGACTCAACGTGATGACGAGACCCGCACCCATGTCCCGTATCCGTTTTTGCAGTTTCTCAATGGTCCCCGGAGTCGCGGGTTCGGGCTCTGGCCGCTCTACGGGCACTTCCAGCGCGACAACGACTACGATCACACATGGGCCCTCTGGCCGTTCTATTACGACTACAAGGACAAGCTGGATGAGGCGGTTCCCTACGCCCGCTTTGGCGTGCTTCCATTCTATTCCCGGGAAACTGCCGAGGGATTGAAAAGCGAGACCTTTGTCTGGCCCTTCTTTGGCTACACGCTTGAGAATGAGCCGCGCACAATGTATTCGGAAAATCGCTACTTTTGGCCGCTTTTTGTCCAGGGCCGGGGCGAGGAACGCTACGTTAATCGCTGGATGCCGTTCTACACGGATGAGCGCAAACCCGGATACCAGAAGCATTGGTACCTTTGGCCGTTGCTCGAGACAGAGCGCTTTGAACAACCCGGCCTCACCCGCGAACGGACTTCCTTCCTTTATTTCCTCTATCGCGATGAACGCCAGTACTTCGCCGACACAAGCGCCCGTCTGACTTTTCTCTGGCCGTTTTTCGGATACTGGAACGATGGGTATGACCGCCGGCAGCTTCAAGTCCTCGACCCGTTGAGCGTGTTCTTCCCTTCAAATCGCAAGGTCAAGGAGAACTGGACACCGCTCTTTGCGCTCTACCGCTTTGACGAACGCTCGGGTAACGCCCGGCATTCCGTTCTTTGGGACATGGTCGTCTGGGAAAAGGATCCGGAGGGGCTGAAGGCTATTTACGCCGGGCCGCTCTTTGAATGGGTTGAAGGCAGCCACTGGGAACTTTTGAAGGGACTCGTTGGGTCCCGGCGCGAGAATGGGGAAACCCGCACGACAACATTCTGGAGGGATTGATTCAATGATTGCGGAGAGTTTAGTAAGTTTGATCATAAAGGAACGGGTACGATGAAAGCGGTAATGGATCTTTTTGAATGGATTGGTTCAGGGGTGCAAATGTCCCTGAAGACGATCGGGTTTTTTCCAAACCTTCCCCGCCAGTGGAAGCAACTGGTCGAGCAATGCCTATTCATGGGCTACGCGACCGTGCCACTGGTGGCGATTCTGAGCGTCTTTATCGGTGCTGTGCTGGCCCTGCAGATCGGCTACAGTATCATGGATTTCGGGGCCAAGCAGTACATCGGGCCGATCGTTGGCCTTTCCATGGTGCGCGAGTTGTCGCCCGTCATGACGGCTGTCATGGTTACCGGACGTGTCGGCTCCGCTGTGACTGCCGAGCTCGCCTCGATGCGGGTCTACCAGGAGGTTGATGCGTTGAAGACGATGAACATTCCACCGGAGCGCTTCCTCGTCATGCCAAGGCTGGCGGCGATTCTCCTCGTCATGCCGATTCTTCTCATGGTCTCTGTCGTCACCGGATGGATGGGCGGCCAGATTGTCTGCCAGTTTGTGCCGTGGTTGGCCATCACTCCCGACACCTACTACAATTCGCTGAAGGCCATGATGACCCTTGATGATGTCACCGACGGCCTCATCAAGGCGGAGCTTTTCGGGATCGGGATTCTTCTGATTTCCAGCCATCTCGGCCTCCGTACTTCCGGCGGACCTCGCGAAATCGGGGCGGCGGTGACGCGGGCGGTTGTTGTCTGCATCATTTTTATCCTGATTTTTGACTACTTCATCACCAATATTCTCATATAGGGCACGCATGGAATCCACAGTACAAGTCGAGCCGGTTTCCGTATCGGTGAAGAATCTTTCAAAGTCCTTCGGGACGCAACAGGTCCTGAGGGATGTCTCCTTTGAGGTGAAGCCGGGTGAGATTTTTGTCCTCATGGGGCCAAGCGGCTCGGGCAAGTCCGTCCTCATGCGGCACTTGATTGGTCTTGAGAAGAGCGACAGCGGGCAAACCCTGGTCGGCGACGGCGATGCCCAACAGGCTGAAACCCACGAGCGGATTCGCACATCCATGGTCTTTCAGGCTGGGGCCCTTTTCAATTCGATGAAGGTCTATGACAACCTCGCCCTCTATCTGCGCGAGCACCGGCTCTACGACGAGGCAACGATTCGGACCAAGGTGGAGTCTGTCATGAAGGCGCTCTCCATCGAGGCCGCTGGCGACAAAATTCCAGCCCAGTTGTCCGGCGGGATGAAAAAACGGGTCGCTGTCGCCCGGGCCATTATCATGGAGCCCCAGCTTATCCTCTACGATGAGCCCACTTCCGAGCTTGATCCGATCCTCGCCGCAACCACGACCGAGCTGATCGCCACAATTTCCCGCGAAACCGGCGCAACCAGCATGGTTGTCACCCATGACCGCGAGCTGGCCTTGGCCATCGGGGATCATGTCGCCCTTCTCATGGAGGGCGAGCTGGTCTTCGGCGGTACACCCGAGGAGCTTCGCAACAGCACCGACCCGGCTGTCCGGGAATTCATGAATCCAAAAATTGATCCAGATAATCCACGCTTTCGCAAACAGGAGAAATAATTATGAACCAAACCTTCCAATCCATTCGTGTGGGCATTTTCTTTGTCCTCGGAGTCATCCTTATCTATGCGGTCTACACCGTTATTGGCTCGGGTGCCATCAAGAGCGATACGGGCTACACGATCACCGCTGAGTTTGACAATATCCGCACCTTGACCCCGGGCTCCGATGTCCGCATGGCGGGTGTCTTCATTGGCCAGGTCACGTCGACCGAGCTGGCCGATGGCCGTGGGCTTGTCACCCTCCGGGTTGATCCTGAGGTCCAGATCCCTGCCGATTCCGTGGCCAGTATCGCCATGTCCAGCCTGCTCGGACAGAACTATGTCTCGGTTGATTACGGCGCAGACTCGGCTTTGCTCAGCGGGGGTGACCAGATCCTCACCGACGAGGGAGCTGACTTCAATGAAATCCTCGGAGAGGTCAAAAAGCTCGGGGAGCGTCTGAATTCAATGGCCGAAAGCTTTTCCGGGCTGGAAGGTGGAGGCATGGGTGAGCTCTTCACCAATCTCAATGAGCTCGTGACCGACAACCGCAACCGCTTTGACACGGTCATGGTCAATCTCGAGGAACTCACCACCAAGCTCAATTCGAGCGAGGGAACCCTCGGTAAGTTGATTAATGAAGACGGTATGTACACCGAGCTCATGTCTGTTGTGGATGATTTTCGAAGCGCTTCAGCCGATATGAAGGACACCCTGGCCAGCGCAAAGGACCTTTTCGCCAAGGTGGAAGCTGGCGAAGGCACCCTCGGCCGCCTGCTGGTTGATGACACCATCGCCGTCGAGCTCGAGGCGACCATCGCCAACATGAAGTCCTTCTCCGAAAAGCTCAATTCGGGCGAAGGGACCCTTGGCAAGCTCGTGACCGACGATTCCCTCTACGTCGAGCTCCGCGGAATGCTCAATAAGGCCGACCAGGCCCTTGACAGTCTTGGGGATTCCGGCCCGATCACCGCTGCCGGTGCGGTTTCCGGGGCCTTGTTCTAAGCAGTTTCGGCCGGCGAATCCTGACAAAAGGGGTTTTTTCGGGAAAAAGAGAAAACTTTTTGAACGAAAACCGGAACACCCCCGTCTTAATCTACAGACGCACTTAAACAGTCGTCGTTTTCAGTCTAGTTTGTAGTTTGGTTAAGCACTTAAGCCCCGGTTTCCTTCAAGAAGCCGGGGTTGCTTTTTATGCGGATTGAAAGCCCCAAGAGCCCCCTTTCGGATTGCCAAATCAGCTCCCAGCACCTTTCTGAAGGGAATGTTGAGGGCATACAGTAGCAGTTGGGACGGGGGCAATGTCCTGCCAAAGCTCGACCGGGAGGAAGTCCACCACCTTGTGCGGGTGCGCCGTGTGCGAATTGGGGAAATAGTGGAAATCCTCAACGGAAAGGGCCATGTCGGCTCAGCCGAGGTCCTCTCAGTGGATGGCACAAAGCTTGGCCTGAACCTCCGGGCGATCCGTGAGATCCCGGAATCTCGCCTGCAGGTCCATTTGCTGGTGGCTCTTCCAAAGGGAAAAACCTTTCCCGGCCTTCTTCACAAGGCAGTCGAGCTCGGGGTTTCCCGGATCACGCCCTTGGCCACGGAAAATGTCGAAGTGCCTCCCGAGCGCGCTGGGAAAAAACAGGATCGATGGGAATCAGTCCTGATCGAGGCCTTGAAGCAATCCGGGAATCCCTGGATGCCACGACTCGATGCTCCCTCCAGTCTTGATAAGGAACTACAGGGACCAGCAGACGCCGCCCGGATTTGCGCCGCCCTCCAACCCGATGCAAGCCCACTTTGGCAGCTCTTGGGAAATCCGCTCAAGCCCGTGGGGGTGATCCAGGTCTTTGTGGGCCCGGAAGGGGATTTTTCAGATGCTGAGTACAAACAGTTGCGCGGAGCCGGTTGCCACTTTGTTTCCCTCGGTCCTCTTGTCTTGAAAGTTGAGACCGCCGCCTCCCTCGTTATGGGTGCTTTGCAGCTCTGGTCACAGGGCGCTTGATGACCTTCCGGCCCCGTCCACAAAAGGGATTCAGGGAAATCGCGGACTTGCCACCGCTTTTACTTGTCATGTCAATTTCGGATTTCTAACCTCCGCAGGTACGATGGCTAAGCAAGTAATTTTCAATAATATGGTTCTCCGCGACGGACATCAGTCGCTCGCGGCGACCCGCATGTCCACCGAGCAAATGCTGCCTGTTCTCAAGCAGCTTGATTCCCTTGGGTTTGGTGCCCTGGAAACATGGGGTGGGGCAACCATCGATGCCGGATTGCGCTTTCTCGATGAGTTTCCTTTCGACCGGCTCGACAAGCTCAAGGCCGGAACGCCCAACACGCCCCATATGATGCTCCTGCGTGGACAGAACATTGTCCAGTATGCCAATTTCCCGGATGATGTGGTGGAGGCCTTTGTGAAAATGTCCGCCAAGCATGGCATGGATATTTTCAGGATTTTCGACGCCCTCAATGACACCCGAAATATCAAGACAGCCGTCAAGGCGGTGAAAGCTGCCGGGAAGCATGCCCAAGGGGTCATGTGTTATACCACCAGCCCCGTCCATTCTATTGAATCCTTCCTGAAAATGGGAGAGGAACTTGAGGCAATGGGATGCGATTCCATTTGTGTGAAGGACATGGCCGGCCTGATTCCACCAGTCTTCGCCTACAAACTGGTCAAGGGGCTCAAGGATCGCTGTAAGATCCCTGTGAATGTGCATACCCACGAAACGGCCGGCCTTGGTGCAAGCACCTACTACGCCGCCATCGAGGCCGGGGCTGACATGGTGGATACGTCAATCACACCTTTCGCCAATGGGACCGGCCAGCCCGACACCGTCCGCATGCTAAGCCTTCTCGAGGACCACCCGCGCAAGCCTGAATACGATATCAAGACGCTTCAGGATTTGAGTGTTCATTTCAAGAAGGTCTATGCTGAGCTCGACAAGTTCACGGCCCACAAGAACGAGGTCGTCGATTCCGAGGCACTCATTTATCAGGTTCCGGGCGGGATGCTCAGTAACTTCCGCAATCAGCTCAAGGAGCAGAAGATGGAAGACCGCTTCGAAGATGTTTTTGCGGAGATTCCAGTGGTCCGGAAGGCTTTAGGCTGGATTCCGCTGGTTACCCCGACTTCACAGATTGTCGGCGTGCAGGCCATGCTGAATGTCAAGTTCGGCCGCTGGAAGAACTTCAGTCCCCAGGCGATGGACATCGCCCTCGGCTACTATGGCCAGACACCCGCTCCGGTCGATCCGGAGGTCCGGAAAATCGCCGCTGAAAAGAGTGGCAAGGATCCCATTGATTGCCGTCCAGCCGATTTAATTGAGCCCCGCATGGACAAGCTCCGTGAAGAGCTCAAAAAGGAAGGCCTGCCCAGCGATGACGAGCATTGCGTGATTTGGGCCATGTTCCCGCAGGAGCTTAAAAAGCATTACGAGAACAAATCAAAGCCTGCTGCAGCACCCGCACCCAAGCAGGAGGTCAAGGCCGCGCCAGCAGCACCTGCTGCGCCAATGGCTGAGTCTGCTCCAGTGCCCGCCGGTTCCCGCAAGGTCCAGCTCTCCATCAATGGACACGACTATACCGCCATTGTTGAAGAAGTTGTAAGCGAGTAGCCGGGTCCCTTGGGCTTGTCCGGGGATTAGATCACGTCCATCAACCAGACCTTCTGTTCGCCGTAGCTCTTCAGGCGAATAGCGAGTGGCTTTACACCGTATTCCTCTACGTCAGGAACATTCCGGGCGATATATGTCTTGGCGGGCGGGCAAACGCTACAAAGACGGCTGGCCAGATTGATCGGCCGGCCAATGTAGTCGTTATCGATGGAAATCTTACTCGCCAGTCCAAAGCTGACCCCGGAACCAATGCCCTCCGGCGCCCCGTGCGTGAATTCCGGGCCCTGGACCAGATGTCGCCAGGTCATGGGCATCTGCTTCAGCCCGTCGAGGCAGGTTTCGATGGCCACTTTGCGGTCCTTGGAAGTGGTTTGCCACACCGCGAGAACACCGTCCCCAAGGAACTTGACCAGATCCGGCGGGTAGCGTTTGAACCCGTTCCGGACCATGTTATAGAAGGCGGTCATCAGCCCACAGGTGTAGGGCGACTCAATGTCCGGTTGTTCGCAAAAGGAGGAGAAGCTGCGGATATCGATGACGGATGCCAGCACTTCGCACGGAAGGCCATACTCGATCTCGGTCGTGTCCTGCTCCTCGAATGAGTAGCCGTTGTAGATAAAATCCTCAAACTGGTAAATCAGCAGCTTGTTGTCCGTGTCCGCGTAAAAGTGGAGCCCGACCGGCTGGAAGTCGTGTGCTTCCGGCAGGTATTCCATCTTGGCGTTACCGTAATCACCGGGCTCACTTGCCGGGGAAAGATAATACCGGGCCACATATCGGCGCACTTCCCCCTGATGCAGGGCGATCAAGCGCAGGACCTTCGAAACATCGCTCTCGTTCTCGCAAATGGGACCGCTGAAGCCGTCAATTGAGTAAATGATGTTCCGGTACTTCGGATGGATGCGCAGGTAATGACTGCAGATATCCCAGAAGTCCCGGAAATCGAGCTTGGGAATGGTATAATGACGGTGAATAAGGGCCATTGGCGTTCTTTTCCAATGGCAGATTCACGAATCCTTGCCCGAAGGGCAAGCGAGAAGAACAGGCGGCTTGCTTCGATTTCAGGAACCGCGTTCCTGTTGAGCCTTCCGGTGCTCCTGCAGGACCAGGCGGAACATGTGCGACGCGATGTAGAATACGCCTGTCAGGCACAGGGCCGTGAAGCCGGCAAAAAAGTATCCCCACGAGGGATCATCCGTCGGGACAAAAGGAAGGAGCAGACGTGTGAAGCATGCCCAGAAGACGAGTGCCAGGACAATGCTGAAGCCCACGTATTTCTTCCCGATGTATTCGTTGTAATGATCCTGCGCCATGGTTTTCGAAAGGTGTGAATTCCTAATCGCTTGTCAAGGACGAGGAAGAAAGCCCAATCCTGAAGCCAACATCAAAGCGCGCCAACTGCATGCAGCCAGCTTTTCGCGATGAGGCCGTGGCCAGCCGGGCTTGGGTGCACGCCGTCGCCAGCCCAGTAGGCGGGTGGCTGATGCATCGAGGCGGAGGCGAAAATGCCGTCCAGCGGGACATACAGGGCGTTGAATTCCCTCGCCAGGTGCCGGACTACATCGATTTTTGGATCAAGATCCTCACGCCAACCGATCCGGTCGGCAGGTACCGGAAGAACAAACGGCTCCATGAGGACCAGCCGGGTCTCTGGAAGGGCTTCACGCGTTTTTTCCAGAAGGATACGATAGTTCGCTTCATACGTTGCGGCGGTGGTCGGTAGATTGCGATCGTAGCGACGCCAGACATCGTTGATGCCGATAAAAATGGATAGAATATCCGGCTCAAGGGCGATGCAGTCTTCTTTCCAGCGGTTGACCAGATCCCCGGTTCGATTACCGGAAATGCCTCGATTGAGGCAGGTGGCCCCAAGGCCGGGATGCAGGGCGGACAGAAATCCGGTCGCCATATTGACGTAGCCATGTCCCAGATCGAATGAATTTGCCCGGTCACGCCCGGCGTCAGTGATGCTGTCCCCTTGAAAGAGGATGCGGCTATTTGCTTTGATGATCATGATGAGGTGTCGAGGAGCTTCGCTTTTGAAAAATTTAGACCCAACCGGTTGATGACTTCAACTGAATTTCAGATACAAACTGTTCCTCACTTGTTCGTCCGTGCCTCTGCGAACATCCATTGCTGAGCTAAGCCACCCGCTTTTCCAAAATGGATTCGGGCAAAGGTGGCCAGCTGTACGCGATTCCACTTGGCCAGGTCCGGATACTTCTCCTTGAGAATTTTCTCAATCCAAGTGTCTACCGGAAAGGCCTCGGCAAATCCGTATCCAAACAACAGAAGGCAATCGGCGACCTTTGGGCCGACTCCGGGGAGTCGCTGCAAGGCGTCGCTGGCGTCTGCCAGGGGGAGCTGATTTATTGTCCGGAGGAAATCCGGTGATTCGCGGAGGAAGGCAGCTGTCCCGGCAATGTGGGCGGCACGGTAACCAAGGGCGCAGGCGCGCAGGTCTGCTTCAGAAACATTAGCCAGCGACTTCCAGTCGGGCAGGGTACTGAGCGGCGTTCCGGGGATTTTTGTCCCGAACCGGATACTGAGATTGTGCAGCATTGTCCGGATCTGGAGAATCTGCTTGTTGGAGCTACAAATGAAGGCGAGCAGGGTTTCTTCCGCCGGTTGCCGTAGCAGGCTTAAACTGCTCCAGCGTTGGCGCAGGCTTTCCAGCACGGGATCGGCGTTGCAGGGGAGTTGGTCAATCCATGGCTGGACGCGGTCGATCCCGAGGTAATGGAGAATATCATCAGGCGTGGTTTGCGAGGTCAGGCGAGCCGATTCAAGTCGTTGATCATTCAGTCTCAGGGCAACAACATGCGACGCCCACCCACCGATCCAGCATTCATTGGTGCAATCCCAAAACCAGCGGAAAGCCTGCCCGCCGATCAGGGTTTCCTTGAGTGTTTCCCCGGTAAAGAAGGGCTCTGGACACAGGGTCTCCCATGCCGGGAGGCTTACGGCATTTCCCAGAGAAAACTTTTCCATTCTGTCAGGATGGTTCCACTGGAATCCAGTAACTCAATTTTCCAGGCAAGGGGCTGAACATCTTCGCCGGGCCAGTCTTTGCCAGTCAGGCCGAGATAAAGCCAGTTCTCCAAGTCTCCTCCAGAAAGGTCCCAGTTGTGGACTGAGGATTTCTTGTCAGCCGTGGTATACAGGGTCAATCGGGCGACTGCCGGGGAGCCGGATGACATTTTCTCCAGATGCAAAATGAAATACTGTCCGCCTGGTTGATCCGGCTGGCTGGCAACGACAGTCCGGAATCCCTGCTCGG
The DNA here is from genome assembly GCF_010500615.1 of Oceanipulchritudo coccoides. Classification (NCBI taxonomy): domain Bacteria; kingdom Pseudomonadati; phylum Verrucomicrobiota; class Opitutia; order Puniceicoccales; family Oceanipulchritudinaceae; genus Oceanipulchritudo; species Oceanipulchritudo coccoides. The sequence goes on from NZ_JAAGNX010000001.1 coordinate 25,040, forward strand.
AAAGGGGTGCTCCCAGATGATTGCTGAGCGTGCGTATCTCTTCGGCGGCATAGGTCCGGGTGTAGGCAGTCCCAATTTCCAGGCCTTGGGCAAGTGAGGATGCAAACAAGGCGAGGAGAGTCAGAAGGCTGGATAGTCGCTGCATGGGTCAAAGCTTTCCCAAATCTGGTCCTGCCGTCAAGACGGAGCGCTCACCAGCGTGATCCATATGAGAGTTTCTCATAGTGTTCGCTGGGAATTTCAGAGAGAAAACGGCTTGGCATCATCCGCTGCACGCCTCCCCCGCGGGTGGCGTGCATCATCGGAAAGGAGAGATAGAGCTCGTTCATGGCACGGGTGACCGCCACGTAGAAAAGCCGCCGCTCCTCATCAACGTCTCCCTCCTCAATGGCTCTTTTCAACGGCAACCACTCATCGGCGCAGCTGATCAGGAAGACGACCGGAAACTCAAGGCCCTTGGCCTGATGAATGGTCGTCATGCGGACCGCTTCATCATCCGGTTCAATATGTTTGTCCGAGGTTTCCGAATTCATGAGGACCAGCTGGGCCAGTAGCTCGGCCATGGTTTCAAAGCGTGAGGCAAAGCTGATGATCGACTGGAGATCCTCTTCACGGTTTTCCCAATCTGGATAGACATTCCGGATGTAGTCCCCGTACCAGCCCTCAAGCATCTGCTCAACCGCCTGGTTCGGGGAGAGTGCTTCCTTCCCTTGTAGAAGGGGACGCACCTCAAGAAAAGTCGCCACCATGCTTTTGAAGTCGTCCCGGGCGTCGACCGGGATCTTGTTGCTCACTTCATCCGCGGCGAGGGCGGTGAAAAAATCAGGATCGCGCGGATGGGCCTTGTCGAAGAGGTCGCCGTGGGCCGACTCATGCCCGTCCAGTTGCTTCTTGAGGACCTTGTCCGCCGCCATGCGAACCTTCTTGACGGTGGCGGGTCCAACCTTGGGAAGCAGGCAGAGCAGCCGCTCGAAGGCGGGCGAATCATCCGGGTTGGAAAGAACCCTCAACTGCGCCACAAAGTCTTTCACGTGCGCTTGTTCGAAAAACCTCAGCCCGCTTGTAATGATAAAAGGAATACCCCGGCGGGTAAACTCCAGTTGCGCGTCAAGGGCCTGGTAATGGGCGCGGTAGAGGATGGCTATGTTTGAAAGGGGAATTCCCTCCTCGTAGAGCGCCTCAATCCGCGAGACGAGAAATTGCGCCTGCTGGCGGGTGTCGATGAGCGGAACAACATACGGCCGCATGTTTCCCTTCCGCTCCGCCACCAATTCCTTCGGGTATCCGGAGTCGCCCGGCTGCATCGCCAGAACGTTGTTGGCCAACTTCAGGATTGGCGGGATGCTGCGGTAATTTGTCAGGATTTTATAGATACTCGTGCCGGGGTGACGCTCCGGAAAGCTGCGGATGTTCTCGAAAAGCGCGCCGCGCCAAGTATAAATACACTGGGCATCATCGCCCACGGCCATGATGTTGTGATGTGCCCCGATGAGGTCGATGATTTCGGCCTGGATGATATTGGTATCCTGGTACTCATCGACGAGGATGTAGGGAAAGTGCTCTTGGCAGGCCGCCTGCACGTCTTGAAATTCCTGCAGTAGCCGAAGCCAGAGGACAAGAAGGTCATCATAGTCGACAACTTGTTGCTCGCGCTTGGCCGTGTCGTAGAGCTTCACGAAGCCGTTGATCTGTGCGGAAATGTTCTCATGCCATGGATAGCGCTCCCGGAGCAAGTCAACGAAAGGCTGCCGCGTGTTGCGGGCATACGAGAGCAGGTTCTGAATGACCTTCGCCTTCGGGTGGTCCTTGTTCTTCAGGAAGGCCTTGTCGGAATCCTTGATGACAGCCGTCATCAGTCCCTCGGAATCCGACTGGTCCATGATGGTGTAACTCTGGGAGAGCCCGATCAGGCTTCCATATTGCCGCAGGAGCCGGCCCCCGATGGAGTGGAAGGTGCCGCTCCAGCGAGGTGTCTGGCCAAGCCCGGTCAGCGATTGGACACGCTCGATCATTTCCTTGGCGGCCTTGTTCGTGAAGGTCAGCAACAGTAGCTGGTTGGGGGAGATATTCTTTTCAAGAAGCAACCATGCCACGCGATAGGTGAGTGTACGCGTCTTGCCGGATCCGGCCCCGGCCAGGACGAGGGCCGGGCCATCCTTGGCCGTGACGGCGGCGTACTGATCCTTGTTCAGGTCAGCTTCAAAATCTATGGGGGACCAATTCATTTCAGCTCAGGGTGCCTGCAAATCCGAGAGTTTGGTGATCGTGGTGAAGGCAAGGCACCATGCAAGCAGAACAAGGGGAATACGGAAATGAAACTCCACCGCTGCGCCCAGCCAGACCACAAGAACCGTCATCAGGATAGTCAGGCCGCCAGCATCCCAGCCACGATACGATCGGATTGCCCGGGAGACCAGCCAGCCAGCGGCCATGAGCGGAAACAGGCATCCGACAATTCCCCATTCAATGACATATTCAAGCAAATCCACATGGGCATTCTGAAACCATGTGGTCACCTTGCGGCGCTCACGCTTACCCGTGTAGGGGTTGGGCTTCCATTGGTTGTGCTCCGTGATAAACTCGGGGTATTTCGCCTTGTAGGGAAAGTGTATGTATCTCCAGCCGCCGGCCCCGTGCCCGTACCAGGGTTTGTCCTTGATCATGTCCCAGCCAATCCGGGTCATGAAGTACCGTGCCTCCAGCTCGGGATTTTCCACCAGATTGAAAGTCTCTATCCATTCCTTTTTCTGCCGCTCGAAAATGGCCGGGTTGACGACAAATGTCAGGAGCAGGGTTGCCATGAGAGCGACAACGGTAATGGGAAAGGCAATGCCGCGTTTTCCGAAACTGCGAACCAGGAAGACGCTGCAGATAATCAGGAAGAGAATCCATTGCAGGACAAGAAATCCGATTGCTCCACGGGCCTGGGCCATGAGCGCCGCGAAACTGGCAACGATGCCAAATCCGAGATAGAGCATCCATGCCCCGCCACCTTTCTTGAACAGGCGAATATCGCGATGCCAGCCTGAGAGAAACAGCCCGAGGCATAATCCATTCACAAGGATCAGGTAGAAGGCGGCATGGTTTTCATTAACCAGTGTCCCCCAGAATGGAATATCCGCCCGTACTTTTGAGGGAACAGTGGGGAAGATCCCGAGAATCCGGTCCAGATCGAGAAAATGCTGGCGGAGGGCAACAATCGCAAAGAGCAGCCCGCTGATTGCCAACCCGTGAAGGAGAAGTCCCACCGAGCGCCGGGTCATCAAGCCAGCCCAGGCCGAGCAACAGGCAATCCACGGGATTGTGTAATATATCATCGACCGGACTGGATTGCTTTCCTCAAAAGGGGAGAACAGCCCGGATGGCAGCCATGGCACAATCGGCGTCTGTGAGACCAGCTTGGGCTTGGCATCAGGGACGAGCGTCCATTCCCAGGCGAGGTTCCACGATTGGATCCAGAAATAGACAAAAAGGCCCAGGCCAAACCAGAACAGCGGCAGCTTCAACAGGGTGAAGACGGGGCTGGGTTGGCCTTGAATTTCCCCACGGTTCCAACGGGGAAGCAGGAACAATGTCGCCAGCGAGAGGAACAAGGCGGTGATCTCACCCCAGAGCCGCACTCCGCCAAGAGCAAAGGATAGCCAGAGGATGTTTATGAGCAGCAGCGTGACCAATGCCCATTCCCGGGGCGGGACAGGGGGTCGTCCTTCCTCGCGCCGGGAGCGTTTGGGCTTCCCGGTCAATTTGCGGAATCTCTCTACAGCATCGGGCACAAGTGATCACTCTCGGGAATGGCTTTGTGGGGATCAAGCCTGAAGCTTGCCGGAATTTTTCCGGTAGACCAGCGCCACAATGCTCAATGTTGCCAGTGAGCTCAGAGGCATGAGTATCGCCGCCAGAAGGGGATGCATCCGGGCCGCAAGGGCAACGGCAACAACGATCACGTTGTAGCTGACGGCAAAGACAAAGGCCATCTGTATCGCTCGCTTCCGCAATCGCTGGATCCGGAAGAGATGGAGCAGTCCAGACAGGCTGCGCCCTGTGAAGTAAAAATCCGCCTTGTCCTGGAGAAGCCCGTGTGGAGTGGCGGGCGTGCCGCGAACCGCGGCTTTGGAAAAGGCAAGGGCGTCATTGGCACCGTCTCCTACATAGAGGGCTTTGGCATCTCCGATCGATTCCATGAAGGCCGCCTTCTCGTCCGGGGTTTGCTCTCCGATTGCCGCACTCTCCGGAAGATTCAGTTGCCGCGCCATGGCACGGACTTTGTCCACCCGGTCACCCGAGAGGATGGTAATCGGGCAGCGCGCGCGAAGTGCCTTGACGGATTCAATCGCATCTTCACGCAGGGCTTCCTTGAAGGAAAAGGACGCGACAAGTTTCCCGTTGAGACGAAACTCGCAGCCAACATCTGGCAAGGATGCCGGCCCCGCTTGGTCGGTCTTCCATCCCGGGCGTCCAAGGCTCCATGTCTTGCCAGTGGTTTCCGATTTACCCAGCAAGCCCATCCCGACTTCTTCCGCTGTTTTCAGGTCTTCGGGGACGGTTGCCTCCTCGGCAGGCAAATTCAGAAAAGCCTCACGCAGGGCACGGCTTACCGGATGTAGCGAGCTCTTCACCATTTCCCGGAGAATGGCCCGGTCTTGGCTCCCGAGTCTTTCAAGGCGCTCCGGATTTTCCAGCTCGGGGGCCTCGAGGGTCAGGGTGCCTGTCTTGTCGAAGACAATTTGCCGGATCTGCCCGAGCTTGCCGAATAGCTCGGCTGATCGGACAAATATGCCGAAGGGCCTCAAATGCAGGACTGCCCATTCCTGGGCGAGCGGGTAGGCCACCCCAAGGGCGCACGGGCAGGAGACGACCAGGATCGAAAGCGCGACTTGAAGGCCCGTGAGTGGCTCATCTCCGACAAGGGCCCATAAAAGTGCCCCCACGATGGCAAGCAGCAGGACAATTCCGATATAGGAGCGCAGGATCTTCTCCATGAGCGGATTGCGCTGCTCGGAGGCTTGCGAGCTAAGCAGACGGGAGAGCAGTGAATCCGCGTACGATTGGCGGGCCTTCAGGAGAATCGGTTCCATTCCGATGTTCTGGGCACCCGATGGGACCCAGTGGCCTTGCTTCATCGTCCGCATCGCTGATTCACCATTGATCCACTCAAGGGAAAGGGCCGCCTTGTTTGATTCGAGTTCACACAGGACTGGAACCACCTCGCCCGGCAGGGTACGGATTCGTTCACCCGCCTTGAGCAGATCAAGGGATTTAATTTCCTCTCCGGAAAGGTCTTCGTTGACCACGTGGACCTCACGCGGGGCCTTGTTCTGACTCAGCAGGCGGTGGCGGTTTCGTTCAAGCGTGCGCTCCTGGGCCCAGCGTCCGGCCAGCATGAGAAAAATGAAGATCGCGACAAAGTCGAAGTAGAGAAAGCGGGTATCGGCAATGAGCCAACCCAGGATTGAGCCGGCCCAGGCAACCAGCACCCCGACGGCAATTGGAAAGTCGATGTGGAGCACGCCCTGCATCAGGCCGAGGAAACCTCGCTTGATGAAATAGCTTCCCCCAGCAAGCAGGCTCAAGGTTGCGAAGAGCAGGCTCAGGAGCTCGAACAAGGGGGCAAGGCTGAATTCAGGATCCATCCCGAGGTAACGGGGCAGGGTGAAGAGCATGGCATTCAGGGCAAAGGCCCCGCAGACTCCAACTCTTCCCAGAAGGCGTTTGCTTTCATCTTGTGGACGCTTTCCCGGAGGCCCGAAGAGGTAACCGAACTGCTGGATTTCCCGGGCAAAATCAACCAACCGGAACACGCCCGGTCGCCACTGCAGGCGAACTTGTCCATACTGCGTGTTGATTTCAATACGGACCGATCCCGGATGCTGCCGGAAAATCTTTTCAATCAGCCACACGCAGCCAACACAGGATATCCCTTCCAGATCGAGGACCATTTCGGCCAGCTTTGGAGAGGCCTTTTCACAGTCAGCTGCACGGGTCTCCAGCCATGAATAATCCCTTGGTTGCATGGCAGCCGGTGCCACGGGCGCGATCCGGCGGTCGCGCAGATCATAATAATGATCAAAGCCCTCCTTGCGGATCAGGTTGGAGACATACTCGCATCCGTTGCAGCAGAATTCGCTGTCGCGTCTTCCCGCCACTGAAAATGGGGTGCCGCAGTGGATACAGGTCTTGTAGCTTTGCGCGTTCACATTGCAGTGCCGCAAAAGAGGCCGCCTTGGCCGGTCTCAAAGAAGTACAGTCGAAGCCCCAGTATCACGGCCACGATCAGGGCCAGTCCTCGCTGTATCCGGGAAATCGCTACAGGGGAAATTGCCCCCTGCCAGCGGGAAAACGCGGCTTGCACAACCCAGAGGAGCGGTAGTGTGCCCAATCCGAAGAGGAGCAGGAATTCAGCCCCGCGAATCGGCGACTGCGTCATCAGGGCAAGTCCAAAGACCGCGTACAGGGGACCGCAGGGAAGAAGTGGTGTCAGGATTCCGACAAGAAGTCCTGATAGCGGGCGCGGAAGGGCTTGTGCACGTTGTTGAAGCCGCATCAGCAACGGGGTCAGGAAAGCTGGTTTGGGGAAATATTTGTCGATCCGGAAGGCAACCAGAAGAAAGAACATGACCAGCAACCACGGAAGAAAGCGGGATAACGAATGCTGATAGATATCGACCCAGCCAAGAGCTACCATTCCGAGACCGCCCGCCAGTCCTCCAATCAAGGTGTAGGAAATCAAACGTCCAATCTGGTAGAGGCTGGCCACCGTGGCAAAAGAGCTGGCCGAGCCGGGCTTTGGTGCTATGTAGCAGGCAAGGGGACCGCACATGCCAGCGCAGTGCAGGCTCGTTACCATGCCCGCGATGAAAGCGGGCCATGGGCCGGTTATGGAGGAGACCTCGATCATTGAGCGGAATGCTGTCTTCCCGATTTCCAAATGACAAGGGACAAGGCCAGCACGACCGCTCCCAGAATCATGAAAATCCATACAGCCGGCCAAAGGGCAATATTGGCCGGTTTGCCCTCGGGCAATGCCTTGTAGTAGGCAAAAAACATGACTGGCGGCAGGGCGATTGAGCAGGCAAGTGTGAGGAGGGCGATCCATCGCAGGCCCCTTCTCAGCTTGGGAAGCGATTCCTCGTCACAACCGGTCAGGACAATCTTGGCGATGAAGTAACTGAAGGCAAAAGCCAGACCGCTCTGGAAGAGAAAGAGGAAGATTAGATGAAAAGACATTTCACCGACTATGCCCTATGGTTCCTGAATTTCAATCACCTCTGGCTGGTTCTTTGAGGCAACGATGATCAAACAGGTCCAGGCGGAGATGAGTATAACAAAAGCGAGGATGACCCAGACCCACAATGAGCGGCTGCCCGCCTTCTTTTTATGCGCTTCTTGCATGGCTTGGAGTCTCCCCTCAAGGGGTTGCTTTCCGTAGCAGGGCCGGATCCGGCCCCAGGAATTCCACCTCGCGGATAATTTCCATGCCGCCGGGCTCCGCTTCTATGACAATCTGCAAGGGAAAGGGGCCAATGAAGGTCTCCCGTGGAACTTGCACCACGAATGTCGCGTTCCTTTCTTCCATCGGCGTGAGAACCAGATTTTCTTCAAAGCCCGACGTTTGAACCGGCACTTCAAGTCCGCTTGCCTGTACGGCTGCGGAAAATGACAAGTTGCCCGTATCCTTGTTGATCAGGCGGATCTGGTATTGGTTGCGGATGTGGGTATCCGTCACATAAAACGGTGATCCTGGCATCCGCGTGGCCGTTGCCGAAGCTTGCTCCACAGAGGTGAAGGCAAATCCCGCCACGCCGATTCCCATGAAAAGCAGGGCTGTGTAAAGAATGGTGCGCGGGCGAATCCAGCGGGTTTTAAAGCCCTGCAGGTTGCGATCCGAAGCGTAGCGGATCAGCCCGCGGGGCCTCTTGACCTTGTCCATGATTTCATCACAGGCATCCATGCAGGCGGAACAACCGATGCACTCAAGTTGGAGTCCGTGGCGGATATCAATCCCGGTCGGACAGACCTGGATACAGCGACGACAGCCGATGCAGTCGCCAGCTGATTCGTCCTTGACCGGTCCCGGTGGATTTCCGCGCTCAAAGTCGTAGGCGACATTATAGGTGTCGTCATCAATCAGCGCTGACTGGAGTCGGCCGTACGGGCAGATGACAATACAGAGCTGTTCGCGGAAAAAGGCAAAATTGACGTACATGAGCCCTGTGGCGACGAAGACGAAAACAAAGGCGCCCCAATGCTCAAGTGGGGAGGTGGTCATCCATTGCCAGAGCTGCGGAATGGAGATGAAGTAGGAGAGGAAGATGTGGGCGATGGCAGACGCCAACAGGAGGAAAAGGCCGTGTTTGAGACCGCGCTTGAAGAGCTTCACCCCGTCGAAAGGGGCATTGTCCAAGGCCTTGCGCTTGGGTGCATCCCCTTCAATCCACCGCTCCACGCGGCGGAAGACGTGCTCAAGGAATATGGTCTGTGGGCAGGCCCAGCCGCACCAGACACGCCCGAGAAAGGCTGTTATAAAAAAGAGGAGAAAGGCCAGTCCGGAAACGAAAAAGAAGAGCAGCCACATGTCCTGGGCAGCCAACGTGATCCCGAAAAGATGGAAGCGCCTGTTCAGGACATCCAAAAAAATCGCCGGATAGCCATTGATTGGAATCCATGGGAGGAGGATGTAGATACCGATCAGAAACAAAGCCGAGATGCGCCGCCACCGGGTGAATTGTCCCTTAACATCAGCAGGGTGGATGATGAAACGCGAGCCGTCCTCATTGATCGAGGTGACTGCGTCCAAGCTGGGCTTCTTGCTCTTGGGCTTCATTAAATCCTCATAACTCCAATGGCGGATTCAGGGTCGGGGCATCCGCCATTTCCTGCTCGGTATGGTAGCTCAGGACATAGGCCACGACCTGGCTCACCTTTTGTGCGCCCAGCTCGTTGATCCATGCCTGCATGCCCGCTTTCTTGTCCGGGGAGCCATTCACGACAATCGAGTAAAGGCTGATGGGTTGGTTGCCCCACTTCCACTCATCGTCGACAAGGTTCACTCCGATGCCGCCCTTGAGGTCAGCGCCATGGCAGGCAACGCACTTGTCCTTGAAAATCTCGGAGCCCGCACTGACAAAGCCTGCATTGCGGCTCATCTGCCAGAGAGTGTCATTGGAAATTTCACCCATGGCGGCGAGTCGCACTTCCTCGACCTTCGCCATCTGCGCTTCAACAATGGCGGCGTCGGTCTCCATGACATCCGCATTGTACCAGGAAAACCAATACATCACAGTCAGGATAACGGCGCCATAAAAGGTCCAGAGCCACCAGTTTGGGAGGCGGTTGTCATATTCCTGAATACCGTCGTAGACGTGCGGTCTCAGTTTATCGTCTTGTGGATTCTCTTTCTTGCTCATTGCTCGGTTTTTCCGGGTTTCCGGATTCAAGTGGAAGGTTCGACATGTGCTCCCGGTCAGCCTTGCTCATGCGCAGGGCACGCCAGCAGAAGTAAAGAAATGCGATGAAGAAGAGGACAAAAGCAATCAGGGTGATGATGGCCTGCCATTCCTCAAACTGTACGCGTTTAAACATGTCCTAAATCAGCATTCAATTATTGATCCAGTCGTGCGGCGGCAAGGGATGCGTCCTCGTAGGTGCCCAGCTTTTGCAGATAGGCGATCAAAGCGACAATCTGCCGGTCCGGCTCGGTGCTCCGGAAGTTTGCCTCAAGATCGGCCACAATCTCGTTGGCTTGCTCGCTGACCAGCGCGAGGACTTCCTCGTCGCTCCAGTCGGGGTAGGGGACTCCGAGGGTCCGCATCGCGGCGACTTTCCCCGGAATACGGCTCCAGTCGACAGACTTTTCCAGCATGGCTGGATAAGGTGGCATGTTTGAACCCGGGGAAATGTCGGTTGGTTTGTTCATGTGGTCGTAATGCCACACATTTGGCCGCTTTCCGCCCTCCCGTGCCAGGTCCGGACCGGTCCGCTTGGAACCCCATTGGAAAGGATGGTCATAAATGGACTCTCCAAGCCGTGAATAATCTCCGTAGCGCAGGACATCCGGCATCATCATCCGGATTTGCTGGCTGTGGCAATTGTAGCACCCTTCGGAAATATATATATTGCGCCCGGCCAGCTCAAGTGGCGTGTAGGGCACCTGCACCCGGTCCTCGAGGTTGGCGGCATTCTGCACGACAATTGTCGGAATGATCTGGATCATCCCGCCAATCGCCACGGCGACCAGAACCAATATGGAAAATGGGGCCCAGTTGCCAAGAAGGCGCTCGTACCAGTCACTCCACTTGGCGGAGGTCGCCTGAAAGTGAACAATGCCAATGAGGCAGAACAGGATCGTGGTGATTATCCCCAGGAGCAAAAGAAGGTCGTTCCCGAAGAACCACAGGCACATGCCAACAATGACGGCGGAGGAATAGAAAACGGGCCAGTTGAAGATTGTCCCGAGCAGGCCAATTGAGCCCTCGAGCTCGCGGGTCTCTTCCTGCTCCTCGACTTCAACCGTGATCGTGCCATTGACCGGTTCCTTCCCGGCGACGGTCTTGTAGATGTTATACATCAGCATGACCCAGCCAACCAGATAGAGCGTTCCCCCAATGGCCCGGGTGAGCATCAGCGGGCGGATCGAATTCAGGGTGTCGAGGAAGTTCGGGTAGGCGAGAACGGTACCATTCTCAACCGCGCCGTTGAGCATCAGGCCCTGAGTGATACCGCTGGCCCACATGGATGCGACGTAGAGGAGGATTCCCACCGTGCCGATCCAGAAATGCATATTGGCCAGACTCACCGAATAGAGCTTGGTCTTCCAGAGCCGTGGCGCCAGGTAGTAGAACATACCCGCTGCCATGAAGCCGTTCCAGCCAAGGGTCCCGCTGTGAACATGCCCGATGGTCCAATCCGTGTAGTGGCTCAGATAGTTGACCGCGCGGATCGAAAGGAGCGGACCTTCAAAAGTGGCCATGCCATAAAATGTCACCCCGGCGGCAAAAAACTTCAGTACGGGGTCCCGCCGGAGCTGGTCCCATGCGCCACGCAGGGTCAGGAGGCCATTGAGCATGCCACCCCAGCTGGGTGCCCAAAGCATGAGGGAAAAGAGCATTCCAAGGGCTTGCAGCCAATGCGGGAGCGACGTGTTGAGCAGGTGATGCGGGCCAGCCCAGATATAAATAAAGACCAGCGACCAGAAGTGGACCACGCTCAGCCGGTAACTGTACACCGGCCGGTTGGCTGCCTTCGGAATGTAGTAATACATGATACCGAGGATCGGTGTCGTGAGGAAGAAGGCCACCGCGTTGTGACCGTACCACCACTGGATCAACGCATCCTTCACGCCGCCAAAAATCGGGTAGCTGTGGACCAGCGAAGTGGGCAGGGCGAGGTTGTTGACCACGTACAGCATCGCCACCGTGATGATTGTCGCGATGTAGAACCAGATGGCCACGTAGAGGGTCGGCTCATTCCGTTTGGCAAGCGTCCAGAAGAAGTTGATTCCGAAAATGACCCAGATCACGGCCACGAGGATATCGAGGGGCCAGATTAACTCAGCGTATTCCTTGCCTTGGGTCAGTCCCAGCGGGAGCGTGATGGCCGCTCCGACAATAATCACCTGCCAGCCCCAGAAATGGATCTTTGTGAGCAAGTCGTTGGCGGTCCTGACTTTGCAAAGTCGCTGGGTCGAGTGATAGATGCCTGCAAAGAGCATGTTCCCCACAAAAGCGAAGATCGCCCCGTTGGTGTGCAGGGGCCGCAGGCGACCGAAGCTCAGCCACGACATGTTCAGGTTCAGGAACGAGAAGTTGAGCTGGAAGGCAATCAGGACGCCGACCACCATGCCGATCAAACCCCAGAAAATTCCTGCAAGGACAAATAGTCGCACGTGGTGGTCATCGTATTCGATGACCCGTCTGGTACTAACAGAAGAACTCATAATTCACACACTTTGGGTTAAGAATCGGATCGTGGATCCTCATCTTCGAAAGGAAGAAGCGCATCCTGTTCAGAACTCCTGAATTTTCCGTTCCGGCGCTCCTTGACAAAGAGCAGAATGAACAAGGTCACCAGAACGAGGCTAAGGAATATCGTGAGCAGGAGGGCGCTCATGCGCTTTTTATCTGTCGGTTTGGAGGGCCCTGCGTCAACGCAAAATGTCCTTTGAAAGGGACTTTAAGGGAATTTGTGATCAGGGCCTCTTGCTCGCCTGGTAATAGCGCAACGCCTCGGGCATGGCTTCGGTCAATGTCTCGATGCGCGTTTCGTAACCGGGGTGTGTTGAAAGGAACTCGGGGAGAGAGGAGCTGCTTGCTTCCGCCATCTTCTTCCAGAACGTGATTGCGGCCCGTGGATCAAACCCCGAACGGGCTGCGATTATGAGCCCCATGCGGTCGGATTGGGTTTCGTGCGAGCGGCTGTAGGGAAGCATGATGCCGACTTGCGAGCCGATGCCGTAGGCGGCCAGGGCGAGGGCCCGGTTTTCATCCTCCATCTCGCTGGTTCCGACGGCCACCAGCACCCCGATGCCGCCCCGGATCAATTCCGCGGACATACGCTGGTTGGCGTGCTTGAGGAGGACGTGGGCAATCTCGTGACCGACAACGGCCGCCAGCTCGTCATCCGAGTCAACCAGCTCGAGGAGTCCCGTGAATACAGCTATTTTCCCGCCCGGCATGGCAAAGGCATTGGCGGCTTCATCCTCAAGCAGGACGTATTCCCAATCGGCATCCGGCATTTCATCGCCAAGTGTCTGGGCGATACGGCTGCTCACGCGGTTTACCATGGCCGTGCCCGCAGGATCATTTGAAATCGGAAATTGCTCCTTGATTTTGGAGAACTCGGTCGCCGCCATGCCGGCCAGATAATCCTCTGAAAAGAAAGTCGGGCCGGAGGCACAGCCACAAAATGCGACGAGCAGGAACAGGTAAAGAAGGCGCTTCATGGTCGTTTATTCCTCGGATTCGTTGGGCTGGAGGGCCTCGATATTGGCCTCCGCGTGGATGACATAGACATTGGGACCGTCCGGGTAGGGATTGTTGAGGAATCGATAAACCCCGCCGTAATCAATCTTCAGCCTTGGAAGGACAAACTGAAACCAGAAGCCGGGTGTGCTTGAGACAAGGCTGTCCAGATTGGGAAATGGCCGCTCAGTCTGGCTCAATCCGCGGAGGCGGTCGAATTCTTCAAATTCCTTGTAGAGGGAGGGCAGCTTGTCGAGGTACTGCGGATCGGACATTTGCGCCAGAAAGTCCGCTGTGGCGAGCATCTGGGCCAGTGTCTTCTCGGTCGGAGTTGTGTAGGGAATTCCTTCAACGATGGCCCGTGGCCCCGTTGAGGCAATCAGCCGCTGGATGACTGAAATGGCTTCTTCCGGCCACTGCAGGCTCATCAGGAACCGGCGGGCAATGTGGCAACTGCGATGTTCATGGATGAGCACATACTTGGCTCCGGTTCCACTTGGATCATCCGTTTCCTTCAAATAGCCCGTGTCGTGAAGAAGGCAGGAGGCGATCCCCAACAGAAAATCCGCATACACCACCGGCAGATCCGGCTTGTGCATCTTCAGGGAGGCAAACATGCGCGCCCAGCAGAGCGTTACCTGCAGGGTGTGCTCAAAGTCATGGTAGGCCATGTCACTGGCCTGGTACGGATGGATGTTTCCCTTGTAAAGCTCCGAAACCGCATCCATGAGCTTGCTGATCCGCTCGAGATCCTGCCCCGGAAAACAATCCCGCGCGATATCCAGAATAGCTGCCTCGACAGCTTTAGGATCATGCGTGGGAATGGAATCTAGGGAAAATTCAGGAGTCATGGTGGAGCAGAAGTGTCGATGAAGATGAGAATTTTCCCTTTGTGGGGCAAATCATTTACGCCATGAATTGCATTTTGCTTGAAGGTGCGGGGTTCGCTCGCCACCTGTTTGTGCAGGGCACGGCTCATTTTGAGCCGGGTTTTTGACATGATGAATATCGGGCTGACAGGTGGAATCGGATGCGGTAAGTCGACTGCATTGGCCTTTTTCAAGGAGGCGGGAGCAACCGTTGTTGAGACGGATGCCATCGTCCGCCAGCTGCTCGCCTCGGACGCCGGGTTGATCGCTGAAATCGAACAGTCCTTTGGTTCCGGGGTGATCGACAAGGAAGGAAGAGTTGACAGGTCAAGGCTTGGAGCTAAGGTCTTTCGTAATTCCAAGGCCTTAGCCATTCTGGAATCTCTCGTGCATCCCCGGGTCCGCCAACAGTGGATGCGGGAGCTGGCGAAAAACCATCCGGTCCTGATCGTTGAGATCCCTCTTTTGTTTGAAAAGGACCTCCAAGGTTATTTTTCCACAACCCTTTGCGTGAGTAGCTATCCGGAACTTCAATTTGCACGGCTGAAAGCCAGAGGAATGAGTGAATCACAAATCCAATACCGTAAAGACAGCCAACTCAGCCTGGACGAAAAGATGAGCAGGGCGGACATTATCCTCCATAATAATGGGTCACCTGAGCATTTGCGAGAACAGGTGGAGCACACCATGCGGCTGCTTCAGCGGTAACGACACAATACCACATCATTCAATCACCATTCATGAGCTCCGATCAATCAGACCTCGAGTTCGAGGCACAGCCTCCAGCCAAGAAGAAAACCGCTGCCAAGAAAGTGACCCGCAAGCGGGCCGCCCGTAAGACGGCAACGAAAAAGACTGCCCGCAAGAAGGTGGAATCCGATGGGAACTCAAGTACGGCGGAGGACAAGAGCTCTTCCTCCCGCGAGCCGGCGTTATCCCCACCTCCTGTCGTGAAGGACAAGGATGTACCGGAAGTTTACTCTTCAGATCTTGATACGCCCCCACCCAAGCCAGTTGAGCGCGCCAAGGAAACATCGGCCCACGAGGAGACCGACCGGAAGCAGAATGACGGTCCCTCCCGACCCTCCAGACAGGGACAGAATTCCTCAAGGGACAAGGATTCGGATGGCCGTGGACGGCGCGGGGATAACCGGGGCAATAAAGGGTATCGACAAAAGCCCTACACTCCGGGTAACCAGAAAAAGGGGCCAGGGCCTGGCAATCAGCCTAAGGGCAAGCGCCGGGACAAGCGCCGTCAGCGCGACGGGGATCGCCGCCCGCGGAAGAAGCGCGAGGGACCTGCCATCCGCGCGGAATGGGGCGAGTTGCCGTCACTGGAAGCCCTGCAGAAGCTCGAAACCATTGAGGTCCTTGCCACCGAAATCACGGATACTTCCAAGGAGCCGATTTTTCTCGATGACATCTGGACGCAGCCTTTCCTCGAACTTCGCGAATGGGCCCAGAAGGAATACGATTTGGGCGACCGCACATTTTCCGTGCGTCAGTCCCTTGTGGAGGCCATTCTTGATGCAGCCTTTGAAAAGAAACAACCCCTTCATTGCCGGGGAATTGTTGAGATTCTTGAAGACGGGACGGCCCTCGTTGTCTATGAAAACGACAACTACCAGATTCGTCCAGCGAGTGCGTTCCTGCCCAAGGCGCTTGTTCGCAAGTACGCGGTCAAGAAGGGAACGATCATCGAGGCTCAATTTCATCCACGCCGGAAAGCGTTACCTGATGACGCCATCGACAAACTGAAAAAGGCCGGGCGTGGTAACGAGGAAATCGACGCTATTCCAGATGGGGTTGAAGAGGATCTTGCCGCGGAAGCCCTCGCTGCCCTTTTCCCGCAGAATGATTACATGCAGGATGCGGAAGCCGAAGAGGAAACCTGTCCATACGTCGTGAAAATCCTTTCCCTCATGGGGCGCGCTCCCGAGAAGAATATCGAGGTGACGCCCTTTGAGGACTTGATCCCTTATTATCCGACCGAGCGGATCATCCTTGAGACCGAGCCCAAGGTGAAGTGGGACAACACCGCCATGCGGGTGGTTGATCTCCTTACACCAGTCGGCTTGGGACAGCGTGGATTGATCGTCGCCCCGCCGCGCACGGGGAAAACGGTCCTTCAGCAGGCGATCGCCAACGCCGTGGCCATCAACAAGCCTGAAGCCCATTTGATCATCCTTTTGATCGATGAACGTCCTGAGGAAGTGACGGATTTCCGTCGCCAGATCACAACAGGCGAAGTCATTGCATCCACTTTTGATGAAAGCCCGGAGAACCATGTCCATTGCGCTGAGATGGTCATCGAGAAGTCCCGCCGCATGGTTGAGGACGGACAGCATGTGATCATCCTGCTCGACTCGATCACCCGTCTGGCCCGCGCCTACAACGCGCTTGCCTCCAACAGCGGCAAGATTCTTTCCGGAGGGGTGGAGGCCAATGCCCTGCAAAAGCCAAAGCGTTTCTTCGGCAGTGCCCGAAATATCGAGGGCGGTGGCTCCCTGACAATCCTGGGAACGGCCCTGGTGGAAACCGGAAGCCGAATGGATGAAGTCATTTTCGAGGAGTTCAAGGGCACGGGTAACATGGAACTGCACCTTGACCGGGCGCTTTCCGATAAACGTATTTTCCCAGCCATCGAAATGGCCAAGAGTGGTACCCGTAAGGAGGAATTGCTCTACCATCCCGAGGAAATGGCCAAGGTCTACGGCCTGCGCCGGGCCATGAAGGGTGTCCCGCCAACCGATGCCATGGAAATGCTCATCACCCGTATCAAGAAAACCACGACGAACATCCAGTTCCTCGTCGGCGTCAATACCTAGGTGCCAGATTGGAGCCCCGCCTTCGGGCGGGCCAGACCGCCTGATGGCGGGACTCCCCGTATCCATGAATTGACTTTCTCATTGTCGAACCGGACATAAGGCCCCAGTCTGGTTGGGATGACTCCACAATCAGTTATTCGCCTTAAGCGGGATGGCGGGGAATTACCCGAGGCCGCCATCAAGGAATTTGTTTCCGGAGCGGTAGATGGCTCCTGGAGCCGCGGACAAATTGGAGCAATGCTGATGGCCTTGTTCCAGAAGGGACTTTCACTTGAGGAAACCCGCGTCCTGCTTGAGCAGATGCTGCACTCTGGAGAGGTGCTCGACATGGAGGGTATTGACACGCCTGTCGCAGACAAGCACTCGACGGGTGGAGTCGGGGACAAGATATCCCTCGTCCTTGCACCACTTGCCGCCGCCTGCGGATTGGCGGTTCCGATGTTAAGTGGCCGTGGACTGGGGCACACCGGCGGGACACTCGACAAGCTCGAATCAATTCCCGGTTTCAAGGTTTTCCTGAATTCCCGCGAGTTGCGCAAACAAGTGGAAACGATCGGGTGTGTCATTGCCGGACAGACGGAGAGCATCGTTCCGGCAGACAAAATCCTGTACGCCATGCGCGATGAGACAAGCACCGTGGAGCACCCGTCCCTCGTTGCCGCCAGCATTCTTTCAAAGAAGCTCGCGGAAGGCTTGGATGCGCTCCTGTTGGATGTGAAATTCGGAAGAGGGGCCTTCTTCGAGAAATTTGAGGATGCTGAGTTTCTTGCCCAGCTGATGGTGGATCTTGGCAAGGCTGCGGGTTGCCGCGTAGGAGCTTGGTTGACCTGCATGGATGCCCCGCTCGGCCGTGCTGTGGGGAACGCCGTGGAGGTGGAGGAGTGCATCTCCATTATGAAAGGGGAGGGCCCCGATCAATTGGCGGACTTCATCTGCGAGCTCGTTGCAGGAATGCTTTTTCTCGCCGGAAAAGACTCCTCACTGGAGTCTGCTCTGGAGCATGCGCGGGCCCGGTTGGCTGATGGTTCAGCTCTCGATCGCTTCCGCTCCATGGTTGCCATGCAGGGAGGGGATGTGGCGATTATTGAAAGCCCGGAGAAGCTGCCTCAGGCGCGGGTCATTCATGAAGTGCTCTATGAGGAGTCGAAACCGGCCTGGGTGAGGGATGTTGATGCGCGCAAGGTCGCTGAAATTGTACTTGAGACGGGCGCCGGACGGCGAAACGCGGATGATGATATCCAGCATGGTTCAGGAATTTCAGGACTTGTCTGTATTGGTGAACGCATCGAGCCTGGGGATCTGCTCGCCCGGATTCATGCCGAGAACAGCGAGCAGTTGGAGGCGTGGAGCACACAACTTGCTTCTGCAGTTTCCTTTTCGGACGAGCCGGTGGAACCCGCCTCCCTGATTATCAAGCAAATTATGTAATTGTATGGAAAAAGTCACTACGAAGAAATCAGCCGACTGGATCAGCAGCCGGCTTTCCACTCCGGAACCACCACGCATCCTGCTCATTCTCGGATCGGGCTGGGGGCCTGTTGTTGAGGACCTCATGGTGATCGAGAAAAGTATTGCCTACAGTGATATTCCCGGATTCCCGGTCAGTACAGTTGAGGGACACCACGGAACGCTCCTTCTTGCCCGAATGGGGGATGTTCCGCTTTACGTCATGCAGGGCCGCTTTCATTACTACGAAGGCTATTCCATGCAGGAAATTACTTTTCCAATTCGGGTCTTTGCACATTTGGGTGTTCGTGGAGTATTCCTGACAAATGCCGCCGGCGGGATTGATCCGGCCTTCCGTCCCGGCCAGCTGATGGCGATTGAAGATCATATCAATTTCATGGGTGATCATCCTCTTCGCGGCCCCAATGACAATGCTTCCGGTCCGCGTTTTCCAGACATGACAGCGGCCTGGGATCCGCGGCTCAGGAATATCCTGATGGAGACAGCAAGCGCCGAGGGAATTCCCCTCCACTCCGGTGTATATCTGGCCGTCAGCGGTCCCAGCTTTGAGACCCCGGCGGAGGTCCGGGCATTTAGTGGAATGGGTGCCAATGCAGTCGGCATGTCCACCGTTCCGGAGTGTATCGTGGCAAGGCATTGCGGCCTGCGCGTAACCGGTCTCAGCTGCATCACAAACCTTGCCGCGCATCTGGGCGGCGCTCCGCTGACTCACGAGGAAGTTGCGGAATCTGCCCGCGACTCACACGCACATGTCATCGGACTTTTGCGGGGATCCATCCCGTCCATGCATGCACAACTCGGAGAGTAGATATTATGTCCCTTGAAATTATCCAGCATCCACTTGCCATTCACGGAATAAACCGCCTTCGGGACCGGGAGACCACACCGCAATCCTTCCGCCGATCGTGTGACCAGGTGACCACTTATCTGGCAATCGCGGCGACACGGGACCTGCAAATGAAGGAAGTTTCCATGGAAACCCCCATGGAACAGATGCAGGCCCGGGTTGTTGACGAACCCATTGTTGTCGTGGCGATCCTCCGGGCCGGGGCTGGCATGATCGACAGCGTGGTCCGGCTGCTTCCGGAGGTGTCGGTCGGATACATCGGCTTGGAAAGGAATGAGGAAACTGCTGAGGCGAGGCGCTACTACTGCAAGTTTCCCCCGGTTCGGGGGAACCGGGTACTCGTCGTGGATCCCATGCTGGCCACAGGCGGATCAGCCGAGCAGGCGATTGAAGCCGTCTATGAGGCCGGTGCTTCCAGTGTGGATTTTCTTTGTATTGTGGCTGCCCCGGAGGGGGTTCAGCTTCTGGAATCCCGCTTTCCGGATTTACGCATATTTGCCGGCGCACTCGACCGGGAACTGGACGAAAACAAGTACATCCGGCCAGGATTGGGCGATTTTGGCGATCGCCTCTATGGCACCTGATCCATCCCGTAATAGCCGGGAGGAAGGTTTCCCTTGCCATTTCAATTTGGGTTCAAAATACTCGCGCGTAGCAAAGACACCAAATCGTTACTACAACTACACACAAAAGGATATCTCAATGTACCCCAAATTGAATAAACTGACCGTCTGCACGGCAACTCTGGCCACGCTCTTTCTTGGCTCCTACAACCTCTATTCGGCAGGCTTCGCCCTCCAGGAACACAGCATTTCCGGTCTTGGCGTCGGGTTTGCCAGTGGTGCTGCCGGTGGCTCGGACAATTCCTCCATGTTTTTCAATCCGGCAACGCTCTCCCTGTACAGCGAACCGGAAATCACTTCCGGGCTGCACTTCATTTTGCCCAATGCAAAATTCAAGAACACCGGTTCGGTGAGCGGCTTTATTCCGGGAGTCTCCCCGGGCGTACCAACCCAAGGCCCGAACGCCACTTCCGATACGCCGGCGATAGTTCCCAATTTTTTCTATTCCCGTCCGCTCAATGAAGGATGGGCGATCGGTCTCAGCGTCTCCTCTCCGTATGGCCTCGCCACTGAATATGACGATGGCTGGGTTGGCCGGTACATTGCCTTGGATACGGATCTCCTGACAGTGAACACAAACCTCGCCCTTTCACACAAGGTTTCCGAGAAGTTTGCCTACGGGTTTGGCTTCAGCCTGATGTACGGCGATGCGCTCCTGAGCAATGCCCTTAACTTCGGATTGATTTATCTGAATTCCCTCAACTCGGGAACAATTCCTGCCACCGACCAGACGCTTGCCCTGGCGGCTGATGTGCAATCCAAACTCGGCTCGGAAGCCTATGACGGAAAACTCAAGCTTGAGGGGGATGACATTGGATACGGGTTTAATTTTGGAATGCTGTTCACTCCGAGCGAGGCAACCCGGATCGGGGTGCATTATCGATCAAAGGTGAAGCTTACCCTTGATGGGAAAGCCAAGTTTGTTATCCCCTCCGCCTTGGATCCGTTCTTCGGAAGCCTCTTCGTCTCACAGGGTGGCAAGGTTGACATCGATTTGCCGGATACCTTCCAGGCAAGTATCTTCCATCAGGTCTCACCGGAGTGGGCGGTCATGGCGGATATCTTCTTTACATGGTGGAGCAAGTTCGACCAGTTGGTCATCCAGTATGAAACGGGCTTCCCAAGCGATTCGGTCATTCCCGAGAACTGGGACGACACCTTCCGTTACAGCGTGGGCACGACCTACCAGATGAATGACAAGGTGGAGCTTCGCGCCGGTCTGGTTTATGATGAATCAGGCGTGACATCCGACACCTACCGTTCACCCCGTATCCCGGATGAAAACCGGGTCTGGATTTCCCTCGGGATGGGTTACAAGGTCAGCGACACGCTCAAGGTCGATGTCGGCTTCGTGCACATTTTTGTCGACGACCCGGTCATTGACAATCCGACCCATACGCCCGGCGAATACTTGAAGGGCACCATGGATGCCACGGTCGACATTCTGAGCGTCAGTGGCACCTGGAAGTTCTAACTCACGTACTTCTGGACAATCGGAATCCGGCGTCCCACGCCGAATGCGAGCGGAGTGATTTTCAGGCCGGGAGCGGCCTGCTTCCGCTTGTATTCGTTGAGGTCAACCTTTCGGATGACATCGTGGACAACTTCCGGGATAAATCCTGCCTCAATTATTTCGGCGGAGGATTCCCCTTGTTCAATATAGCGCTTCAGAATTGCATCGAGAATGTGATAAGGCGGGAGTGAATCCTGGTCCTTTTGGTCGGGTCGCAGCTCGGCCGAAGGCTCCTTCTTGATGGTGTTCCAAGGAATCAACTCCTCGTCACGGTTGATCCAGTGCGAGAGCGCGTACACGCGCGTCTTGGGCAGATCAGAAATAACGGCCAGTCCACCCGCCATGTCGCCGTAAAGCGTACAATATCCGACCGCAATCTCGCTCTTGTTCCCGGTTGTCAGGAGAAGGGCCCCAAATTTATTGGAAACGGCCATGAGTAGCAGGCCGCGCGCACGGGCCTGGACATTTTCCTCCGTGACATCGGCAGCCATGCCGGTGAACAAGGGTTCCAATGTGGCCATTGCCCCGTCGACAACCTTTTCTATGGGCAAGGTTTGGTACTGGATGCCGAGATTTTCTGCCAACTGTTTTGCATCGTCCTTACTGTGATCACTTGAAATGGCCGAAGGCAGGCTGATTCCGATGACATTCTCCGGGCCGAGAGCTTTTGCCGCGAGCGCTGCCGTGAGAGCTGAATCAATCCCGCCACTCAATCCGATAAGGCCTTTTTTAAAGCCGCTTTTATGGGCGTAATCGCGCAACCCGAGGACCAGCGCATCGTGGATGTCGGCAAGGGAATCCCGCTGGAATTCTCCGTGGACCTCCTTGTTCTCAGCCTTCAGGTCATAGACTTTCAGTTCCTCTTCAAAAGGGGCCAGGCCACAGAGCAATTCACCCTGTTCGCTCATCACCATCGAGTGGCCGTCGAAGACCAGTTCATCATTTCCTCCCACGGCATTCACGTAGACAACCGGTTTTCCTGAGCGGAGGGCCGCTGTCCGGACGATGGCCTGTCGGGTGGGATCCTTTCCATAGTGCCAGGGGCTGGCCGATAAGTTCAGGATCATGTCGATGTCGGCCTTCTCAAAGAAGCCGACCGGGTCGCAATCGTAGTGGCGGCTTGTCTCGATGATCGGTCCGGTCCAGATGTCCTCACAAATGGTGACCCCAAGGCGCCAACCTTTCCAGCTGATGATTGTCGGCTCGCTATCCGACTCAAAGTAACGGTCTTCGTCGAAGACATCGTAGGTGGGCAACAGGCACTTTTTCGCCACGTGGCGCACCTTTCCCCGCTCACACCATGCCGCCGCATTGAAGAACCGGCGGCCTTTCTCTGATTTATTCACCTCTACATATCCGATCAGGGCGGGGACGGATCCCACTGTCTCGGCAATCTCCTTCAGGTAACGGATGTTGTCCGAGACAAAACAGGATTTGAACAAGAGGTCACGGGGAGGGTAGCCGGTCAGCACCAGCTCCGGAAACAAGACCAGCTCAGCACCTGCTTCAACAAGTTTGTCGTAGCTCTCGATGATCCGGGCCTTGTTCCCCTCGAAGTCACCGACAATCGTGTTGATTTGTGCCAGGCCAATTTTCATTAGGTCTGCTATAATGTTTACTAATCGACATTTGCAAACCGAAAAGTTTAACTTATAGGAAGTTTTTAATCCCGCTATTGCAGGATTGCCCGTACATCCCCCTCGACATAGGCCAGGTTGATCCGGGCCTGCGCATACTGGTATTCGGCCTCGACCAAGGCATCCTCCGCATCAGCCAGATTGGCTTGGGCATCGACCACATCGCTATTGTCAGCCACCCCTTCCTCAAATCGGATCCGGGAAAGTTCAAATTCCCGCTCATTGAGGGCGACGGCCCGGCGAGCCACCTCGACCCGGCGAAACCCGGATTCCATGGTTTGCAAGGCCAAGCGGTAATCCGCCTCGATCTGGGCCGTCAAATCCTCGAGCTCGAGCTCCTTTTGCCGCAGGGCGGCGGCGGCGGCGCGCTTTTGGGCATCCAGCCGGAATCCCTCAAAAATGGGCATCGAGAGCCCGATACCGACAGCCCACTGTTCCTCCATCGAATCGCTCCATGACTCCGAGGCGAGTCCCCATTCCCCGGTCAGGTCGAGGGATGGGAGCCGGTCCCGCTTGCTGGCGCGGAGGGCCAGGCTTTCCCGCTCAAGCTCCGTCTGCAAACGGCGGTAATCGGGTCGTTTTTCCAAGACGTCCGCTAGCCCGGACCTGTCATAATCCAGTTCAGCGAGTTCGATATCGAAGGCTTCCCGGACGAGGTTCAACTGGTTATCCAGTGAAATATTGAGGATGCGCTTCAGGCGCAGCGAGCTATCCATGAGGGTTGTCTCCTGTTGGAGGCGTGCCAGCTCATTTGTCGCAAGGCGTACTTCCGCGCGGGTCACGTCAAGATCCGTGGCGACCCCGGCATCCTGCTGGTCCCTGGCAATCCGCAGGAGCAGGCGGTCGCGCTCGAGGTTTGCATCGATCACATCAAGCCGGCGCTGGTTTCGCCAATGCGCGAAGTAGGCCAAGCCGATGGAGCGAAGCACCTCCTGGACGGTGTTATCCAGCTGAAGCCTGGTCGCTTGAAGGGTCAGTTTGGAAATTTTCCAGTCATCCCAGGTTCGGGTGTTCACAAGCGAGAGCCTTGCGCGCAACAAGGCATCAAAGCGGTCATTGAAGTAACGCTTTTTTGCGCCCGGCAGGGCTGCGCTGAAAGCATCGACGGTTGGATTCATGGATCGCCCCTGTGAGGCTTGGAGACTGACCTGTGGAAGGAGCCCGCTGCGGGCACTGCGAGTGGCCTCTTCCTGCACGACAAGTCCCTGTTCCGACAAGAGAATCTGGAAGTTTGCTTCCGGGGCCCGGTCGAGGGCACCCTTCAAGTTCAGATCCACGGTTGCTGCGAGGATAAGGCTGTTTCCACACAAGATGAACAATAAGAACAAATGTTTCTTGAGCATGATTGTATTTGTGACCAGCAAATCGCTGTTTGCAACAGCTGAGGGACCTTCCCGAATCCATTTCCCGTGGAAGCCGTGCTTGAAAACAGTGCGCAGCTTGTGCAGGGTCCTCGTTCAATACATTAGATGACTTTTATTACACAACTTCAGTCCTCCTGGGAATCGACGGCCTCCATGGTTTGTGTTGGTCTGGATCCTCAGATGGATCGGTTGCCGGCATCGATACGGACAGCAGGCAAGCCGTTCCTTGAATTCAACAAACGCATCATCGACGCGACGCTCCCCTACGCCTGTGCTTACAAGCCCCAGTTTGCCTATTTTGCGGCCGAGAACCGGCTTGATGAATTGCTGCAAACAATGGATTACCTGCGGGAGGTGGCTCCGGGACGGATTGTCATCCTCGATGCCAAGCGCGGGGACATTGGCAGTACCGCTGACCAGTATGCGCGGGAAGCGTTTGAATTCTATAAGGCACACGCTGTCACGGTGAATCCCTACATGGGTGGAGACACCTTGCTTCCTTTCACCCGCTTTGCTGAGAAAGGTGTTGTCGTGCTCTGCAAGACATCCAATCCCGGCTCGGCGGAGCTGCAGGATCTCATTCTTGAAAATGGGGATCCGCTTTATCTGGAGGTGGCCAAAAGGGCAGCACGGGACTGGAACGCAAATCGCAATCTTTGCCTGGTCGTTGGAGCAACCTATCCGAAGGAGCTTGCCCGAATTCGGGAATCAGTCGGCGAGATGCCTTTGCTGGTTCCTGGAATTGGTGCCCAGGGCGGTGATCTTGAAGCAACCCTCCGGGCCGGTTTGCGTGCGGATGGGTGGGGACTCCTTATCAACAGTTCCCGGGGAATTCTTTATGCCTCCTCTGGCGATGATTTTGCCGAGGCTGCCGGGGCCGCTGCCAGGGAATTACAAGAGGCCTGCCTGTCCTTCCAAAAAAACATCCTTCAGGAGGCCGCGCAATGACCTGTTCCCTCAAATGGTATCGACGCAATGAATTCGGCAAGCGCCAGCAGATTGAGTTCAAACTGATCCGCGAGAAGCCTGAATGGAAAATTCATCGAGAGCGGCATGAGCCGCGTGAAGTGTATGAGCCCGATGAACAGGATTGGGACGATTTGCTCGATTTCATGGCCCGCCAGCTCAACCGGGGAAAGGTCTATCCAAAGGATTTGGAGATTGTTCAGCGGCTCAAGGAACGAGCGCTTGAGTAGGCTCAGGTAAACCGCGAGACAGCCCACTCGGATGGTGGACTTTTCCCTTCCAGAAGAATGCGCGCAAGCAGGTTCACTGCCATCGGTGCCTGCAGAACTCCCTTGGATCCCATCGCATTCAGGATAAACCAGTTCGCCTTCTCGGGATGCTGTCCGATGACCGGATTGTAATCCTCGACGATCGGTCTTACCCCGGCTACTTGGTCTTGCACATGGAAAGGAATTTGCGTCAATAGATGAAGCCGTTCCTGCAGATCTTCGGCTCCGTCAAGGGAAGGCCCCCCTTCAAAATTGGACCAGCTGTAGGTGGCTCCGACACGCCAGAGATCCTCCTCGATCGGTTGAACCCAGCAACCCTGGTTGTAGATGCGATCTCGAGGCAACTCTTCCTCAAAGCGGACAATGAGCATTTCCCCCTTTGCCGGATTGTGTGGGATGAATGACCAATGGGAATTGTTCGCCACTTGCCAGCCTTCGCAGAAACACAGCACTTCATTTAAACCTGCTTCTTCCGCTTCATTGGGGTCCCACTGTTGCTCAATCAGGCGTCCATCCTTTTTCAGCCAGTCGCGCATTGCCGAACAGAGTAGCGGCAGATTAGCCCATCCGCCCTGCTTGGTGAGGAAGCTGCCAAAGACGTCGTTTAGGTGCGGAAAAGTGTTTTCCAAAAACCGTTCCTCGACGAAGGCTTTGCTCTCATGAGAACTCAGGGTCCGCTCAAAGCGGTCAATCTGGGTTGGCTCCGCGAACATGCGCAGGATCGGGCAGGGATTCCAGATATCCGTCCCCAGATGTTTCCTGACGAGGGCCATGCTTTGACCAATCTCCGCCAGCAACTCATCGATTCGTTCAGGGGGGCGAAAATGCCGGCCGGCGAGCGGATTCACGATTCCCGGGGCTACCGGGGAGGCTGTGCCGGGAAGGCTGACATCCTGAACAACGAACGGGATCCCCTTTTCATGAAGCGCCAAAGCGAGAAGGCTACCCGTCAGACCTTGCCCGATTATGCGGATCCGGTCGGCGTTTGAGACGATTTCGACTGGCTTGACTGGTGCTTGCATTTTGATCGGCCTCTTCTACCCTAAGTCTTAAATTTAACAAAGGATATTTTGATGAAGAGCACTATTCAAGGGATCAAGTCCATGTTTCGACACCCGGATCTCGGGTTGATGATCATCCGTGCCGCACTGGGGATTATTCTCATGCTTGCCGGATGGAACAAGTTCATGGCGGGTGAGGCCCAACTCCAATGGGTCGGCTCCAATATGAAATATATCGGGATGGATGTGGGAACCGACACGCTGGCAGCATTGTTCTATGGTGTCCTTGCAGCTGGAACTGAGCTTCTCGGCGGCCTTCTCCTGATTGCTGGTTGGCTCTTTCGCACCGCTACCGTGCCGCTCATGGGGACCATGTTTATCGCTACGCTCTTCAAATACCAAACAACGGCCGGCGATCTGACCCAGTTTGGATACCCGATGATCTTCTTCTTTGTCCTCCTCGGTCTCCTGCTGATTGGCCCCGGTAAATTCAGCTTGCAGCGGGATTAGGACCACTTCGAAGAAACTGGAATTTGGTCTGGGGCTCTCAGGAATTTCCCTCGTACCCGTAGGTCTCGAGCATGGTTTGAACAGCCATGGGAAAAGTCTCGTAGCGGCTCCCTGAGTCGATGGCTTCTTCGCAGCAATGCAGATAGCCTGCTGCATCCGTCAAACTGGGCCGGTGCGCGGTGCCCCGCAGGTGATCGGCGAATACCTCGAATGCCGCAAGCCAATCGTTGAGCGATTCGCCGGATTCATCGATATCGGAAAGGAAGCCTTCCAGGGCAGCTGCCTCATCCGGTTCCCTCGAGAGAAAGAGGGCCAACTGTCGGGTAGCGCCGGGAGAGGGCAGGGCAACAACAACCCGCTCGAGTACTCCCCGGGGCAGATCCGGCAACGCAGCCAGGGCCTGCAACCATGAAATGCGCAGGGATTCGGCTCCATGAGCCTTCTTCAAGGCGAACTTTTCGATGAGATCAGATGGATTCATACGGGGTCCCGGAAGGAAAGAATATTTGCTATTTCCGAAACGGCCATGATCCTCGCTGTATCTCTGTGGTCAATGAATAAGGGTAAGGAACGCTGTCTGCCTTGCGAGGCGCCCGGTATATCCGGATTTGGGTTTCGTATTGGTATTTCCCTTGCACTCTCCGGGCAGGCCATGGTTTTCGGCCTTGGATACAATAATGCACTGGCCTCCGGTGAAGCTCCCTCACCTGAAAGTACCCTTTACTGGGTGTTGCATGGGTCGCTCATCCTCTCCTCGATAGTGGTCATCGGTCTTCTGGGGGGACCACTCCTGAAGGAAAGTGTGAAGGCCCTCCGCGATCTGCGCTTCAGTGTCGAGGCCCTGTTTGTCCTCAGTACGGTGGGTGCGCTGGGAGGGTCTCTTATTTCCACGATCACTGGGGAAGGGAGTGTCTATTACGAGGTCGTTTCTTTGGTTCTCTGCGTGTACGCCATCGGGAAACAGGTCGGGGCGGTCCAGAAAGGGCAACTCGGGGCAGCAGTCTCCTCCTTTAGAAATGCCTTTGATGTAGCGACTATCCAAATGCCGGACGGTCAACGTGAGCGCCTTCCGGTGTCCCGGTTAAACAATTCACACGTGGTCCTCGTCTCCCCGGGGGATCCAATTCCGATCGATGCAGTTATCAGCGAGGGCAGTGGTTACATCCGGGAAACTTCCCTGACGGGAGAGCCGGCGCCTGTCTCCAAAAAGGCGGGCGATGAGGTCCTGGCAGGGACCTGGTCGGTTGACGGCAATTTGAAGTTGGTCCCGAAGCTCGGCCAGCCGCGCACAATTGACCAGATCCTCGAACTGCTCGAAGCTGCCCCAGCTGCCCCATCCAAATTACAGAAGACAGCTGACCGACTGATGCAGGTCTTTGTTCCCGTGGTCAGCCTGACCTCCCTGGCGACCTTTTTGGGCTGGTTTTTCGTTTCCTGCGAGCCCTGGTGGGACGCCCTTTTCAATTCCATGGCGGTTCTGCTGGTGGCTTGTCCTTGTGCGCTCGGGTTGGCCATGCCGGCCGGCATCTGGGCGGGGCTTTTCTACATGAGCCAACGTGGAGTGGTCGGCCGACACGGGCATTTGCTGGATACGCTGGCCGAATGCCAGACCGTCATCTTCGACAAAACGGGGACCTTGAGCCATTTTGACTTGAAGGCGGACACGTCCCAGCTCGGGCATGGTGATATGGAGCGCTTCCGGGTCATTGATGAAGTGGCCAGTCTAGGCGCGGCCAGCCACCACCCTGTGAGTCAGGCCTTGGCGGAATTGTCGGAGATGCGCCTGGCCGTCAGCGCGGTCCAGGTTTACCCGGGCGCTGGCATCGGGGGAAACGTCGGGGGTGATTCACTGGTCATCGGCGAGCTGGGCCTGCTGGAGGAAAAAGGAATCCGCCTTCCGGACGAACTGCCCTCTGGCCATGGCAAGCCGGTGCATGTGGCACGCTCGGGAGTTTATGCCGGTGCGCTTTTCCTCAATGAGGTCCTGCGGGAAGAGGCGGGCGCGACTTTGCAGGCCCTTCGCGAATTGGGCTGCCGGTGTATGATCTTAAGCGGTGATCCGGGATCCGAGCATGCCGCTATCGGCGATGTGCCGGTTGAGGGAGGGCTGAGCCCGGAAGCCAAGGCTGAGAGGGTTCTGATGGCCACTGAGGAGGGGGGCGAAGTGCTGTTTGTCGGGGACGGGGTCAACGATGTCCTCGCGATGCAGGCAAGCCATTCGGCTCTGGCCATTGATCTTGGGGCAGCTCTGGCAACTGAGTTTGCGGATGGATTGCTGGTGGAGGGCCAGATCTCGGCCTTGCCGGGGGCTATTCGCCACGCCCGGAAATTGAAGGCTGCCCTGCAGGGGAACCTCCTCTTTGCGCTCTGTTATAATTTGATTGGCATGGGGCTCGCCGCAGGTGGCGTGCTGCATCCTGTTGTGGCCGCACTCTTGATGGTGGGCTCTTCGGCTGTTGTTTCCTTCCGCGCCTTGAGCGTCGCCAGCCGGGTCTCCTGAGCGACCGCCTATTAGAATTTATTAGCGGGCTATGGCTCAGGGAAGATTGATTCTAAAAAATTGGTTTGATCCGGAATTTTCTGTTGCCTCCGCATCGTTATCGACCACAAGGACAGTATTCCTCATGTCAGGCGATTTTGTCGCTTGTTCTCACCGGGGGTCGAATTCTGCTTAATCAGACTATGCCAGATCAAAAAATCCGTCGAAAAACTTTTATTACGACCATCGGGGCTGCTGCCTTGGGTTGGGTCGGTCTCCGGGCGGACACGCGTCCGGAAAATCACGCCTTGAAGGCCTCCACTTCCGGAGCCGAGGGCCGTGCCACCAAGGAGCCACGCGCAGTTCCCTGTGCCGGGCGAACACTCTGACAACCGATTTAAAGGGCTTAATCAATGGCGAATCTTTTTCCCAAATGGTCTAACACGGTCCCCTTGCGACTCGTCCTTGCCGTAATGGTGCTAGGCGTGACCGCGGTTGCCGGCGTGACATACTATCTTACACCGAAGTACTCGCGTGTGGGCTATGCGCCCAAGCAACCTGTTGCCTACAATCACTATCTTCATGCCGAGCAATTGGGGATTGATTGCCGGTACTGCCACTCCTACGTGGACGAATCCGGACATGCCAATGTCCCCGATGCCGGAACCTGCATGAATTGCCACAGCCAGGTCAAGAAGGACAGCCCGCTGCTTGAGCCGATCCGGACAAGCTACGAGACGGGTGAACCGGTGGAATGGGTCCGCATCCACAAGGTGCCGGACTACGTGTATTTCAATCACGCTGTCCACGTGAACCGGGGTGTCAGCTGTGTGGAGTGCCATGGCGAGATCAACAAAATGGAAGTGGTCCATCACTCCGAGCCGCTATCAATGGCCTTTTGCCTCGATTGTCACCGGAATCCTGAAGACAAGATCCGCCCGCTGGACGAGGTCTACAACTTGAACTGGACACCGGAAAACGAGGCGGCTCATGCCGAATGGGCCAAGGAAGCCGTCATCAACTGGAATGTTAACCCTCCGCAAAGCTGCTCAGGCTGTCACCGATGAATCGCAAATCCAACCAACCTGAACCTGAAAACGCGGACATGACTGGTCCTCACTATTGGCGCAGTCTCGATGAGCTGGCAGACAAACCAGCCTTCAAGGAATGGCTGCATCGTGAATTTCCGGAAGGAGCTTCCGAAGCGGAGGGCGTCAATCGCCGGAATTTCCTCAAGATCATGGCCGCTTCCTTTGCCGTAGCCGGTATGGGAGCTGCCGGGTGTCGTCGTCCTGAGCAGTATATTCTTCCGTACAGCAAGCAGCCGGAAGGGACTATTCCCGGAATCCCGGTCTATTTTACGACCTCCTTTCCCGACGGAAAAGACAACCTCCCGCTGGTTGTGGAGACGCATCAACACCGCCCCACGCATATTGAAGGAAATCGTGATTTTCTTCCCTACGGTGGCGGGATCAGCCGCTTTGCCTCCGCATCGGTCCTGAATTTGTATGATCCCGACCGCATGACCTCGGCCTACGAGGGAACACGCCGGATCAGCTCCGAGCGTGTGAAGGATATCCTTGCCGGTCTCAGCGCAAAGTTTGGACCAACCAACGGACAGGGCATGGCTATTCTAGCCGAGCCATCCACTTCACCGACCCGCCTGCGCCTCAAAAAAGCCATTTTGAAGAAGTATCCCCGCCTTGTCTGGGCGGAATACAGTGCGGTGGACCAGGACAATCCTGAGCGTGCGGCCGCCCGCCTTCTTGGAAGGCCAGCCCGACCGCTTTATGATCTGGAGAAGGCCAAGCGCATTCTCAGTGTGGATGCGGATTTCCTGAATGACGAACCGGGAAGCGTCGGCTTGGCCCGCTCCTTCAGCCGTACCCGCAAGGTCAAGGACCAGGCGGATGCCAAGAAGATGGCGCGCCTCTACGTGGCGGAATCCGCTTTCACACTGACCGGGACCATGGGCGATCATCGCCTGCGCCTCTCAACTGGCAATATGACCGCCTTCATGGCAGCGCTTGTTGCGGAACTGCTCGAACTCACGAACGGGGATCCGCGCATGGCAACATTCCTCCGTGAGCGTTCGTCCGGCTTACCCATTGAGGCCAAGTGGATCCACGAATGTGCCCGCGACCTCGTGGATCATCCGGGAAAGAGCGTTGTTGTCCCCGGTACCCACCTGAGCGTGGAAGCCCAGCAACTCGCGATTTATGCAAACCAGCTACTCGGTGCACTGGACAAGACCGTCTCCTTCCTTGAACTGCCGGAAGACAGTTCCCTCAGCCTGAGTGAGCTTGCCGGACAGATCAAGAGCGGCTCAATCGAGAGCCTGCTGGTCATGGGAGGAAATCCCGTCTATGACGCACCGGCTGACTTGGACTGGAAAGCCCTGCAAAAGTCGGTCCCGGAAGTGATTCGCTTCGGTTACTATTTTGACGAGACCAGCCTTGAGGCCGGGATCAATATTGCCGCAACCCATTTTCTGGAATCCTGGAGCGATGGCCGCACCCTTGACGGAACTTATGTGCCGGTTCAACCGATGATCATGCCGCTGTTTGACAGCATGCAGGAGCTGGAGCTCCTCGGGCGGCTCGCCGGTGAGGCCCTGACTGACCCGTACGGCATGGTTCTCTCCACGTTTTCGGCTGAATACGCCGGATCGGACAAGGATTTCCAGCGCCTACTGAGCACGGGCTTCCTGCCCGAGTCGGGTTATCGCAAACTGAAGCTTTCCCTGAAGCCCGCGACCCTCCGCGAAAACCTCAACGGCACCTCAATCGGTGCCAAGGGCACCAGCGCTTCGAACCTCGAGGTTCGTTTGGTCGCTGATGCATCAGTTGGGAATGGCTTCTACAACAACAATGGCTGGTTGCAGGAATGTCCTGACCCAATCACCAAGTTGACCTGGGACAATGCCATTTTGATCAGCCCGGCCCTCGCCCTCGAGCTGGGTTTTGATACCAAGGCAGGCGATTTCCTGATTGGCGGGGTCGCCAAGAAGTCCTCCAATTTCAAGCGGGGCCGCGAGGAATCGCGCATTGCTGAGTTGACGGTCGATGGCGTGACTGTCCGTGGCCCGGTTCACATTCAGCCCGGTCTGGATGACTGGACGGTTGTCCTTCCACTCGGATATGGCCGCACGCAGGTCGGTCGCGTGGGCAAGGGATCCGGTTTCAGCGCCTATCCGCTCAGCCATTCCGGCTCCGGCGCAGTCCGCACCGGTGCCAAGATTACTTTGACGGATGAAGGGTTCCGCCTCGCAAACACGCAGGAGCACTGGTCAATGGAAGGCCGGGCCATCCTGCGCGAAGGCAACGTCAAGACCTACCTTGAAAACAGCAAGTTTGTCAGCGAGATGGGCATGGAAAGCCACAGTCCGCCGATTTATGGCACGGACAAGGACATGCCGCTGGCCGAAAAGGCCCTGACAACTCCTCGTGGTGGTTCCGCTTACGAAACCCCTGATTTCGGCGCCCCTCCACCAAATGTCGATGTCTGGAGCGACGAGGATGCCCGCGAGAAATTTATTCCCGAACAGCAGTGGGGGATGACGATCGACCTGAATTCCTGCACGGGCTGTAACGCCTGTGTCGTCGCCTGCCAGAGCGAGAATAATATTCCGATTGTTGGCAAGGACCAGATCATGCGCGGGCGCGAAATGCACTGGATCCGCCTCGACCGCTATTACAGCACAGGCGATCTGGAAGCCAATCGCCACTCGCTTCCTTCAGATCCGCAAGCCTCTATCATGCCAGTCGGATGTCTCCATTGTGAGATGGCTCCCTGTGAGCAGGTTTGTCCGGTCAATGCCACCGTGCACGATCGCCAGGGCCTCAATGTGATGGCCTACAACCGTTGTGTGGGTACGCGCTATTGCGCGAATAATTGCCCGTACAAGGTGCGCCGCTTTAATTTCTTTGATTACAACAAGCGGAGTTCGGAGGATTTCTACAAGGGTCCTGTAGGGACTAATCAATACAAGACCGAGGGGGGTGTCCTGAAGTCCATGCAGAAGAATCCGGACGTCACGGTGCGCATGCGCGGGGTGATGGAAAAGTGCACGTATTGTGTGCAGCGGATTGAGCAGGGCAAGATTGCCCAGCGCGTGAAAGCAAAGGATTCAAACGATATTCGTGTCCCGGATGGCGTGATCCGCACTGCTTGCCAAGCAGCTTGTCCCTCCGAGGCAATTGTCTTTGGTGACATCACCGACGAAAAGAGCGCGGTTGCCATGGAGAAGGCCAATGATCGCGATTATGCCCTTCTGGGATACCTGAACACACGCCCGCGGACCACTTACCTGGCCCGTCTGCGCAACCCGAACCCGCTCATGCCCGATTACCGGAAAGCCCTCAGCCGCAAGGAATACAAGAGTGCCCAACCGGTGACCGACCACGGGGCTAAGACAACAACGGAGAGCCATGACGGCGGCCATTAATTTGATGAATAAACCTTTAAACGGGAAGACGTCTTGAGTACGACAACAGATCAACCCTCTCAGGCTACCGAAGCAATGTTTCGGCCGAGCGTCCTCGAAGAGGTGCGGCCGGCGGACATTCCACGGCGGCAAATCATCGAGAACGACCGTTCCTTCAGCTGGATTACACAGAAGGTGTGTGGCATTGTTGAAGGGCGCACCCCGACATGGTGGTGGGTGGCCTTTATCATCTGTGCCCTGATCGCCAGTTTCACCCTCATGGGGCTGATTTATCTGGTCTCCACCGGTACCGGTGTCTGGGGCTTGCGGAATCCGACCTTCTGGGGCTGGGCCATCGTGAACTTCGTGTTCTGGATTGGTATTGGCCACGCTGGTACATTGATCTCCGCCATTTTGTGTCTTCTCAAGCAGAAGTGGCGTACATCGATTAACCGGGCGGCCGAGGCCATGACCATCTTCGCGGTTATTTGCGCGGGAATCTTCCCGCTCTTCCACGTGGGTCGCGTCTGGTTTGGTTGGTGGCTTTTCCCGCTTCCCAATTCCAATGCCATCTGGCCGAATTTTCGTTCGCCGCTTGAGTGGGACGTATTCGCGGTCTCGACTTACGGAACAGTCTCGGTCCTTTTCTGGTACATGGGAATGATCCCGGACCTCGCGACGATCCGCGACCGTGTCCCGATGATTTTCGAGGAGCGCCTTGCGGGTGCCAAGACAGCCCTGCAAAAAACCTTTGAGAAGTTGTACTTCGGGTTCCGGAAATATTTCTATGGCATCCTCGCCATGGGCTGGCGCGGATCCAACCGCCACTGGAGCAACTACGAAATGGCTTACCTGCTCCTCGCCGGCTTGAGCACGCCGCTCGTGCTTTCCGTGCACACCGTCGTTTCCTTTGACTTTGCGGTGGCCAACCTTCCCGGATGGCACACTACCATCTTCCCGCCATACTTTGTCGCCGGGGCCATTTTCTCCGGTTTTGGAATGGTACTGACCTTGATGTTGCCACTCCGGGCGATCTTCGGACTGCAGGATTTGATCACGCAGTTCCATATTGATTGCATGTGCAAGATCTGTCTCGCGACCGGTTCCATGGTCGGTTACGCCTACGGGATGGAGTTTTTCATCGCGTGGTATGGCTCCAACCCGTACGAGGGATTTGCCTTCATTAACCGTGCCTTTGGCCCGTATGCATGGGCCTACTGGATCATGATTTCCTGCAATGTGATCACCCCGCAGTTCTTCTGGTTCCGCTGGGCGCGCGAGAATCTCTGGCTGGTCTGGATTCTTTCCTGTTTCATCAACGTTGGAATGTGGTTTGAGCGATTTGTCATTACAGTCACTTCGCTGGCCAATGATTTCCTTCCGTCGAGCTGGGACTACTTCAGCCCGACCATTGTGGATGTCTTCACTTTCTTCGGGACCTTCGGGCTCTTCGGGGTTCTCTTCCTGCTCTTTATCCGCTTCCTGCCGCTCCTGGCCTTTGCGGAAATCAAGTCTGTTTCCAAGCAGGCGGATGTGCACGGTCACCACTAATGCCGGGAATTTTTTAACATGAGTAAACCATACGGATATATTGCTCTCTTTGAGTCAGCGCCGGCCATCTACCACGCTGCCCAGAGTGTTCGCGAGGCCGGTTACAAGCGGTGGGATGTTCTCACGCCGTTTCCGGTTCACGGACTGGACGGTGCGATGGGGCTCAAGCGCTCCAAGGTGCCGGTCTTTACCCTCTGTGGAGGCGTCATCGGGTTTATCACCGGTATGCTGACAGCCTGGTACATGGGACAGTTTGACTATCCGCTGATTGTCGGCGGCAAGCCCTTCTTCAGTCCGATCTTCCCGTTCCCGGTCGCTTACGAGCTGACCATTCTGCTGGCCGCCTTCGGCACACTCGGGGGGATGTTCATTACCAACCAATTGCCGATGCATTACCATCCGGTGATGAACTACGACAAGTTCCGCCACCTGACCGATGACAAGTTTGCCGTCTTCATTGAGGCGGAGGACGAGTTGTTCTCGGAAACGGGGACCCGTGAATTCCTTGAGAATCTTGGCCCGGCGGAAGTCGCGGCTATTTCCGACGAGGAGGAAGAATAAGGATGCGACAGTTTTTTCTCATATACTTTTTCTTGATTGTGCTCGCGCTGACCGTGCTCGGTTTTCGTGGATGCAAATCCACCAAGCCGCCGCTTGAGATCTTCCCGGACATGGACCGGCAGATGAGATTCTCCGAGCAGGGCAAGACAGGCTTCTTCAGTGACGATCGCATGGACCGGACACCAATTGCCGGAACGGTTCCCACGGTTACGGACGAGCAAGCCCCTTACGCTAATCTTGTTCCGGATAATCGCTTCCGTGAGAATGACTATCTCGCTACAGGCAAGCTGGAGGATGGGACATTTGGCGATGGCGTGCCGGTGGAAGTCAGCTATGAAGCCATGCAGGAAGGCCAGGAGATTTACAGCATCTATTGTGCGATCTGCCACGGTGATTCCGGAAACGGCAAAGGCGTTGTCGCTGCCGAACGCTACGGTTACCCGACGATCGTCAGCCTCCTGCAAACCCGTCTCATCGATTTGCCGGATGGGGATATTTTCAACACCATCACACACGGTAAAAACACGATGGGGCCATACGGGAGCAAAATCCGCGTGGAAGATCGTTGGAAGGTCTTGATGTATGTCCGGGCCCTGCAACGCGCCGCCTCGGCGACGATTGAAGACGTGCCCGCCGAAAACAGGGGAGAGCTTGGATTATGAGCACGAGCAGTGACGTTATTTCAACGCCAGTATCGGACGTCGGGATCCGCACACCGGGAAACCGGTCCATGCAATTCCTGATTGCCGGATTGGTCTTCATCGCCTTGTCGGCCATCGGCCTTTTCACCGGATCCGAAGCCGATCCCTCCCGCCCCTTTGTCGGTTGGTTAGTCGGGATTTCCTTCTGGCTGTCCATTCTGATCGGGATGCTTTTCCTCATGATGATCTGGTGGATGTTTGATTCCGGATGGTCGGTTATTATCCGGCGCCAGATGGAGCACGCCATTAGCGCATTTCCTTATCTCGGACTAATCTTCCTTCCTTTGGTTGTCCTGAGCTTTCTCTCAGCAGGATCTGGCGAAGTGCCGTGGATCTGGATGAACGGGGATGCCCTGGTACCGGGTGGTCATGGGACTGTCTCTGGAGATGTCCTGTATGTCGCGAAGTCCCCCTTCCTCGACAAGATGTTCTTCGTCGCCCGTTACTTTATTTACTTCGGCGTCTGGACGGTCCTCGCCCTGATGTTCCGCAAGTGGTCCTTCAACATGGACCGGACAGGTGATCATGCCAATGTCCACCGCTCACGCAAACTGGCCGCGGTGGGATTGTTTATCTGCGCTTTTGCAACCACCTTTGCGGCGATCGATTGGTTTAAGTCCCTCAATTACCATTGGTTTTCGACAATGTACGGCGTCTGGTTCTTTGCCGCCAGCATGCGCGCCGCGCTCTCGGCCACGGTCCTTACCATGTTCTACATGGCCAGTCGCGGAGACGGGTTGAAGAATATCATCAAGCCGACGCATTTCTACCTGATGGGCTGCCTCATGCTGGCCTTCACGATTTTCTGGGCCTACATCAGCTTTTGCCAGTACTTCCTCATCTACAACGCCAACATCCCGGAGGAAACCTTCTGGTACAACATGCGTGAGATGGGCAACGACGGTTTGAAGAACAGCTGGTGGTGGGTAAGCCTCGGGCTGGTCTTCTTCCACTTTTTTGTGCCGTTCATTTACCTGCTCTGGTACAAGAACAAATTCGGGACCAAGCTGAAGACAATCGCAGTCTGGATTCTTGTTTTCCACCTGCTCGATCTTTACTGGAACATTGTCCCACAAAAGCTGACCACGGATTCCCACGGCGGATACACCGTCCGGCAATTCGGAGTGAGCTGGGTTGACGTAACGATGTTCCTCGGGGTTGGTGCCATTGTTGTTTGGGCCTTCCTGAGGTCTGCCTCAAAGGAACGGCCCATCCCGGTCCGCGATCCGCGAATAGAAGAATCAATTAACTGCCATGAGTAACGCACCAATGGAATCCGAACCATCCGACCGCAAGGTCCTCATTTCCGCCCTTGGCTGGATTGGCGTCATTTTCTGCTTTTTCCTCGTCGTTGCAGCGGCCTACCTTCCCAACCGCGCTGTCTCCCAGGAGGAGAAAAACGCGGAGATCCGCTACGAGATCCGCAACGAGGTCCGTGGCGAGCAGGCGCGGCTTGTGGGGTCTTATGAATGGGTCAATCAAGGTGAAGGTGTTGTCCGTATACCTGTTGACCGTGCCATGAAACTGGCCGTCGAGGAGCTCCGCAGCGAGCAGCAGGCGTCCGGGGAACCCGCGCTCTAATGGACTGGAGCCAATACATTCTCATTGGCTTTGGGTTTGCCTGCTTGTTTTTTCTGGCGGCTGCTTTGGCCCTGTACTGGGCCCACAAAAACGGGCAGTTGTCCAACCTTGAGAAGGGATCCACTTCGATCTTTGACGAGGATGAACCAGTGGGTGAAGTCACCGACAAGTTCCCCCGCAAGAAATCTCGCAAAGTGGCGAAGTCGTAACGTTAATAGTCATTCATACAGATGAGTAGCCCATCCATAATTCAATCAATCGCACCGACGGGTGATGCGAATCTCGAACTCAAGGTCCGCCTTGGCGAGGTCGACGACTCGATGCGCCAGCCAGCCATGCTCTTTCTGATCTCGGCTGTCCTCTGGCTCTTGGCTGGCACCTTCCTGGCGATCATCGCCGCCATCAAGGCAACGAACCCTGAGTTTCTTGGTGCGACTGAGTGGCTGACCTTTGGCCGGGTGCGCACGGCGCATTTGAACGCCATGATCTATGGATGGGGAAATAATGTCATCTTTGCGGTGGCGCCCTGGATCATGGGCCGTCTCTCGCGGGCGCGCATTCGCCATACCAACATCCTGCTTGTCGCCGGGGTCTTCTGGAATATTGCCATCACTATCGGGATTATCGGAATTTTGAAGGGTGACATGATCGCCGTTGAGTGGTTAGAGATGCCGGCCTACATTACTCCGTTGGTTGCGATTTCCTACGCACTGGTCGGCGTCTGGGTGATCATTGCCTTTCGCTGGCGCCAGTCTGAACACGTCTATGTTTCCCAGTGGTATTTGCTGGCGGCTTTCTTCTGGCTGCCATGGCTTTACATTGTGGCTCAGGTGATGCTCGTCTTTGAACCGGCGACCGGAGTTGTGCAGTCACTGACTAATTGGTGGTTTGCCCACAATGTCCTTGGCCTCTGGTTGACACCGTGTGCCCTTGCGGCGGCGTATTACCTGATTCCAAAAGTATTGGGCCGGCCGATACACAGTTATTATCTTTCGGTGGTCGGTTTCTGGGCCCTTGCCCTTTTCTATAATTGGGCTGGCGTCCACCACTTGATCGGCGGTCCGGTCCCGGCATGGGTCATTTCCGCCGGAACCGTGGCCAGTGTCATGATGGTGATTCCCGTGATTGTGGTGGCTGTAAATCATCACCTCACGGTTGTTGGTCTGCATAAGCAGGGATGGGCCAGTCCGACAATCCGCTTTGTCGTTTTCGGGGCGATCAACTACACCGTGGTCTCCCTCTTTGGAAGTATGATGGCCCTGCGCCATGTCAATGAGACAACGCACTTCACACATTTCACGGTGGGCCACGCCCACCACGGGGTCTACGCCTTCTTTACGATGATCATGTTCGGCGCGGTCTATTACATGATGCCGCGCCTGCTCGACCGTGAATGGCCCAACGCTTTTCTCATCAAGGCCCACTGGTGGATGTGCGCCATGGGAATTGTCTTGATGGTGGTTGCCCTCCAAGTGGGTGGGTGGCTCCAAGGGATGCAGATGAATGCTCTCACTGAAGATGGAACACCTGTCTACACCTTCCTGGAGGTTGTTGAAAACACCAAGCCGTGGTTGTGGGCGCGTTCGCTTTCCGGACTATTGTTACTCGTCGGGCACCTTGCCTTCGCCGTCAACGTGTTCTGGATGGTTTTCAGCCCGAAGACCCAGGACCGTGTAACCGAGCCAACCCTTCTGGCCCCAACGACTGAACAAGCCTGAAGCCATGAAAAGCCTACCACTTATTTTTCTCGGCGTATTCTTCACCCTCGCGTTTTCGTGGACGGGAATTGTATTGACGACGCACATACAAATGAAGGACCTCACACCAGCCACTTCAGAGCTGGTGAATGACAAGGGCGAGCCGATTGGCGGTCCGACCTACAAGGCTGACGGACAAATTTTCATGGGCGAAAACACGCCGGGCATGACCGCTTATCCGCAGGCGCTTGTCGGTGAAGCCCAACGCGGCAAGCTGGTCTACCAGGAAATGGGATGCCTTTATTGCCACTCCCAGCAAGTGCGCCGCGAAGGTTTTGGATCCGACTTTGAACGTGGATGGGGCAACCGGCAATCGGTGGCCCGCGATTACATCGAGTCCGAACGGATCATGCTCGGCACCATGCGTACTGGCCCGGATCTGGCTAATGTGGGGCTGCGCTACTCCGAATTGTGGCAGTATCAGCATTTGTATAACCCGCAGATCACATCGCCCGGATCGACTATGCCACCGTTTCCTTTTCTCTTCGAGGTTCAACCGGTCAGTGAGACCCGCGGCCCCTCGCCTGATGCGATTGAACTGCCGGATGATTATCATCCCGGAGAAGGGTTGGAGCTTATCCCGACACAGCGTGCCCGCGATCTTGTCGCCTACATGATGAGCCTCCAGCAGGATTACGAACTGCCGGAAATGAAATTCACCCAATAGAGCTGTCCTGTCATGAGTGATTCGCAAAAAGACAAGTTTCCGCCTGATGGCAAATCACGGCCCACTTTTGAAGGGACCCGGTTTGATGATAGCGACCTGCAGAAGGTCCATACCCAACTGATTCGCGAGAAGGAAGAGCCAACCGAAAACTTTTCCCCGATGCCGCTCTTTCTCGTCGCGGTATTCATGGTTCTGGCTTTCTGGGCAGGGGTCTACATCGTTCATTATTCCGGAGACTTTGGTCCATTCCATTACGATGAGACCGTCAAGGCTGGCGCAGGTGAGGATACCGGGCCACGCGAAGTCGATATGATGGCCTTAGGCAAACGCATTTATAATCAAAACTGTGTGGCCTGTCACCAGTCCTCCGGACTCGGCCTGCCGGGTGTCTATCCTCCCTTGGTTGCTTCCGAGTGGGTCAGTGACAATCCGCAACGGCTTGTGAAAGTGATCCTTGCTGGTCTGGCCGGTCCAGTCGTTGTCAAAGGCAACGAGTACAATAACGCCATGACCGCATTTGGACGCCTCAGCGATCAACAGATTGCCGCAGTCCTCACCTACATCCGTACCGATCCCGATTACCAGAATAATTCCTACGAGGTTTCCGAGGAGCTGGTGGCTGAGGTGCGCACCGCCTACGGCGCCCGAACGGAGCCATGGTCACAGGCTGAGCTTGAAGCAATCCACGGCCCGGCGGTCGGAGGTTGGGCCCCTGCAGTCGTTCCCGTTGTGGAAGAGGTCATTGAAGAGGTGACCGAGGCAGTGGAAGAGATCCTGGAAGACCAGCCAGCCGAGGGGCAATTGCCCGCTCCGACTGGAATTTAATCATCCAACTGACACGGTTTCACCCGGCGTCAACTTCCGGGACTACGATCAGTCGCGGCTGAGAGCGAACAGGTAGAGCAAATTGGCGAGCGAGGAGACGAATGCTGCCACGTAGGTCAGCGCCGCTGCATCAAGGGTCTTGTTCACCCCGACCATTTCATCGTTTTGCAGAATTCCTGTCGCGACCAGCTCAACCTTGGCCCGGCGACTGGCGTCAAACTCAACCGGCAGGGTGACCAATTGGAAAACCGTCAGGACAAGATAGACGAGGACGCCCAACTTGATGAGTCCGAGCATGCCAAAGAAAAACCCACCGATAATGACAAAAGGGAGCAGTTTTGAAGCAAACATGGTGATCGGCACCAAGCTCATGCGAAATTTCAGCATGGAATAGCCAGTCGCGTGCTGGATTGCGTGACCGGCTTCGTGGGCCGCCACACCAAGAGCTGCCAAACTTGATCCGCGGTAATTCTCCTCACTCAGGACGAGTCGCTTGTGGGTCGGATCGTAATGGTCGGTCAGGTGACCACGCGTTGAGGTGATCTCGACATCGGTGACACCCGCTTTCTGCATAACGTAGGCCGCTGCCTCACGTCCGGTGATCCGGCTGCGTGAGCCGACACGGGACCATTTCTTGTAGGCGCCCTGGACTTTCGCCTGGGCAAACATGCCGAGGATGGCCGTCGGGATGATCAGGAAGAGGAATAATTGCATGCTGCTCATATTGGTAAGAGTATTTTAATTCAGGTGAATTCGCAAAATTGTGTTAGAGAGAAGAATCTATCGGAATTAACCACAGATTGCACGGATTTCAAGAATCCGGGTGCTCTTTCTGTGAATCCCAAAGATCCGTGTAATCCGTCGTTCAGCTTCGCCTCACGAGCCGGGCTTCACCGCCGGGATGTTGCGCAGTTCCGGCGGGACTTTTTCGGCCTCGTAGGTTGGAAAATTCATTTCAAGCAGCGAGACCAGAGGGGCCGGGAATTTAACTTTTCTTTCGGAGCGATCAACGAGCACCGCGATGGCCTCAACAACTCCCCCGCGTGAATCTATCAGGTCGAGAGTCTCATGGACGCGGCCCCCACGGGTGATGACATCCTCGACCAGCAGGACACGCTCGCCCGACTTGATCTGGAAATTGCGACGCAGCGCCAGGCGGTCGTCGATCTTCTCGGCAAAAATAAAGCGTTTTCCAAGCTGGCGGGCAACTTCCTGTCCGATCACGAGACCGCCCATCGCCGGAGCAATCACCGTCTTCACTTCGCTCATGTCGGGGAGCTTCTCGATCAACAACTCTGCCAGCCGCGTGACCTGATCCAGATGCTCGCAGACCCGGGCGCATTGAAAAAAGTGTCCCGAGCGGAGCCCGGACCGAAGGATGAAGTGCCCCTCGAGAAGAGCGCCCGTCTTTTTAAAGATGTCCAGAATTTCCGACTGCATGTTCAGGTATCGTGGAGAGGAGCCGGAGTGGTTCAAGCGGAATCGATTGATGCGCGGCTGGAGGGTCCTCCAGATCGTGTGCTTTGGAATGCGGTGACCTGCGAAGCATTCCCAGTCAATAGTGGCTCCGGTCCAGCGTCCGGTAATTGATCGC
The DNA here is from genome assembly GCF_010500615.1 of Oceanipulchritudo coccoides. Lineage (NCBI taxonomy): Bacteria > Pseudomonadati > Verrucomicrobiota > Opitutia > Puniceicoccales > Oceanipulchritudinaceae > Oceanipulchritudo > Oceanipulchritudo coccoides. The sequence continues at coordinate 68,032 of NZ_JAAGNX010000001.1, forward strand.
CTCCATGAGATGGGCCGACCGGATGTCTGCGCTGTCATCGAGATCCGCAACTGTCCGGGCAACTTTCAGTATCCGGTCGTATGCGCGTGCGGAAAGATGGAGCTTTTTCATGGCCTGCTGGAGGCGGTCGCCCAGCTCCGAATCCAACCGGCAATGGCTCCGAATCTCCCGGTGGGCCATGCGGGCATTCAGCATCGGGATGTTGGGCCGATTGTTCCTGAAGCGGATTGATTGACGCCTGCGTGCCGTCGCCACGCGCTCCCGCATCGAATTCGAACTTTCTCCCGGTTCCTTTTGTCGCAACTCCTCTATCGAAAGGGCGGGCGCCTCGACATGAATATCGATCCGGTCAAGAAGCGGTCCACTGATGCGTGAACGATAGCGCTGGACTTGAAGGGGCGAACATTGGCAGGTCTGCCTGGGATCGCTGAGATAGCCACACGGACACGGGTTCATGGCCGAGACGAGCATGAAAGAGGAGGGCAGGGTGATCCGCCCGGCGCTCCGGGAAATGGTCACCTCACCATCCTCAAGCGGCTGGCGCAGCACCTCCAGCGCGCCGCGTTTGAATTCCGGCAATTCATCCAGAAACAAGACTCCGTGATGGGCCAATGATATTTCCCCTGGTCCCGGAATCGCACCGCCTCCAATCAGGCCGACGTCGGAGATCGTGTGGTGGGGACTGCGAAACGGCCGGGCCGCGGACAGCGATTCCCCGCTAAGGGTCTTTCCCGAGGCCGAATAAATTCGAAGAATATCCAGGTATTCGGATTCCTGCAGCGGCGGCAGGATCGTCGGGATACGTTTGGAAATCATGGACTTGCCGGATCCAGGTGGGCCGAGCATGAGGAGGTTGTGCCCACCGGCCGCCGCGACTTCCACTGCCCGCCTGACCGTGTACTGGCCCTTCACATCGGAAAAATCCAGTCCATTGAAATTGCTTGTACAGTCAGTCGAGGTGAAACGGTTGATCACCGGTTCGAGCTTTTGCCGGCCTTCAAGGAATGCACAGGCCGCATCCATGCTCTCTACTTCGTAGACCGTGATGTCAGTCAGCAGAGCTGCCTCCATCGCCGTCTTGGGCGGCAAGAGCAGGCCTGTCTTTCCATCCTGCAAAGCACACACTGCCAGAGCCAGCCCGCCTTTCACTGGACGCAGCTCTCCTGAAAGGCTCAGCTCACCAGCGACCAGATAATCCTCGAGTGCCTGTGGCTGGATCTGCCCGGTTGCATGGAGGACACCGATTGCCATCGGTAAATCATACAACGCCCCCTCCTTCCTTAAATGTCCCGGTGCCAAGTTGATGGTCGTCCGCTTGATCGGCAGGGTGTAGCGCGAATTGGCAATCGCCGCCCAGACCCGGTCCTTGCTCTCCTTCACCGCCGTGGTAGCCATTCCCACGACCACCGGGGTCGGCTCACCGCACTCCCCGGTATTGACCTCCACGGCAATGGGCCAGGCCTCAATGCCCATAAGGGCCCCGGAATGAACGGTGGATAGCATGACCGTAAGCTTTGCCGTGGGCAGGCTGATCGTACCAGCCGCCAATTCGCCTGAAATCAATCGGTAGCGATAATTGGATACAGGTAGTGAACCTAAAGGAGTTGGGCTGATTCGCGAAGGGATCTGATCCGTCCCTCAGGCCCCGTCCTGCAGAAACATCCGGAACGCGCGGCGCTTGGCAAAGCGGTAAGTACGAAATCCACGTACATCCAAGGTAAGGATATCAGGGAGCTTGAGAATGGTAGCCGCAAGGACGAGGGTCGCGTCAGCAAAATCCATCGGCGTGTCAGAATAAGTGCGCATCAGCCGGGAGCAGGTTTCCATGGCGGGCGGGGCAAATACGTCCACACACTCGACGCATGGGGTGTTCAGAAAGGTGGCCAGTTGCTTCGGGCCATCTTTGAGGTCCTGAACAAAGAACATGCATTCGGTGATGACTGCTCCTGCAGCGTGCTGGCCTGCAGGTCCTTCTCAATGATGTGCCAACCCATGCGGATTCACTCGATTTCATCGCCTTGGCTCGCCTGCGTAGCGCCTCCCGCTGGCTTTCCGGGCCTGTAGGCCCAACTGCCAACCGGTATTTCACTTGACCCGGGAGAATTGAATGAGCAAGCTGAGACTGCTGGGTTACTAATAGGTGCTATTAGAACAGCTATCGTTCATCTTCAACCCGTCTAAATATGAAATCCGTTTCCAACGCGTTTTTCCTGCTTCCTTTATTCCTGTTGGGTGTGCCTTTCCTTGCCGCCAACGTGGTCGTTGAGACCGTCTTTGTCGGGGGCGCTAACAACCCACCCAATCCGGATGATGGAGATCTTGAGTCGGCGCGGCGCGGAGCAGTCCCGTACGATTACTACATTGGAAAGTATGAGGTGACCAATGCCCAGTATGCCGAATTCCTCAATGCGGCCGCAACGGTCCGGGCCACCGCCTGGTTACATTCCTTCAATATGGAATTTGATCCGCGTGGGGGCATCATCAGCAACGAGGCCGACGGGGTCTATTCCTACGAAATCAAAGAGGGGATGGCCAACAAGCCAGTGACCTTTGTGTCGCTTTTTCAGGCTATGGCATTTTGCAACTGGTTGACCAATGGCCAGGGAGCCGGCGACATCAACTCCGGTACCTACCAGTTGACAAAGCCATCGGGGGTCATTGATGCAACAGTTGTCCGCGACGCGGTTGCCTTTGCGAATGGCGGGGTAGCGGTCGCCAGTGAGAACGAGTGGTATAAGGCGGCTTACTACGAGCCGGGTCCGGAGGGTCCTGCAAGCGACTACTGGAAGTACCCGACCCGCAGTAATCTTGAGCCGGCATGGGTCCAGCCCAACAGTGACAGCTCCAACAGCGCCAACATGAATGGGGTGGTGAAGTCGGGAAATCTCAATGGTTTCCCCACTGATGTCGGTGCCTACACCCTCGCGATTTCGCCTTCCGGTGCTTTTGATATGGCAGGAAACGCTGACGAGTGGAACGATACCATTCCCGAAGGCGGCTTTGATGAAAGGGTTCTCGCTTCGGGTGGGTCCTTTTTTGACAATCCTGTATTTACGGGAGCGACTTCAACAAAGTCCGTTGTTTCCAGTGGAGGCGGCCAGTTTTCCCAGCGCGGATTCCGTGTCACCAGCACGCAGCCTATCGACGGATCCGTGTCCAGCTGGCGTGGCTGGACGATTGTCGACGGGTACGCCGATACCGGTTCCTGGCTGGGTTGGCTCTGGATTGGCAACGATCCTTGGCTCTGGTCGCCCAGGCTTGGAGGCTGGCTCTACAGCCCGGCCGATGGGGTTTCCGAAACTGGTGGCTGGGTTTACGTGCCGCGTTAGCTACCCCAAGTTCGAGCAGCAGGCGTAATCCAGCCCATCTAATCGAGTTGTGCGGGCTTTAAGGCAGCGACAACTTGCCTCTCCCCTAATGCACTATTCTGCAGTGACCACACGCGCAAAGAAGCGTTTCGTGCCATCGGGATAATCTGCCTGCAGGCTAATGGGGCCGTCGCTTTCAAGCCACTCAATACTGTCACTGTAGAACCACTCGCCATTTGCCATGGTGGAGGATCCCTGCAGCAGGTAGCGGCGTCCGGCAATGCCGTCCACGGAGACTGTCAAACTCCCTGGAGCAACTTGGAGAAGGGGTTTCAAGAAAGATGAGGGATCGGTCGGGTTGGTGCCGAAAAGATACTCATCATAATCGGAATTTGCATCACCATCCTGGTTTTCATTTGGTGCGCCGGCTGTGGTTGTTAGGTTACCGAACTTAGCCACTTCCCATGAATCCGGCAGCATGTCACGGTCGACATTCTCCGGATCAAACCCGCCTTGTACAAGCAGAGGTACCTGATACGCGGACGTGTTTCCATCCGATTCAATCTGCAGGGTGATGAGGTTGAACTTGGAATCCCCCGCGGCGGGTGTTCCAGTCAGTTCACCGGTCGTTGGATGAATGCTCAACCAGCCGGGTTTACCGTCAATAATGCTCCAGACGGGAGGGGATGCCCCGGAGGGCAAACTACAGGTCAGGGGCATGGTGTATGGGGTTCCTGCAACGGCATCCTCAAGGTCATAGCTGGTGATGGCAAGCAACTCGCCGTCGGCGTTCCAATGAGGATACGGCATGGCTGCTTCCAGATCGGCGTACTCTGCCTGGAGCTCTGCCAGCTTGGACGGGTTGGAAACAGCCTGGTTTCCGCTGTATTCACCCGAGCCAGCCGAATGGTCGAAGAGGTACTCATCTCCAGTGTTGCGATTCTTGTAATACTTCCAATCTCCTGACCGAATCGCAATTTGCAGGGTGGTGCCCCTGCGCCAGAAAAGCTGGCGGTCGCCGAGTGTGGAAACCCTTCCGCGCAGCAGGGGCATCAGGTTGGCTCCGTCGGTCCGGATATCCATGATCTGGTCCGCGGAGCTGATGGCTGCAAATGTTGGCAGCATATCGATGGCGCTGACCGGGACATCGTAACCGATGACCTGGCCGGAGGGAATGGTTCCCGGCCATTGGATGGCAAAGGGTACCCGGATGCCACCCTCCCAGAGGCTCCCCTTGGTTCCGCGAAGGGTCCGGTTGAGGGACCAGTTGGAGCCCTTCCCGGGGCCGCCGTTGTCGCTGTGAAAAACGACCAGGGTCTTGTCGGCAATGCCCAGCTCGCCGAGGCGGTGCATCAGGCGCCCAATGTTGTCGTCCATGGAAAGAACCATGGCCCCGTAGATCCGCCGCAATTCATCATTGTTGGCCGTTGATCCCGTTTGGACAATCCCGTCCATTCTCAGGATATTGGTGGGAATGCTTCTGCTGTAGTTGCCTCCGAACAGGCCGGCAAGCGGCACGCGAAGGACATCCTCTTCCCTGGCATCCATCGGGCCATGCGGTGCCGTGTAGGACATGTACAGAAACCACGGCTGATCCGGATTGCTGGTTGCCTCATCGGTAATGTAAGTGAGGGCCTGATCGGTGAAGAAATCCGTGAGGTACATGTCCGATGGTTCGGCAACGACCGTGTAGTTGTTCTTGAGCACTTTCTCATCGGAAAGCCCTGTTGTCTTCACATAGTTACGGCTGCCACCGATGATGCCGAAAAACTCGTCGAAACCACGCACATTGGGATGGAACAAGGTCTCATTCTCCCCAAGGTGCCACTTGCCGACACAAAATGTGCGGTAGCCGACGGCCTTCAGCACACTAGCAATCGTGTCCTGGTTTGCGTCGAGGCCAATGGTGGATCCCGCTCCGCCGGCGATCGTGGTACTGAAGTTGCTCTCGTAGCCAAAGCGGCTGCCGTAGCGGCCAGTCATCAGGCCAGCCCGTGACGGGGCACAGACGGAATTACTCACAAAGCCCGCAGTAAACAGAACCCCGCTGTCGAATATTGAATCGATATTCGGGGTTTCAAATTCCAGATCCGGGTGGTTGTGAGCACTCACATCCATGTACCCGAGGTCATCCGCCAGAATGTAGAGGATGTTGGGACGAACAGTGGGTTGGGGCGCCTCCACGACATACAGGCTCAGCGTTGCCGTGTCTGTCCCGCCTGCACTGGTCACTTGCACTGAAAAGGTGTTTTCGCCGATATCACCAGCTGTCGGCGTGCCGGATAGGCTGCCGTCGGCATCCACTATCAGCCACGATGGGTTTGAAAGCTTTGTGTAGGTCAGCGCTTCGCCGTTTTCGTGGTAGGCCGTGAAGGCAATGGAGTTGGCATAATCCTCGCCGACAAATGCGCTGGCCCGGTAGATGGTGTCCATCGCAAAAACCGGTGCGATGGGAACGGCAATTCCGTCCGTTTCGAGGATCAGGTTGTCCACAATCGCCCGCTGGGTGAAGCCTGCGGATGCTGGCATATCCATTACGAGGACGATTTCACCCGTTCCATCGAAAGTGAATGTGATTTCCTTTCCGGGCCCGGCATCTGCCTGTACATAGGTCTGCGAGGTCAACGGGCTGATGCTCCCCTCGTGGACCAGCGGAGCGCTGTTCCCGCTTAACAAGTCCAGTTTATATGTGTTGGCCGCTCCACCGTCCGAGGTTCCATCAAAGAGACTCACCTGGAATGTACAATTGGCATACATCGACACGATATCGAAGCTCAAGCGGTAATTCCCGGAATCCATCCCTGTAAGCGCTATGGCCACGCCGCGGTTGTTGCCCGAGGATTGGGTATCCACCCGCAATTGCCCGGAATTGATGCTGGCCGGGCCGCCCGATTGCCAGAAATCGTATTCGGCGCTTGTTATCGGCACTGGATTAGCCACCGGATCATTCAGTACTGCCGCGCTGAAGTCTTCGCTCCAGACGGTGCTCCACTGGGCATGCACGGTGGTGTTCAGCAGGAACAAGGCGGTTAAATAATAAAGGTTTCTCATTTTGGAGGGGGGAGGTAATCCGTCTAAATCCGGGTATTTAAGGAAATCTGGGAGTTCAGTTGCTATTTTGCCAGATGTTCCGCCCTTTTCGTCCGGTAATGTTGTTCCATTAGAATGGGATTCCGTCTCATTCCGCTTATTCTGGTGATGTTTTTCAGCAAATTTAATTAATACTAGTATCTACACTAATATTAAAGCATTGACCCTACTTTTGTTTGAGGAATATCCTGACCTTCACTCGACAGGCATATTAATTTGCTTGTCCGGTTTCCTGGCTTATTAACCGATCAGAAAAGTCTAACGAATTCAGTTTGGAAGCGCTGGAGCCCCGGCTCCTGCTTTCCGGTGATGGCATTGGCATCGCGGCAACTGATTTTCTGGGGGATGGTGATGAATTGATTTCAGCCATCCAGGTCGAGCATGACATGGAGGTTGTGAGCACGGATTCAGATGGCTCAGACGAGCTGTTTGACGTTGAGGATTCAGCCCTCATACCGGCCCAGACTGATGACGATGATTCCCTTTCAGGTGAGGAAGAATCCACCGCAAAAGCGGTCCTTTTGATCGACAAATTTGCCTTGGCCAGCGAATCCCCGACCAATTTTGAATCCACCTCCGTGACCGGTCAGCAAGACCGGCTTTCGGAGGAACTGGTGACCACCCTCAAGGCAGCAAACGGCCCCCCAGCCACCGCGAACCTGCTTGACCAGTGGCTTTCAGCCGAATTATCCAATTCCGGATCCGATCCAACAGGCGGTTCCGGATTCGTCGTATCCAAATCAAATCGGCCCCAATTCGCCAGTTACTCGAACTTAAAAGCCTCCACGGGTGGCGTTTTAGCGGAATCCCCGATCGCTCAAATTGCATTCTCCGGGTCGGTAGTCGACCTGTCATCGGCAAGCGGAGCGACGATCACAATCACGGTGAATTCCGATGGCCTTGTCACCGTCACGGGAGCCACCGACAGCAATGACAATGGAACCTCCGCGGAAGCGGTGACCACGATCACCGGTACCGGATCGAACATGATTTTGGTGGGTCCCGATCTGGACACCAAGTGGCAATTGGATGGCCCCAATTCGGGTAGCCTCGAATTTAACGGACTCGTAATTTCCTTCACCGGCATCGCCCAGTTACAGGGTGGGACAGAAGCCGACGCCTTCGTTTTGGGAACAACCGGATCGATCGCGAATGGCATCGACGGTGGGGCCGGCACCAATGCCCTTCTTGGAGCAGATGAGGACAATACCTGGGTTGTGAGTGGTGCAGATGCCGGTACGCTCAACACCACGGTGGCCTTTTCGAACATCGGCACCCTGATCGGTGGAAGCGCTAATGATGCGTTTGAGCTTTCTGATGGTGGCTCCCTCTCGGGACTGATTGATGGCGGCGTCGATGATGCCGAGCCTGCTTTGCCGGGAGTGGATCTCCTGACCTTCGCCGCCCGCACCTCATCCGTCAACGTGGACCTCGCCAGTTCCAGCGCGACCGACGTGGCCAGCTTTGTCGGCATTGAGGGATTTGTCGGCGGTAGTGGCACCGACACCCTGCTGGGTCCTGATAATGGCAGCTTCACCTGGACCGTTTTTGGAATTGGTACTGGCAATCTCTCTGGCCTGACCTTTTTCGACTTCGAAAACCTGACTGGTGCCGACAATACCGCCAATGACGAATTTGTCTTTGAGACGGGCGGCAGCCTCAGCGGGACCGTGGACGGCGGAATGGGTACTTTCGACAGCGTGAAAATATTTGATCCGTTCACTAGCGACTACAGCGTCCTGCTTCCCGGCAGTGTTGATTCGAGCGGATCGGTCACGCTCCATGGAACGACTGTCAACTTTGCCGGCATTGATCCAGTCGATCTGGCGGTGGGCGGCGATCCTCTGAACAAGATTATCTACGGCACTGCGTTTACAGACCGCATCATCCTTGAAAATGCCCCAACCGCTGGCGAGATGCAGGTGCGTTTCCTCGGGGCCCGATTCTACGACCTTCTCAGCTCGATTTACTTACCCGGCATCACTTTCACCAACCCGGCCGACTCACTTTCCATCTACGGCATGGGCGGCAGCGACACTATTGAAGTGAAGTCCCTCGATCCGGCTTTCAGTGCCGACCTGCGGATTTACGGCAGTCAGATGCCCGTAGCCGTCAACCCACTTGATCCAGCACCGGCTCAAGTGCCAGTGGACGATGTGTTTGTTGATAGTGTCACAATCAGTGGCAGTATCAATACCCAAGGCGGTCTCCTGGACATCTGGGCAGACATGATCCAGGTCAATCCGGATGTGGTCGTCAATACGGGTGCGGGTGATCTGGTCCTGCGTGCGCGGATTACCGGGATTTCCGATTTGGAGAATCTCCTCCCGGGCTTCGGCACCAATCGCGCGGTTGATATTGAGATTGGGGCGCGGGCTGAACTGAGGGGTGCCGGAATCTATCTGGTTGCCCAAGCTGAAGACAACAGTCTTCCAGACACTTTGGGCGCACCGAAGGAAGTCGGTAGCTTTGTCATCGGTCCTCTGGTTAGCAAGCTGGATGGAGTCGTCTCTCTCCCGGTCTCGGTGCTGGTCAAGAACTCCACCGCTGCCATCACTATTCGGGATGGTGCCATCATTGAGGGCACTTCCACGGTCGGACTTTATGCCATTGCGACGGCTGATGCCTCAGGAAGCGCCAGCGGAAGTATTTTCAGCATTGGTTATTCCCGGTCGGTAGCTGATGCGCGAATAAACATTGAGGGCAACACGAGGATTGTCTCCGGTGCTGCAGTTGTTATCGCCTCTACCGCCAACTCCACTGCCTCGATGAGTGCGGGAACTGAGCGCAAGTCGGAGGGAACTCCAAATCCAGGCAATGCACAAATCGCCATTGCGTTGGCGGTGAGTGACGCAAACACCACCTCACTGGTCAATGTAGCGACGGGATCATACATTGACGCAGCCCTGACAGCCAACATTGGTGCCGCGGGCAGCAGCTCCTCGGAAGCAACAGGTACTTCCGCCATTTATGCCGATGGCTCAGCCGGCCTTGCCTTTGGATTTGATTTTTCCTTTGCCGAGATTCGCACCTTCGTTGACGGCACCGTTATCTCCCGGGCAGACCCGGATCTGGGTTATACGGTTAAGATCGAGATTGATCCGCTGGTCACATGGGATGGCAGCGGTGAGCCGCCAATTGGATTTGTCGACTACGACAATGACCGGATTTATGTCGGACCGAACGCACTCGCCACCGAGGACACCATTACGTACACCAACCGTCGTGGTACCAGCATTGGCGGGCTCGTCGATGGGCGCGAATATTTCATCCTGACCAGCGGGGATGGCTGGATCAAGTTGGCTGACACGGAGACACAGGTCCTCAGGGCGGCAGCCGGTGTCGAGTCTGGAAATATCATCGACCTGGATCCCGCATTGGGACCGGCTGCCGAAAACAATTCCCTGACGTTTGGCAGTGCTGATGTCGATGCAGCCCTGAACACGATTTCCCTTCAGCGCAACGGCGCCACGGTTTTCAATACCTTTGAATACGGACAGGCCGTCATCTACAAAGCGGGTCCCGGCGGAGCCATTCCCGGACTGGTTGACGGTGGCACCTACTATATAAAGACCAGCACCGACGAGCAGAACCTGCAAGGCGACTCGCGCTTCGCCGACACCCAGGTGGTTCAGCTTGCCGAAAGTGAAAACGAAGCTGGCGGCGGGGTCGTCATTGACATCGGTGCAGCAGTCGGGGATGGCCATCAACTGATTGCCAAGCATGTCCTTGATTCCGGGTTCTCCACTGGCCTGGGTATTTCCGCACAGCTCGGTGCCGACAACAAGTCCACTGCTGAGGCAGGGCTAAAGAGTGAGGATCAGGACCCCAAGGGCGTGATCGCGGGGGCCAAGGAAAAGATAGACGATCTCACTCCGAATTTGGGTGATAAACTTTTCCAGAACCTGACCAAGAGCTATCGTGACAATGCGAGCAAGACCCAGTCGGGATCCAGCAACTCGCTAGCGGTTGCAGGCGGGCTGTCCTTCACCTTTACGGACCATGTGGTCACGGCTGATGTTGGCAGCAATGCCGTCCTCAAGTCGAACGAAGACCTTGAGATTACGGCGACCATTTCCCAGAAATTCAATGTCGGTGCACAGAGCAGCACCGAGCCACAGCAGCAGGCGGGCGGCGGTAACGCCACCTCCAGCGCGGACAACAATGCCAGCATTGCGGTTGCGGTAGCGATTTTCAATAACACCGCCCTGGCCACTGTACACAATGGCGCCGAACTGGATGCCCTGCGAGCTTTGCGCGTGGTTTCCGTTGTCAATTATCCGATCAAGCAACGGTTGGATACCTTCGTCCCACTTTCCTGGGGCGAGTTGACGGACGCCATGCGCGACGAGGGGGCTGGTGCGATTACCAAGTACCTGAATCTGAATCTCGGGACGCAGGGCTCTTTCTTCAACACTTGGACCTCGGCCACTTCCTCTGCTGAAGAAGTCGGCATCGCCGGTTCCGTTTCGGTGCTTGTTTTCACAAACCGTTCCGAGGCCGTGGTCCAGAGCAATGTGGAGATCAATCAGGATCTGGCTTGGCGCACCAACAGCAGCAACCCGCACATCAACCAGGCGGAGCAGCAGGACAACAATAAGGGTGAGCAGGTCGTATCGATCGTGGCCAAGAACATCCAACAGATGATCAACATGACGGGCATCTTCTCGCTGCCCTCATTCAGCATCGATGCGGCACCGATCATCGGCCCGAGCGCAAAGGACGCCAAACTCAAGGAAAAGTACCGGGCAAAGAAAAAACTCAGTCTTGACCCGACTGGGGTCAACGGCGGCAAAGGCGGAGCCGGTGGCTCAATTTTCATAAGCACGCAGACCAACACGACCCACGCGATCATCAAGGACGGCGCGAGTGTCTACAGTGGCGCCGATGGCGGGTTTAACATGACCGCGAAGGAAGCCCTGTTGAACGTCAATCTGGCCCAGTCCTTTGCCAAAGGGAAGACCTTCGCCATTGGTGGTACGGTTCTTTATTCCGGTCAGAATAGCGATACCTTGGCCATGCTGGGAAGCGGTGTAAATGTCACGGGCCGTGATGCCCGGGTTACCGCGGTGGGTCTCAGCACCACCGCCACATGGGCAGGAGGCATTGCTGCAGGGGAGTCCCTCGGGATTGGCATTTCGGTCGCCATTAATAACATTAACCGGCAGACGCGCGCGATCATCGGCACCGAGGATGCCGTCGCTGGCACTGCCATTTCAGGCACAAACAACATTGATGTCACTGGCGGGGTACAGGTAAAGGCAACCGTGGCGGGTGACGTCTGGGCCTTCACCATTGCAGGTGCAGTGGTTTCGCCGGATGACGGAGACAGCTCGGGCAAGACTGATAAGGGCGATACGGTCAATCCGACTGGCGATCTGGGTCCCCCGGAAGCAGTTGGAGGAGCGAGTGATGTGGCTGGTGGAACACAACAGGCATCGGACAGCGCACAGACCGGTGTGGCCCTTGCCGGAGCCGCTTCAGTCAATTTGATCACTGATACCACGCTGGCACTCATTGCAGACGCTGGCACGCTGCAGGCGGGTTTTGTGAGCGTCACGGCAAGTAACGACCTTGGCCTGGTGGCCGCAACCGGTGGCTTGGCTTTGGCGTCGGTGGACAGCGGCGACTCATCAGCTGCCATCGCGGGTGCCTTCAGCTACAACAAGATTTCGGCAACCACCGATGCGGAAGTGCAGGACACAACAATGTCTCTCACGGGAACTGGTGAAGTGCTTCTCGCCATTGATGCAGTATCTTCAGGCAAAATTTTCTCCCTGGCTGCTGGCGGTGCTGGCAGCAAGGCTTCTGGAGGTAGCGGAAGTGGCAATACAACAGCCGTTGCCGTTGCAGGGTCGGTTTCACTCAATACGATCAGTGGCGGGACAAGCGCCACCTTGCGCAACAGTCCCTCCACTCTGGATACGGGCAATGTGCGGATCAGCGCTAAGGACGCTGCCGGGATTTTTGCCATTGCGGGCAGCGTATCAGGTTCATTTGCACGGGGCAGTTCAGGGAATTCCACGGCTGCTTCGGCCGGTGTCGCCATTTCCGTCAACCGGATTGATACCAGCGCCACCTCGCTCATCGAGAGCACAAACTTAACATGGGACGCCCTCGCAACGACTGGCGATCTCCTTGTCGATGCTGACAACGCGCGCGAAATCGGCGCCTACGCAGTCGGTGGTGCGTTCAGTGCCGCCTCCGGTTCACAAGGCAAGGGCGCGGCGGGCTCTGGTGCCGGAACAGCCTCGATCAACGAGATTACGGGCGACACTTCCGCGACGATCGAAAACAGTACTGTAGTTGTCCCACAACTACTGACCGTTCAGGCGGCCGACAATTCGACCATTGACGCAGTTTCCGGTGCAGCGGCCGCTTCCATCAGTTATTCCCAGAATGAATCAACGGCTGCCGCCCTTGGATTCTCGCTCACCATCAATGACATTGAGACCGGAACACTTGCCAGTATTGGAAATTCAACCGCTACATCAGGTGGCGCGCTTGAGGTTTCAGCGGATAGTGAAGCTCAGATCAATTCCCTCGCCTTCGGGTTTGCGGTGGGCGTCGCGATCAGTGGAAGCGCCCGGACGATTGCTGCGACTGGAACCGGTGCCCTGAGTTTCAACGAAATCCGGAATACCATTGGGGCGTCGATTGTAAACAGTCCGGTCATTGCCTCTTCGGTGAGTGTGATGGCACGGGATGCCTCCGCTATCAAGGCCCAGTCGATTGCTGGATCAGCCAGTGTTTCCGGTAATTCCTCGGCGAATAGTCTTGCCGTGAGCATCGGCGTTTCACTCGCACACAACACGATTTCCAACAATACCACGGCGAGCATTCTGAATGTGCCCTCTATCATTACCAGTGGGGATGTCGCCGTCCTTGCGGCTGACAATGCCCGGATTGATGTTCTCTCTGTGGCCGCTGCGGTTTCCGTTGCCATCGGTGGCAAGTCCGTCGGTGTTGCCGGCGGGGCATCCGAGTCGACGAACATTATTCTTTCGCAGACAAACGCGACCATCGAGAACAGCAACATTGGCACCGCCAACAACAAGGTTGGTGATGTTGATTTGTCGGCCACCAGCACAGCCAGTATCAATGCGGTTGTTGCCGGAGTCGCGGTCGCTGTTGGAGTCGGAACAAACGGACCGGGTGTTGGCGTGGCCATCGGTATCGCGGTTGCCCGCAATTTTATTGGATGGGATCCCAACGGCAATCCGGTTGATGCCACCCACGACAATGTCACTTTCAGGGAGCCCGATCCGAACGATCCGAATGACAACGGAGCGACACGGGTTGCCACACTTTTGCCTTCCCTGGCACCGGGTACGACTGTCCGGATCGCTGAGGGAGCTCTTGCAGGTGATGTTTACGAATATATTGGCGACACCACCATTACCGACAGTGATCCAAGCGCGGCCGGTGACCAGCCGATCGACCTGAGTATTCAGCAATACCGGGATGCAAGTGCATGGAAGCATGTGAATGTCGCGCCAGAGGCCGCAGAGGTGAGGGCGACAATGACGGACTCGAGTGTCTCTGCCCAGGGCGCACTGAATATTACGGCAGATGCCCGCGAAACGATCAACGCTGTTGTGATTGCGGCGGCTGTTGGTGTCGGCGGTGGAATTGGCAGCGTCGGAGTCGGGGTCAGTGGCGCGGGCGTATACTCGGAGAACAAAATCAATGTGGATGTCGATGCGATCATCAATGGCGATGGGGCATCCGGAATAACCGCGGACAGTGTGAGCGTCATTGCAGGTGATTCATCCGTCATTGACGCCGTTGCAGGCGCAGCAGCCCTCTCGGCCGGACTGGGCTCCAACGCAGGCGTCGCCATCTCAATCGGTCTTTCCCTCGCTTTCAACGAAATCAGCAACACCGTGGATGCCGGGATCCTGAACGCCGATAACGGGGTCACCACGACCTCCGGCGATGTCACGGTTCTTGCCGCCTCCAAGGGCGGGCGCCTGTTTGACCTCAAGGATGGCTTTGTCACAAAGGACGATCTCAACGATGCTTCCACCGCGGATGAGGATAATCCCAACGATCCGCTCAACCCCTCTGACACAGTCGACGATCCCTCCGACGACGCCATAAACGAAAAGCGTGAAGACATCATTGATGACCAGAGGATTCTCGCACTCCTGCGTGATGCTTTCCCCAATAGTGAAAATCTCGCTACACAGGAAACGGTTGCAACGGATGCAGTCCTGACAGCGGATTCCGGGCTTGTCGACTTTTCGAGTGTGGGAACGAACAACACGATTCAGTTCCTTGTTGATCACGGGCTGTCAACAGGAGATGCCGTCATCTACACCGGAACAGCTGTCCCTGAACTGACGAACGGAGGCACTTACTATGTCGTCGCCGTCGATGCCACAAGTATCCAGTTGACCACATCTGAGCTGGACGCAGAAAACGGCACCGTCATTTCCATTACCCCTCTAAACCCGTCCGGCGGCCTTGAGGATCACAGCTTCCGCAAACTTTGGGACATTGTCCTCGGCACAACGGTGAAAGTTCCCGAGGGCTACGCGAACGGGGGAGGGGACAGCTCCTCTGACAAGGTCTACATTTTCGTTGGTAACACACTCGGCGATGACCGTGATAACGTGAACCTTTCCACGGAAAATTACTCGTCCTCGAGCTGGATAGAAGCCGAAAGCCTTAAAGTCTCAATCATTGCGGAGGGCAAGAGCTGGATGGTCGTTGCTCCGGATGGAACAAGCTACGTCCTCGAGCTGGATGAGGCCACCGGTAAGATCGGGGTCTCCCGCAGCACCATCAATTCCGTTTCCGTGGCAGCTTCGTTGGCTGTTGGTGTCGGCGTTGGCGGAGTCGGGGTGGCGGTTGCGGGCGCCGGGGCTGTTTCACAGAATGTTGTGCTCAGCAAGGTAAATGCAACCGTCCAGGACAGTATCATTGTCAGCGCACGCGATGTCATCATCGACGCCTCCAGCACCTCGACTATTTCCTCCACAGTTGTTTCCGTGGCCGTTGCCATTGGTGGCGGCAGCGGTGCGGGAATCGGGGTCTCAATCGGTATCTCGGTCGCGCGCAACTTCATCGGCTGGACCCCTGCGGGACAACAGGATGCTGCTCAAGTCCGTGCCCGGTTGGTTGATTCCAGCGTCGATGCAGCGCGCGATCTCATCCTGAAGTCCCTTGCCAGCCAGCAGATTGATTCAATTGTCTTCGCCGGTGCGGTCGCCGTTGGACTCTCTTCCGCTGTTGGTGTGGGTGTTGCCGGTGCGGGCGTCTTTGCTGAAAACAAGATTGGTGCGGATGTTAAAAGCAGTATCGAAGGCACTGGTTCAACCGGCATTGAAGCGGCCAGCATCACAGTCACTGCGGACGATACCTCTTTCATTAATTCTCTCGCCGGAGCGGCTGCCGTTTCCTTCGCATTTGGCAACGCTGCCGGAGTAGCCGTCTCAGTCGGCATCGCGATTTCCCTCAACACAATTACCAGCTCAGTCGAGGCGGTTATCCTCAATGTTGACCTGCCCGGTGTGACTGCGGAGTCGGCAGGGGGAATCATCGTCGCGGCAACGGAAACCGCGGAAATTAATTCAGTCACTTTTGCGGCCGCGGTTGCTGTCGGAATTGGTGTCTTTGGCATTGCCGCGACCGGTGCTGGTGCAGGTGCTTCCAACGTGATCCTCACGACTACCAAGGCCTATGCTAAGAACAGTGAACTGTTCAGTAACGGGATCGTATCGATTACCTCCGACATGGACAGCGAGATCACGGCGAAGGTCATCGGCGTTGCCCTTTCGGTCGGTGCGGGCCTGGCTGGTGTGGGCTTTTCCATCGGGGTGGCCATCGCGCGCAACTTTATCGGTTGGGATCCCGGAGCCTCCTCCTTTGATGAAACCTTCCAGTCCACAGATGAGCAGCGCGTCCTGACTCCGGGCGATACCGTCCGTGTGCTTGAAGGCGTGCGCAAGGGCGATCTCTATGAATACATCGGGCTGGATGAAAACGGGACCGCACAAAGTCGTGTCCGCTGGGATTATACCACTTCAAACACAGCATCCGTCTCCACGGGTGACCTGGTCAAGGTAGAGGGCTCCTTCATCCTGCAGGAACTGGATTTTGGAACGACTGTTAATGCCACAGCGAACACGCTGGAATTTGAAAAGGAACACGGATTCTCAGGTGGAGAATTTGTCACCTACGAGAGCACTGAAGGTAATCAAGGCGGATTGGTAGAGAATACCTACTACAAAGTGGTCGTCATTAATCCCGTCACGATTCAACTACGAGATGCCACCGGGGCAACTGTTGTGAATCTTGTCGATGTGGATTGGAGCACGGGAGCCAATGCCCTGAAGACAACAGCACCGGGAATCTACAAGTATGTTGGTGACAATCCGACAGTCTCGGGACCCCTGTCTGACCTAGCTCAGCGATATGCCACGAACGACAATTGGATACTGATCAATTCCAATGATCTTTCCGAAGAAGATTTCAGCGACATTACCCAATGGAAACAGGTTGTGGATACGGGCACTGCCGAAGTCCAAGCCTATATTTTAGATTCAGGTGTGACCGCCGTTGGCGATCTTTCCGTCATCGCCCAATCCCGGGCCACCATCGACGCGCTGGTCATTGCAGCCGCAGCTGCCGTGGGCGGGGGAGCAGTCGGCCTGGCCGGCAGCGGAGCCGGTTCCGGCAGCATCAACCTGATCAAGATCCTGGTCAATGCCTACATTTCCGGAGTGGGTGAAACCGGAATCTCCGCAGCCAGCGTGACCGTTACCGCAAATGATGCATCCGGGATCAATGCCATCGCAGGTGGCATCGCCGTGGCCGCAGCCATTGGGATCAATTCTTCCGGCGCTGTCTCGATCGGCATCGCCATCGGCTACAATGCTGTTGATAATGACGTCAACGCCTTTATCCGCGGCAGCAATGTGACGAGCACCACGGGCGACGTGGTCGTCACTGCGCAGACCTCCGGGCGCGAAGTGTTTACTGAGGAGTCTGCCAACCTTCTTGGCCTGACCGCTGACGATCTTGACTTTGCCGCAGAAAGTGACGCGACTGAGTCGGGCCGTGATCCGGCACAAGTCGAAACGGATTTGATTCGCCGTACCGGTATCCAACAAAAGCTCCGCGACATCTTTGAGAATAACAGTGCCTTCCTGGCCCTGTATGACAGTGTTGCGACGCCGGCCATGTACCGGACAGACCAGAAGAATGCCAACGGCACCTTCAACAATCGGCTGAAGAACGGTGACACGGTCGAAATCGCTTTCGGATATGATAATGTCAACGGTCGGAATGGTGAGAAAGGTCGGATTTACCGGTATGTAGGCCCTGACCAAGGCAGTGGTCAGACGACCGATATTTCGGCTCAGGATTATTTTGATACGACAAAATGGCGCCTGGTTGATAACCTCCGCCTTGCGACCCTCATCGAAGGACAGAGCTGGGTCCTCCTGGCCCCTGATGGTAACAGCTTTATTATCAGTCTGGATCCACTTTCCGGCGACTTTACGGTCACCACGGTCTCGATCAATGCGGTGTCCGCCGCCGCGTCCCTGGCCCTTGGTATTGCCGGTGTGGGCGCTGGCATAGGGATCGCCGGAGCGGGCGCCGTTGCGCAAAACCTAATTTCAAGCACGACCAGCGCCTTTGCGGAAGGCAGCTCCATCACTAGTGCAAATGACGTTCAGATTGCGGCCTCCAGCACAGCTGAAATCAGCTCTGTCGTTGTTGGTGCTGCGGTTGGCGTTGGGGTGGGTGCTTCCTCCGGTGTGGGCGCGGCAATCGGCGTGGCCATCGCCACAAATTACATTGGAGAAAATATAGACGGGACGGACATCCCGGACAGCGGGGTCTTTGCTTATCTTTTGAATACCAGCGTGAATGCCACTGGTGACCTGATCATCGATGCCGATGCAGACCAGACAATTGCCTCGGTGGTTGTGGCAGCCGCTGTTGCTGTCGGTGCCGGTGCCGGCTTTGGACTTGCTGCCAGCGGGGCAGGGGTCCTTGCGGAAAACCATATCAGCTTCGAGGCTTTGAGTTTCATAGATGGTTCCGGAACAACCGGTATCATCGCGGACAGCATTTCAATCACCGCTGACGACAACTCAACCATCCGGGCAACAGCAGCTGCCGTCGCCGTATCCTTCTCATTTGGATTTGTCAGCATCTCCGTGGCAATCGGCGTGACCATTTCCAATAATTCCATCGGCAACACCGTTGAGGCATCCATCTCCAATGCGGGATCAGTTGAATCACGTTCAGGGAATATCCGCATCGCCGCCAACGAGGTGTCCACTATCTCCTCAGTTGCCGTTGCGGCCGCTGCCGCAGGAGCAATCGGTTTTGGCGGGGCTGCAAGTGCCTCGGCCGTCAACTCCACCAACAACATCTCGAACACGGTCGCCGCCTTCATCCTGGATTCAACCAGGGTGCTGTCATCCGGTGCCGTCTTTGTCGAAGCCGACGACACAGCAACAATTTCCGCGGTAATCGTGTCAGTCGCCCTTTCGGGAGGATTCTCCGCCATGGCCCTCGGGATTTCCCTCGCGCAGAATAATATTACGGATACCGTTTCCTCTTCCATCCGCAGTTCCGCGGATACGAATCCCTCCTCCATTCCCAAATCCTCGGTGACCGCTAATGGCGGTGATATTAGGGTCACTTCCGACTACCAACCCAGCGTCAATACTGTCAGTGTGAACGCTGCTGTTGCTGTTGGGGCAGGGGTGGCAGCCGCCGGTTCGGAATCCAGGCTGACCATTGGTGGAACTACTGAAGCGTATCTTAACCGGGTAACCCTCGCAGCACCTTCAAACTCAATTACCGTAAGAAGCGATTCCATCGCTACGGCTGATCCCAACACGACGGCCCTCGCCGGATCATTCCTCGGTGTCTCCGCGATGGCCTCCTACGCAACTATCCAAGGGGTTACACGGGCCTATGTATCCGGCGATTCAACAATTTCGGCCTCAAATGAGAACGGCAACGGATTCTTCCTTGTTGCCGATGCCACTAATACGGCCACACCCACAACAAATGTGGCTTCGGTCGGGTTGATCGGTATAGCCAGCATTAATGCAGACACTACGATTAGCCGGAGCACGGAAGCCTATGTGGCGACAAGCGGAGGTATTTCAGGAGGCAGCACCCCGCTTTCTATTTCAGCAAGGAGTGATTCCCAGGCTTCCGGACGTGCCCTTGGAGTCGCGGTGGGCATTGGTGGTGCGGTGTCGACTATTTCTGTTTCATCAACCATCAGCGGTAACACACGCGCTTACTTGGGTAACTCAACGGATGTCGATGGAGGCAGCCTGACCGTTTCCGCTTTTGCCAATAAATACCTTTACAGTGACTCAACGGGTGTCGGGGCAGGCATCGGACTTGGATTCACTTCTGTTGGGATCGAATCGCTTATCAGCGGGCTCACGGATGCCAGTATCGGGTCGGGTGCCGATGTGGACATGCTGAACAATCTTGAGTTGTCCGCCTCAGAAACGGACGAAGGCACTTCCAACTCAGTTCTGGGCGCCGGGGGACTTATCTCGGGTACGATACTTAATTCAGAGGTCACGGTCCAACCTCGGATCACTGCGACAGTTGGGAACAACTCTTCCGTCGATGCCGGCGGAAATATTTCGATTATCGCTGAATCAACCCGCGCTACGGGCAACGCCTCCACGCAGGCTGTCTCAGTGGGCGGTATCAGCATCGGGGATATCAAGCCTACTTCCACCGTTAGTCCGACTGTCCACAGTTTTATTGGAGACAATACGACGGTCTCGGCAGAGGGGAATATTTCCGTCGTTGCTGAAATCCTCGCGGAGACAGAAGCCTCGGTCGGGGACCTTGACGACTTCTTTACTCCGTTGACTGATGTCGATGTGAATGCGGACACAATTACTTTCACTTCGCATGGCCTCCTCACGGGCAACCGTGTGACTTATGAGAGTGATGATAGCGTATCCGGCTCCCTGCCTCTTGAGGACCGCACCTATCGGGTTCTTGTTGTCGATGGTAACAGGATCAAGCTGGGAGCCTCATTTGCTGCCGACACCGCAGTAAATCCCCTGACTGACTCAATCCGTTTCAATTCATCGCATCTCTTCCAGACAGGCGACGCCGTCAAGTATTCAAATGGCAGCACGGACAGCTTGAACCCGGCGACATTGTCTACTTCCGGGACTTACTACGTGCGGGTCGTTGATGAGAATACCATCAAGCTCTTCACCAGCAGGGCGCAGGCCATAGAAAATCCCAGCAGCTTTGACCCGTCAACTCCAGAATCCGAGGGAGTCGTCACCGACGACAATTTCATCAATATCGGCGACTTTACCAACGGACAGGCCGTCACCTACTATGCTCCGGAACCGATTATTTTTGGTACCGTCCAAGTTGATACCGACGGGGATGAGGAATCCGAAGACAATATTATCAATAACAAAGCACTCCCGCTAAAGCCCGTTGACAACAACAGCATTTACCTGGACGAAAGTATCACCACGGGAACCCGGCTTACTTATCTTTCATCCCAGGGCTCAATCGGCGGCTTATCCAGTGGAAGCACCTACTACAGCCTGCAGGTTGACGGAAACAAGATCCAGTTGCTGCCAAGCTATGTATCTCTCGGTGACGTGACCTTCAACCAGATTGACGATGCCCCAGACAGGATTGTCCGCAATGATGGCGGCAGCTGGTCCAGTGCCGGATTCGCTCCGGGCCAGCAGATCGTCATTACGAAAACAGCCAATAACAACAAGACCCTCACCATTCAGGCTGTCTCGGGAAGCACTCTCTTCTTTGCGGGTGATGTCCTGGCAGACGAAGCCAACAAGGCCGCTGTGCTCAGGGGCGCCGCAATTGCCCTGTCTCCTGACAAGTCGGCAAATGGTCAAACCGTACAGCACAGCCTGATTCGCGGTCCCCTCGGCAATCTCACTTCTGGACGTACCTACTACGTCATCAACAGCGATGGGAGTAAATTTCAGTTGGCAGCCTCTCAAGGTAGCACCACCGTGCTGAACGTGAGCGACATCAGTCGCAGTGGTCAGCATGGATTTGAATTGGCTGGCATTGAGCTCACTCCATCCAGCGGCAGTCAGCAGCTATGGCTTGACTTCAGCGGGCCGTTACCGGCAGGGGACCAGCACAAGTTGCTTGGGCCAGGTGGCATTTCCTTGCGTTCACTTTCCCCACCTCCAGGCGATGGCCAGTCCAGCTCGACAACAGACATTGTTGGAGTCGGCCTCCTCTTGAATGTTTCCGTGCCAAGGTCGGTGCTCAACATCACCAACGACGCGCAGGCATGGATTGCCGGGACACTTGTTGAAGCCGGTGGCAATATTACCGTTCGCTCTAAGACTTTCAGTAACGGTTCCGCCTACATGAGTGATGTCGGTGGCGGTGCCATTTCAGCCATTGATGCGCAGGCCAGTATCAACGTGAACAACACAAGCAAGGCCTATCTGACTGATGACGGTGTGACTTTGATATCCGGCGGCAATGTTTCCATCCTCTCCGATTCGGCTTTTGATCTGGATGTCTATACCAATACGGAAGGCGGCGGATTGGGCGCAGGTTCCAACTCGAAGGCTTTCCTTACGGTCAACAGCGACAGCGCAGACGGCTTCGGAACATTCACCCTTCTGGAACAAAGCGCCCGCATCGAGGCGGACACGGTCAACCTGAACGCACAAGTCTCCAAAATGGACCTCAGCGCGCGGACCCGTGCCCTGGCAGCAGGTTTTGTCGCGGTGGCGATTACCAATTCCAACATTGATGCCCCGTCGACCGTTGAGGTTAAAATCGCCCCGGATGTGCGGGTGAAGGCAAAGCGTGGCATCGACATCGGGGCATTCCACAACAATGTCACCGTCGCTTACGATAGAAGTCCTGTCCCCATTGCCTTTATTCCAATCCCGATCTTTAGGGGTGGCAACAACACGGAGCTGACCGAGCTTGTGGAATCCAAGGACGGTGCGCGTCTTGAAACAGCACCCCCCTCCAATGGAGGTCCCGCACTACTTGTCCAGACAACCACCGCGACGATTAATAACATCAAATCCCATACGCGATCCATCGAATGGGATGCGGATGTCGAAGTGTTTGCTGGTCCGGGCCCCGAAGTGATCATAGCTGCTGACGGGTCAATCGAAAAGGCCATTGGAGCATCCGTGGATTTCAGCCAGGCGGGCAAGGTAATCATCGGTGATATCGGCGACAACAGTAACCTGACCAATATCAATGACATTATTGGTGGAATCGTGCGCTTCATCTCCGATACGATTACCAACGACATCGCGGACAGCCCCGACGGCACCAACCTGCGCTCGCTGATGCAGTTTGCCGACACATTTGCCGGAATTACGATCATCAACAAGTCGACCCTCGACTTGGTTATAAACAATATCTCTGTTGGTATCGCCAGCGATCCGCTAGTCGACTTGCAGGGTGACAAAGTTGACCTGACCTTCAACCTGCGCCGTGTCGTGAGTCCGACCTCCATTGTGATCGAGAATACCACGACAAGTGGAGCACCGGACATTCTCCTCGCCGGGAAGATCGAGAATCCGATTGGAACAACCCGTATCAGTGCGGCCACGGGTGATATTATTGCCGGTTCTGTACGCGGAGGTATGACCTTGATCCGCACCGCCAACCTGCAGCTCGATGCGCCTCTTGGGACAATTGGTTACAACACGCAGGCTCCCGGTGCTATGAATCACCTTCCGGTTGATATCGTTCAAGGGCCGCTCGTCGTCTTTGATAGTGCTCATCAGCTTGAGACAGGGGATGCCGTTGTTTACCGCGTAGGGAGCGGAGCAACCGCCTTGGGCAACCTGGTCCCCAATGCAACTTACTATGTGATCCGCCTCGATAACCTGCGCATCGGCTTGGCATCTTCGGTTTCGGACGCCTTCAATGGAACAGCCATCGCGATTAATCCCGCAAATCTGACGACAGGAGGCCACTCCATAACCCGCGGATCCATCTCCTTGCCAATTACGGATGGTATTCGTCTGGCTGCACAGGCTGGCCTCGATAACTACATCGATTTGATGGGCCGCTTGCGTGATCCGGCTGCCGGGACGCCCAATCCGCACGTCTTTAACATCGACTTGATCCGTGCCGGGCTGACAGGGCTTGGCAGCAGTGACCTCATTCTTCAGTCGGCAACGCTCGACGTATCCAACGGAACCGCTGGCAGCGTCCGGGTGAATGCTTCTTCGGGGCCGGCGCCGACAGGCAACAACCCCTATAGCAACCGCTTCTGGCCCGATCCGAATCCGCTACCGCAGATTCCTTACGGTGTTGGGTTCTTCCTCTTTTTGAATTCATCCGTACCAATCAACGCCACCTACAATTTTGTGAATCCGGTTGACGGCAGTGCCGGCTTGGTCGCCGATGGGGCTACAGGTAATGTAAATGTCACTACACAGAATTCATCACCTGCTGCTGTTCAGGTAAATGTCACTGGTATCACCGAGATACTCGATACGGGTCACATCAACGTCCTGACCAACGGCTTTGTAATCCTGACCGAGCAGAACGATGACATGCGGGTGGGGCATATCCAGTCCACTGCGAACAATGTGACGCTGACTTCGCCTGCTAGCATCATCGACGCGAATGCACTGGCCACAGTCGATGTCACGGGCATCAACATCACATTGCATGCCCTGGGTGGAACGATTGGGACCGAACCGAATTTCCTCGAGACAAACCTCCTTGATGGCGGCGCTCTCGGGGCCCTCACAGCCGATGCGGTCGGCAGCATCTTCATCAATGAGACCGCCGGTGATCTTCGTGTAAATACGATCGTCTCCAAAACCGGCAACGCGCACATCACCACTAGCAATGGTTCGATCCTTGATGCGAATCCGCTAACCGCGCCGGACATTGACAGCGTTCTTCGCGATACGCCAAACATCAGCGCAAGGGATATTGATCTGGATGCCAACGGCGGCAGCATCGGAACGCCTGGTGACGATCTTGATATCGACTCTTCAACTTCCGCTGCTGGTCCGGTCTCAGGTGGCCGTGTCTACGCTGAGGCGGACTACAACCTCTACTTGACCGAATCCCACCTGCATATCGATGTTCTCGGACTCAAGGCCTTCGGTAAGGATAACAGCCTGGGTGACCTGCGTTTGACGGTCCCCGACACCTCCGCGGTGCCGGTTGAGAATTTGAATTTGCTTCCCGGTCAACCCGCCGGCAGCAAACTCCTTTCAGAGGGTGGGCGTACACCTGTAACAATCGGTGAGATCCTTGCCGCCGGTTCGATCAACCTTTGGATTGGTGATAACATTTCCACTGTGCTGAACAGCCAGATCATCGCCGGTGGCATGATCCAGATCCGGGGAGATGTTGATCGTCTGCGCGAAAGTGGTTTGGACAAGCCGAACCCGGTCAATGCCGACCCGAATTATGGGACAAATGTGACGATCCTTGGTCGCGTTGGCGGCCTTTATCAACCGCCGATGACCGGTAGTGATGATCCCACCGACTACTCCGAATTCTTCGGCCACAGCGATGTCGATACCTTCCTCTTTGACGGTTCAGCCCTTGGGGCACGGACAATAGCCTACGGTAGCCAGTATGCTACCGGTGATCTGACTCGCCCGACGACCTACGTTGACGACGGCGAGGACAATTTCGTGATCAACAACCTGCTCACCATGGCGGTGGACAGCGACCACACCCTAACCCTTGATGGCCAAGCTGACACGGACCGCTATGTGGTCTGGACAACCGGGACCAACGGGACCGAGCGCAACTACGTGATCAATGTTCTCGACAGCGGCGCCAAGGATGACGGTGTCGATACATTGGAAATTTATGGCTTGGACAGCAGCGCCAATAACGAGACGGATGCCACCGATGACATCTTCCTCTTGCGCTCAGTCGCCTACATCGACCATACCTTGCCGGGAACGCCAGAGGCGCCTGCCTTTGTCGCCCTCCTGCACGGCACACTCGCTGAGACCCGCACTCCGAGCGCGAACGTCGGTGACCGGCCACAAAGTGTCCAGCGCATCAACTACGATGCCAACCTGAACGGGCGCATGACCGTCTACGGCCAGGGCGGTAACGACCAGTTCGCGGTCGATGATGCGACGGTGATCACCACCCTCGACGGGGGACAGGGCCATGACAAATTCCAGATTGCACAGATTTACGGCTCCAACCGGACCGATCCGAATGTCGGTCCCGCTGATGAGTTCGAAACTATCGGGACGACCCGCGGTTACCTGAGCACCGGACCGAGCGCTCCGCTTGTGGCCACCGGCGGTGACGGTAACGATACGTTTATCGTCTACGGCAACAAGGCCGAGCTGCGGCTTGAGGGTGATGCTGGCAACGACCTGTTTATCGTTCGTGCCTTTGCCCTCGCTGAAACGGATGCCAACGGTGACATCCAGGTCGATCCTGTGACTGGAGTCGCCATCCCGAAGACAACCGGCGATCTTTCGACCACCGAGTTGACAAACATCCTGCCGGGTGATGACGACGATACCATTCAGTACAATATCAATGCTCCGGTCTCGATCGATGGTGGATCCGGGTTCGACAAGGTCGTCGTTCTCGGGACGGAATTTGCCGATAACTTTGTCATCACCAAAGACGGTGTCTTCGGTGGTGGGGTCAATGTCCGCTTCGAGAATATCGAGGTGCTGGAGATTGATGGCCTTGAGGGCGACGATGACTTCTATGTCCTGAGCACGCCATACGGTGTTGCTACCCGTATCATCGGAGGACTGGGCAGTGATTCAATCAACGTCGCCGGTGACGTAGCAGACACCATCCAGACCCAGGAGCTCGAAGGTCGCAGCGCTGTCGTCAACCATGACATCAGCTCGCTTGATCCAGTCTACGCCGCCCTGCTGGCGCCGGGCGTTGACCTCAACGTCGCCTCGGGTGCAAAGGGTGCCATCGTGATCACTGAATCGGGAAGCGGGACAACTGTCCGCGAGGACGGCCTGCTCGACTCTTACTCAGTCCGTCTGGCGACGGCCCCTGCCGTTGGTACACGCGTCTATGTCACCGTTTCCGCTGCGCTTTCCAGTAGCGACGAGCAGATCCAGATCCCTAATGGTGACACCATCTGGCTTTCCGATGATAAACTTATCGACGGGCCGTCTTTCACGCGCCCTGTCTGGACCAACGGCGTTCTGGATCCCTCCGTTCCCGACCGGGCTGTTGTACTGGTCTTCGACTCAACCAATTGGGATGTTGACCAGGAAGTTTCGATAAACGCGCCCGATGACGGGTTGGCTGAAGGAGACCGCGTTGTCACTGTTAACCACAGCGTGTCCGCTGTTATTGAAACGCCTGACGCGGCAATTGCCGCCGCCCAGGCCGATACAATTTTGTTCTTCGATCGCGCCAAGGTACGGAATGTTGAAGTCACCATCATTGATAACGACCAACCCGGCCTGATCATCACCGAGGTCGACTCGATTTTTGGAGAACCAACCGATGAGCAGACAATCGTCCTTGAGGGAATAGACGGTTTCTCCGACGCCTACGATCTCCAGTTGGCCACGATGCCAACGGGAACCGTCACGGTGCAATTGACCCTCGACAGCCGCTTGGTCATTAGCGGCGACAGTCGCTTTGATGCACTCACTGGAACGGTCACCTTCGACTCTGGTAACTGGAACACGCCTGTGCGCCTGACGGTGGGTGCAGTCAACGATGGCATTCGTCAGGATCCGGCAACCTCGATCATTGGACATGCGATCGTTGACACGATTGCCGGCCGGGATGCGAGCTATGATTCGGTCAAGCGCGATCTTGATGTTGAGGTGTATGATGACGAGACATCCAATGTCATCGTTATTGAATCGGGTGGCGATACGGTCGTCACAAAGGATGGGCTCGTCACGGACAACTATGCCATCCGCCTGACTCGCGCCCCGATAGCCGACGTGATCATTTCGGTGGTGACCGATGGCCAGACAGCCGCAAGCCCGGATCCCGTCACTTTCAACACCTCGACCTGGAAGACATTCCAGTTTGTCACCTTAACCGGTGTTCCCGGCTACGTGCCGGCTCCAGGAACCGAGAACATCAAGATTTTCTCAGCCCGGCCACATCTGCTCACTGGACTACGCGGTCCGCTGGCAGTCGAGGGTGGGGTAACCGGTGCAGATCGTTCGCTGACCAGCGCGATCCTCTTGCCGAAGGAGTTGAACGCGGATCTCCTCGAAATTGGCGTCCAGCCACCGGAGATTGACCAAGTCGATACCCTGAACATTTACGATGACTCCAGCCAGATGGACAAGGTCGGTCGCTTGACCTCCACAGGCCTCACGGGTCTTGGCATGGCTGGCGATCTCCAGTTCTCCGGTGCGACCGCCTTTGGCGAGCCCAACCTCTTCCCGGGCGGAATCAGCTTTGGCCAGGTATCCATTGACCCCACAACGGGCGATTGGTCCACCAACGCGACCCGCAGCTCCATTGAAGTGGTGAATATCATGCTCGGAAGCGGCAATGACCACATCACGGTTGATGGCACGCTCCTGCAGGCTGACGAAATCCTTGACGGTCAGAACCTTGGACCGGCACGTCATGGTTCCCTCACGGTGATCCACGGTGGCGGTAATCTCCCGCTGGCTGGCGGTCCCATTGGTGGAGACACAATTCTGATCAACGGCGGCGGCGGTCCCGGATCACCGTTGGTCGTCTATGGGGATACTTCACAGGAAGGCCTCTGGTACGGCGGCATTCCCAGCGTGGCAGACCGCAGTGACTCCCTTGACCTAGGCCCGAAGTGGTTTGACCAGGTCGGTACCGCAGACGACTTCTTCCTCTTTGGCCGTGCCAACCCGTTCGCTTTCGCTGGTAATGATTTGATTGATGCCCGCAACCTTGATGTGGCCGACATGGTGCCGCTCAACGGGCAAGTAACCGTTGGCATCACGGCTTACGGCGGTGCTGGTAACGACACGATCTGGGGCTCTCAAGCCGGCGACCATCTGGCAGGTGGCACAGGCGACGATGAGATCCATGGTCAGGAAGGTGTTGACCACATTTACGGTGACTCCGGCTTCAATGTTGACCACATAACCCGCACCCTGCTGGTTGCCACCAGCGACCCCGGCGCGGACATGTCGGTTTTCCCGCCAAGGGATGACCTTGTTGCGGGCATGGATACCCTTTACGGCGATGCCGGTGATGACATTATCTTCGGTGATCACGGTTCTGTTGGCCAGCGCGTGCCGCCAAGTACGGGTTCCCTCGCTGAGCTGTTCACCCGCGGTGTCCGCTTTGGTGCGATTGACCGCGTCACGGAAAATCCGGTCATTGTTGAATTCCCGGCCAGTGAGAAACTCCTCACGGTTAGCGAGATCATGGAGGCCCGGACCGTCGAGCCAGCCAACGGTGATGACGATACAATTTACGGCAACGATGGCCGCGATCGCATCTTTGGTGGCAACGGCAGCGACACGATCGACGGTGGGGTCGACTCCGATGTGATCTTCGGTGACCACGGCCACATGAGCTACGTCGCAGCCGATTACTTTGACTTGGCCGATACTGATCTCACGACCCTTGACCTTGTTGAGAGCATTGATACGGCAGCCGCTCTCGGTGCTGCAGACAGCATTACCGACGACGCGAGTGACGACATCATTTTCGGCGGGCAGGGTGACGATACGATCGACGCCGGCACCGGACAGAATATTGTCTTTGGCGACCACGGTCGCATCCTCGGAGTCGATAACGGTGTTAACCAGCCGATCGGTGATCCGGACGCAGCGAAACCCGACGACGATTACCAGGTCCAGGTACTTGGCCTCGTCACCTCGATCGACTGGGGCACATTCAATGGTGTGGCTAACGAATTTGGAAATGGTAATGACACGATCACGACCGGCATTGGCCGTGACATGATATTCGGGGGCGGTGGCGATGACGCAATCAACACGTTTGCCAGTGACAGCGGAACAGCCGCTCTTGACGGCAACAACATCGTCTTTGGTGACCACGGCCTGATCGATTATCTCGCTGAGGAAATCGCACAGAACAGCGGTGCAAATCCAGTCCGGCCAACCGACATTGACCGCGTCTGGTCCATTGCCACTGATATGGGCGGTGTTGATACAATCACGACCGGTAATGCCAATGACATCATCCTCGGCGGCCTTGAAGGCGACGCCATCCATGCCGGCCACGGCAAGAATATTGTCTTTGGTGATGCAGGCCAGATCACAGCCGCGACAACTGACGATCCGGCCGTTCAGATCTCCGTTCATGAATTTACGATCGGTGAGATTGTCAGCATCGCATTCGCTGACGGTGGCGCAGACAGCATTTATTCAGGCGACCATGATGACATTCTGATCGGTGGTACAGCCGGTGACATGATCGACTCCGGCCACGGTGACAATGTCGCCTTTGGCGACGCGGTCCAGATCCTGATGCTGACGAATCACACGATTGGAGGCCAGCCGGACTTCAACCTTGTCGTCGGTCCTCCCGCCCGTCCAACAGGTGACCATCCTCTGACTTACGCCCTGATCACTTCCCTTGTGCCGGATATCGGTATCGACGGTGACGATACAATGACCGGCGGTATTGGCCGCGACATCCTGATTGGCGGCGATGGCAGCGACGTGATCAACACTTTCAGCAGCAACAGCCTCGGGACCCTTCAGGGCACAGCTGCAACGGACAGCAACAATATTGTCATCGGTGATTACGGTCTGGTCGATTACCTCTCAGAGGAACTTCTCCAGAGCACTGATCCGGACGTCAGTCTCCTCGACTTTGTCCTTGCTCCGAATCCCGACTCCCTCGCCACCGGAATCGCCACCAACCCGATCCGTGCGGGCGACATCGACCGGATCTGGTCGCTGGAAGCGGTCACGCACCTTGGCGGGGATGACATCATTACCGGCGGCGACCGCAACGACATCGTCATTGGCGGCACCGGAGACGACACAATCTTCGGAGGCTTTGGCAACGTAGTCACAGGCGAGGGTGCTGACATCCTGATCGGCGACAATGCGCTCCTGACGGCATACCTCATAGACGAAATCGATGTTCCTTTTGCAGTCCATGAATTCACTATTTGTGAAATCACGACCATCGGCTTCGAAGACGAGGACGGCGGGGCTGACACGCTTATAGCAGGCGACCTCAATGATGTCCTCTTCGGCGGAGCGGGTGATGACATTATCTATGCCGGCGGTGGCGATGATCTGGTCTTTGGCGATCATGGTAAAATCACCTGCAAGGGAGGATCCTTTATCCCGAAGATCAGCCTTCCGGTCGTTTGTGATGATTTCCTCGAGCTCCACACGGGCCTGCGAACCATTAGCATTGAGGCCATTAACTTTGATACCAACACGGGTACCGGCAACGACTTGGTCTACGGTCAGGATGGTATGGACCTTATCATGGGTCAGCAGGGCGATGATGTCCTCTACGGTGGAGACGGCGACGATATCCTGATTGGTGGCAGCAATGTATCCGGTGCGCTGGATGGGGATGACCGCCTTGACGGTGGACGTGGCAATGATGCCATCGCCGGCGACAATGCAGAGATTTGCTATCGTCCGGACAATCTTGATCCACGCATGCGCGCTCTAACCGGCACCAATATCTACGGTGTTACTCCCGGTATCGACGATGGTCGCGCCCTTGTCGAAGGTGTGGGAAGCATTCTTTACCCATCCTATGTCGATCCGCGCGGTGCCCTCCCGGGCAACAGCTACGGCCAGCCGATTCATCGCCAGTACCTGATCAAGCTGCTCGACCACGACGATGTCATTGAGCAACAGGCTGACGACCCGTTCATCCGGGTTTGGGGCGATGACTACATTGCCGGCGGTGCAGACGAAGATGAAATCTTTGGCCAGCTCGGCGACGACATTATCCAGGGCGACGGCGCGATCGGGATTGATCCTCGCACCGACCTGAGCAAGTTGCTCTTCGCTGGCGACCAGTTCCAGCAAAGCGCTACCCCGACTGCCTTTGACGCATTCCGCAACACGCCCACCGGGCTTGACGGCGTCGGCGACCTCACGGTCTATGCTTCCTTTGAGTCGGCCAGCGATGGCGACGACTACATTGAAGGCAACGGTGGCAAGGACGTGATCTTCGGCAACCTCGGACAGGACGACATCATCGGTGGCAGCTCCGACTTGTACGGATTGGTTACATTTGAAATGCGTCCCGATGACAGTGACTTGATCTTCGGTGGGGCTGGGACGGATATTTCACGGAACAACATCGGTGATGCCATTACCGCTCGCAGCCCAGCTTTACCGATCGGTGCGCCGGATGACCTGATTATCACCACTCCGGGCGGTCATGCCCATGACGCCGATGTGATGATCGGTGACAACGGCCAGATCTTCCGCCTGGTTGGAGTCAACAGCGTACAGCGCTCCATTGGCGAAGATGCCTTCAACAGCGCCCTCGGCGGATATCCGGTGGCTGCCTACAATCCGGCCTTGAATGACGTCTATGCAAACGGCGTACGCAGCACTGGCGGGTACTTGAATTTCAACTACGATTATGAAGGTCCGGCCGCGCAGGGTTACGGCAGCGATAACAATTCCGAAACCTACGACTTCATTGTTGTCCGCGCGGTCGAGTTTCTTGACTACCACGAGGGTGGCAACGATGTCTGGGGAGATGACGTGATTGACCGCGGCATGGGTGACGAACTGCACGGTGAATCCGGCGACGACACAATCTATGGCATGACTGGCGCTGACATACTCTTTGGCGAAGGCCAGGACGATGACCTTGTCGGCGGCTACGGTAACGACTGGATCAGCGGTGGCACAGGCGACGACGGGGTCATCGGGGACGACGGGCGCATCATTGTGAGCCGCAATGCGACGACCTACGGCGAACCGCTCCACGGAGTAGTTGCCCTCTTGCCCGACAACGGCGACACCAAGACTTTCAACGGCAACATGATCAACGAAGAGATTGCCACTCCGGGTACAATCCAGGAGGCCGTGGTGAATATCGGCGGAGCCCTCAAGAAGGCTGTCAACCTGACACCATTCAGCTTCGACAATGACTTTATCGGAAACTGGGATGAATTTACCGAGGGCGTGCCGAAGAAGCGTGGCGCCACACCTGATAACCCGTTCCCGCGCAACGCAGATGATATCATCTTTGGTGGCCTTGGTGGCGACTGGCTGCACGGAGGTTCTGGTGACGACGCAATCATGGGTGGCGAAGCCCTCGCGGAAGCCTATACACAAGTTTATGACGAAACCGGCGCGCTCATCGGGGTTGCCCGAAGCGATTACAACCGTCCGTTCAACCCGGTAGACGCCCTGCGTTACAATCCGGTGGATGTTGATGGCTGGCACTTCGACCGCACCCGGCGGGCGGGTGAGTTTGCCCTTTACGATGAGTATGACCCGCTGAGGAAGATTACCCTCAACAACGACGGCACCGCCAACAAGGACGATGCCGGGGGGCTTGCCTGGTTCCTCAATTTCTCAACTACGGAAGGCACCTACGTGCCGGCCGGCGTTAATGCCGATGCACATGGTCAGCAGGCAACGACCTACCCACAGGCGTGGAGCGACGGCAATGACCGTATCTTTGGTGATACCGGCAACGACTGGCTCGTCGGGGGTAGTGGACGCGACACAATCTATGGTGGCTTTGGAAATGATTTGCTCAATGCCGACGATAATCACGACACCAACCAGCTGCGTAATGATGAACCCGATACACAGGTGAGCTACGAGGACCGCGCCTACGGCGGTGCTGGACGTGACATTCTCATCGGCAATACCGGTGGTGACCGTCTCATCGACTGGGTTGGCGAGTTCAACAGCTACCTCGTGCCGTTCGCTCCGTTTGGCATGGCCACGGTGAGCCGCACCCTGCAACCGCAGCTCGCCGAATTCCTTTACACACTCAGCGCCAGCGATGGTGCCGATCCAACACGCTTCCTTGACACCAATGGCCAGCCGAGCCAGGCCTTCCGCAACGGTGAGCCCGAAGGCGAGCTGGGCCTCATCCGTCAGAAGGATTATGCGTGGCAGGATCAGACCGGTGCTCCCACCGATCCGCAGGCGGGCAATATCCCGGGCGGCAAGCGTGATGTCCTCCGCACAGTCGGTTTCAACAATGGCCAACCGGATGGATTTTTCATCGATAGCGGCAACTGGACCGCCCAGAACGGCAATTACACAGTCGGGCCTGAAGCGATTGGAGGAGATGCCCTGAGCGTCTTCAACGTCAATGCCTACCTCCCGAATTACTTTGAAATCATGGCCACCGTTGTCCCGGTCAAGCCGACAGCCGGTTTCAAGAGCAACGCCTATCTGGTCTTTGATTACCAGAATGCCAGCGACTTTAAATTTGCCGGAATCAACGTATCCACCAACCGGCTCGAAGTGGGCCATTCTTCCGGAAACGGCTGGGTCATCGACAAGTCCAGCTCCATTCAAGGACCTTTCAAATCCGACATAGAGTATTCTATCTTCCTCGCCATCAATGGGAACTCAGTAGATCTGATCGTTGATAACAAGGTCTCGATGTCGTACGAGTTCGAGGCAGTGTATGATGAAGACGGTGTATTGCTTGGGCTTAACGACGGAATGGTCGGCCTCGGGGGTGACAACTCCCGTGCCTCCATTGATAATGTCATCGTTCAGCGCCTTACGCCCGAGACTACTTTGACGCTCAGTGATAATTTTGATGGCGCGGTCAATAATCTCTTCCTGACTCCTGCAGGTGGCACATGGTCTGCAGGAAGCGGCCTTTATCGTGGCGTGGCCAACACGGAGACCGCGATCAGCCTGATCGGGGTTGGCGTCTCCCCAAACTCGGTCATCCGCCTTGAGTCAAATATGCAGACAGCAGGGGAGGCCGGCTTTGTCTTCGACTACTACGATTCCCGGGATTACAAGTTCGTCACGATCTCCAGCGAGACGAATGAAGTGATCATCGGCCACAAGACAAAGAGAGGTCTTGTCGTGGATGCCACTTACACTTTCCAGGGCCTGGATCTCTCCGGTAGCCAAGACCTGAACGTCCTCCTCAAGGGAAGCACCATCAGCGTGACCCTGAACGGGTCGTTGGTCCTCAGTCACGCCTTTAACGCCCTTGTCACGGATGGTAACTACGGACTTATCGGTGCTAGTGGCCAGACTGACTTCAATGAGGTGATCTTCCAGACGGATGATCCGGCACTTACCCCGGAAGAAGGGTCCGGCTCGGGTGATCCGGGTGCACCAGTCCCGATTCTTGTCCTGCCCGACATCGAGGACGACATCTCTGTGATTGAGCCGGAAGTGGAAATTGTCGAGTCCGGCAATAATACAATTCCTCTCGGCCTCCCGGTAATTTCCGGAGCGCCTCAGGCCGGCTTGATAGCCCCCCACAAAACGGGCACCGCCACATTGACCCTTTATGCATGGCCCGTAGTCCAGGAAGCTGCGACGCGCCTGAGCAACCAGATTGCCCCCACTTCCAATCCCACGAGGGGCTTGATCGCTCCCACTTCGGCAAGCACTGACACCTCCCTGGTCATCAATGCCTGGCCGGTTATTCAAATCAGGGCCGTGGAAGGGACCTTCATGGGGGAACTTTCATCCGCAAGCTCCAGCACAGCCAGTTTTGTCCCGGAAGTTGACCTGTTCCTGACTGAGACTGACGGAGAGTCGCTTCAGGATTACTTCGCGAGAATCCTGTCCCTGTACTGAGAAACGGCTTTCCTGAGCCGATCAACCCGCGATTCCGAGCTGCCCGGATCCCTTACTTGATCAAGCGGATCGTCAGCGGGTAGCGGTAAAGCTCGTTGTTGGACGCCTTGATCGCACCGACAATTGCCAGGACAATGCCCGCAATACCGACCGCAATCAGCAGGAAAATTCCAATGACAACCACTATCAGGATTGAGCTGATGATGGCGTAGATGAACAGCGAAATATGGAAATTCAGCGTTTCCTTGGCGTGCGCCGGAATCGTTGAATTGGCATCATCCTTGGTCACCAGATAAACAATCAGCGGAAGGATCAGCGCAACTCCCAGAAAGGCCGAAAGGTGGCAGAGCACGTTCCAGAGTTTGTCGTTCGTGTTTGAGATGATCGGTTGTGTTTCGGTCATGCGTCCAATTGAAGCAAACACAGACTCAAGGTCAAGACCCGGCATGCCAGCCGACGTGTCCTGCGAAGCGCACGCGAAGCAGGAAGCCTTGGCGAAGGGCTTGTTCCGCCGAAGCTCGGAGAGCGAAGGGCTTGTCCGCCGAAGCTTGGAGAGCGAAGGCGGATCACCACAACCTTTTCCTCGCAAATGCACGCCCGGAACCGCTTTTCAAATATGCTTCAAAAGCCGTGGCCGAGGATTCCGAGGAGAACGATATATAGGTTACCAACCCCCATGGCTTGTATTTCGAAGTGTGCGGCGATCCCCCCTTGTTGTGTTTCTTCAAGCGCTTCCGGAGATTGCGGGTAAATCCGACATATCGTTGGTTTGGATACGGAATACTTTGGATCAGGTAGACGGTGCGCACGCAGGGAACTTGATGACCCCATGCCTTGCTTGGCACAGCATTAATTCGCTCTATTTGGACCAGATGGAATACTTGGAATTGATGGGGGGGTAAGGTCACAGTAGTGAGCCCTCCTTCGCCCGCTGTCGCGGAGCTTCGGCGGGCAGCCTTCGCTCTAATCCTCACTTCTGGCTGGCTTGCCAGCCGAAGCTCGGAGAGCGAAGGCTGGAGCTGATCGGGATTGAACCGACGACCTCGTCATTGCGAACGACGCGCTCTCCCAACTGAGCTACAGCCCCTTGTGTGAAGCTCGAAGCGTGGAAATATTGGCCGGATTCGTCAATGTCTAATCAAGCGCCTGACGGGCGTTGAGCAGTTTGATGGCAAGGCTGGTTACGGACTGGATTGGATATGGAATTTGTAAAAACCGAGATCGATTATCTGCAATTCTACATGTCCCTTGGCTGTCAAAGGAGATATTTCTCCTGACGGGATTGCGCTGGAAGAAGTTGCGTATAGAATTAGCGTTTGGTTTAAACCAATTCAGGGGATGAATTTTAGGAAAATTATTTTAATCGTTGCGGTAGCCATGCTGTCTGCGGGCTGCGTTCAGGTAACGCCGCCGGGTGAGGAAACGCTGAGTGTCACGGTGCCGCAAGGGTGGGGCACGGGGTCTGTTTCGGGATCACCAGCAGACGGCTGGATTGAGTCTTTTGGCGATGAGGGATTGTCAGCCGTGATGGCTGAAGCGCTATCCGGTAATTTACAATTGCAGGCAGCCCTCTCCCGCTTGGAGCAAGCGGAGGCCCTTGCCCGTATTGAGGGAGCAGACCGCTGGCCGGATCTATCCCTTTCTGGAAGCGCCAGCCGGCAGATGAGCAACAATTTGATTGATCCGCCCGTGCGGACACGCAGCGACCGCTTCGGGCTGGATGCCGTAGTCAGCTGGGAACTTGATCTCTGGGGTCGGGTCCGTGCACGGGCGCTGGCCGCTAACGCTGATGCTGAAGCGGCACAGGCGGATTACGCGGCGCTTCGCTTGTCAATCGCCAGCCGCGTTGCCAATGCCTGGTTTGCGACGATTGCGGCCCGCCGGCAGGAGGCTTTGGCCCTGGAAACAGTGACCTCTTTTGAAGCAAACCTGACAACCGTGCAGGAGCGCTTTGAGCGCGGATTAAGTCCTGCTCTGGACCTTCGCCTGACGCGGGCCAATGTTGCCAACGCACGGGCGACACAAGCCTTGCAGAAGCGTCTTGCCGACAGTTCAGCGCGGCAACTTGAAGTGCTTCTTGGCAGGTATCCTTCAGCCACCGTGAGCGTTTCAGATGAATTGCCGGTATTACTGGAACCTGTTCCCGCTGGTCTGCCGTCCGAGCTGCTCCTGCGGCGACCCGACATCCTGGGATCAGCCAACCGCCTGATGGCCGCGGATGCGCGCCTGAAGGAAAGCAAGCGGGCGCTTCTACCAGCAATCCGCCTCACTGGAAGCTATGGCCGGGCCAGCAACGACCTGGATAACATATTGAAGGATTCCTTCGACGTCTGGAGCTTGCTGGGAAATATCACTGCCCCGCTTTTCCAGGGTGGCCGCCTGCGCGCCAATGTGGACCGCTCGGATGCGCGACTCAATGAGAGTGTCGCAAATTACCGGGACACGGTATTGACTGCTTTCCGGGAAGTGGAATCAGCCCTTGCCGGCGAAGCCTATCTGCAGCAGCAACTGGAGGCCCTGCAGGTGTCCGTTGAGGAATCAACAGGAGCCCAGGAGCTGGCCGAGGAACGGTACGAGCGCGGACTGGTCGACATTATCACCGTATTGGAGTCCCAGCGTCGCGCCTTCAACGCGAGGAGCGCATACATTTCCCTGCAGAATGAGCTCCTCCAGAACCGTCTGGCCCTGTATCTGGCCCTTGGCGGTAACATTCGTTGATTTTCCCTGATTTCCGAATCCACTGTTTAGTATTATTATGAAGAAGCTTTTACGTCTTTTCCTGCCTGTGTTGATCCTGGGCGGGGGTATTCTCTTTATTGTCTACCTGAACCTGACCAAGCCGGTTACCGAGCGCCGCAAGCCGCCCGAGCCCATCGTCCAGGTGGATGCGGTACGTCTGCAACCCGAGACCTACACCATTACCATTCGCTCCCAAGGCTCTGTCCGGGCGCGCACGGAAAGCACGCTGATTCCCGAGGTTTCCGGGCGGATCCTGTCGATTTCCTCCAATTTCCGGGAAGGGGGATTTTTCTCCAAGGGAGATATCCTGCTGGAGATTGATTCAAGTGACTATCTGACAGCACTCACGGTGGCGGAGGCCAATCTTGCCGAGGCGCGAGTCCGCATGGCTGAGGAGGAAGCCCAATCTGGCCAGGCCCGGCGTGACTGGGAACGTCTGGGCTCAGGTGAGACACCTTCAGATCTGGTTTTGCGGAGTCCGCAGCTCGCCCTTGCCCGCGCCAATGTGGCCGCGGCGGAGGCACGGGTCCAGCAGGCTCGTCGCGACCTCGACCGGACACGTGTATCGGCCCCATACGACGGTCGAGTGCTGACAAAGCGTGTGGATGTCGGGCAAGTCGTCAGCCCCGGCAACTTGCTCGCTGAAATTTATGCAGTGGATTACGCCGAGATCCGCCTACCCTTGACAACTGACCAATACGCCATGCTCGACATGGCCCCGGTGGCCCGTGGGGCTGAGCAAGATGAACAAGTAGATATTCCGGTGCGCTTGTTCGCTCAATTTGGACAGGAAACAATTTCCTGGACCGGCCGGATCACCCGGGTTGAAGGGGCAATCGACACCCGAAACCGTCAGGTTTATGTCGTCGCTCAAGTTGACGATCCCTATGGGTCAGTGCATTCAAGGCCGCTCAAGGTCGGGCTATTCGTCGAAGCCGAGATTGGGGGAAAAACGCTTGAGGATGTTTTTGTCCTGCCAAGGACCGCCCTCAGGGAATCCAAGTTTGTCCTGACAATTGACAGCGAGAAGCGTCTCAAACGTGTTCCTGTCACTCCTCTCTGGGCCGATTCGGAAGAAATTATCTTCTTCGAGGAATCTATCGCACCCGGAACTTTGGTTTCATTAACACAGATGGCCTTGGCGATCGATGGAATGCATGTTCAGCCATCAGTTGTGACCGATGAATCCGGACCGGCGGAGATGGAGATTGATCCGGAAACCCTGGCCTCAAAGTCACCCGTCCCGAGTCCATAGATTCATTTCCTGTCTCTCGCCATGATCGAATATTTTGCACGAAACCGGGTTGCTGCCAACCTGCTTATGGCCTCTGTCTGTGTGCTGGGCCTAGTCTCAGCCTTCAACCGCCTTACGCTTGAGGTCTTTCCAAGTGTCGAGGCGGATGTGGTCAACGTCCGCGTCTTCTATCCCGGGTCGACGCCGACAGAATCGGAGGAGGCCATCGGGATCCGCATTGAAGAGGCCATTCAGGACCTGGAAGGTATCGACAGGCTCTATACAAACGCCACGGAAGGCCTAGTCACCGTCACCGCTGAGGTTATTCGCGGATATGATCCCCGCGAGTTGCTTGACGATATCAAGAACCGGGTTGATTCGATCAGTACATTTCCGGAGGACGCTGAGCGTCCCGTCATTGAGCAGCCGGCCATTTCCGAGCGGGTCCTGAACATTGTTCTTTCGGGTCCATTGACCGAGACGGATTTGAAGAAGCTTGGTGAGCGCATCCGCGAGGAAATCACCAACCTTCCGGGAGTCACGCAGGTGGGCCTGCGCGGCGCACGGCCATACGAGATAGCCATCGAAGTATCGGAAAAAACACTACAGGCCTACAATCTCACCTTTGCCGATGTGGCCACGGCCATCCGTCGGTCCTCGGTGGATCTCTCTGCTGGCCGTATCCGAACCGCCGGAGGGGATATCCTGTTGAGGACGGATGCCCAGGCGTATGTGCAGGAGGAGTTTGAGGAAATTGTCGTCCGGACAGATCCCAACGGGACGCGAATCACCCTGGCTGATATTTCGGAAGTCCGGGACGGCTTTGACGAGAACGTCATGTATTCTGAATTCAACGGTAATCGTGCTGTCATGGTTGATGTTTTCCGTGTAGGGGACCAGGACGTGATCGAGATTGCCCGGACGGTGAAGGATTATCTTGAGCGATCCCAATCAACTTTGCCCGAGGGGGTCAGCTTGAACATCTGGAACGACTGGTCAGAGACCATCCGGGATCGCTTGGATACCCTCAGCGGCAGCCTCCTCTGGGGAGGTCTTCTGGTATTCCTGATTCTCGCCATGTTCCTGCGGTTTTCCGTGGCCATCTTTGTCGCGATCGGGGTGCCGGTAAGTTTTCTCGGTGGATTGGCGCTGATGCCCTTGTTCGATATCACTCTGAACCTGTTGTCCATGTTCGCGTTTATCATGGTGTTGGGGATTGTTGTGGATGACGCCATCGTGACCGGGGAGAATATTTTCAACCATCTTCGTCGGCGCAAGGGAAGTGCGACCGACGCTGCTATTGCCGGGACCAAAGAGGTCAGTGTCCCAGTCACTTTCGGGGTCATCACGACCATGATCGCCTTTGTTCCCCTGATGCTCCTGCCAGGTCGTCGAGGTGAATTTTTCTCGGTCATCGCGGTGATTGTCATCATCGTCCTGGCCTTCTCCCTCGTGCAATCAAAGCTCGTTTTGCCCGCCCACATGAGCTACCTCGTGAATATCGGAAAACGGGATGAGAAACTGAATTTTCTCCAGCGTTTCCAACGGATTTTTTCCGACGGGCTTGAATGGTTTATCCGCAACATCTACCGGAAGCTCCTGCATGTTGCGATCAAGCACCGGTATAGCACAGCTGCCTTCTTTATCGTCATCTTCATGATCATGATCGCCATGCTTTCGACCGGGCGGCTCAAGTTCTTTTTCTTTCCGCGTGTGGAAAACGATTGGGTGACCGTGAGATTGGAAATGCCCATTGGCACACCTGTGGAAGTGACGGAACGCTATGTCATGGCGATCGCTGACGGTGCGCAGAAGGTGAAGGATGATTTTAACTCGCAATACGGGGATGGCACCGTCCGCAACATGCTGATGACGGTCGGGGGGCAACCCTTTGGCAGTAGGCGGAGTGGTGGGGCATCCGGCCAGAGTCATCTGGGTGAGATGATTCTTGAGCTGGCGCCCGGAGAAATACGAAACCCCGCGGTTTCGGCCTTTACGGTATCCCAGGCATGGCGGAAAAATGTCGGGGTTGTTCCCGGTGGTGAGGTCAGTTATATCTTTTCCAGAGCCAGTGGCGGTGCGCCTATTGATGTCCAGTTATCCGGGCCGGATTTTGAGCAGCTCGATCTCCTTGCCGCTGACATCAAGGAACAGCTGACAACTTATCCGGGCGTGGTGGATATCGTCGATTCTTTTGAATCCGGCAAGGACGAGATCAAGCTCAAGCTGAAGCCCGCCGCGACCAATCTCGGACTGACTTCACAGGATCTTGCGCGCCAGGTAAGGCAGGCATTCTTCGGTCTTGAGGCACAACGCATTCAGCGCGGACGGGATGATGTCCGCGTCATGGTACGCTATCCGCAGGATGAGCGGCGCAGTCTTGAGAATCTCGAGAACATGCGCATCCGCACACCGGACGGCTACGAGGTTCCCTTTTCAGAAGTGGCAATTGCCGAGATGGGAAAAAGCCTCCCGTCAATCCGCCGCGTTGACCGCAATCGCACCCTCAATATTACAGCCGATATTGAGGAAGGGAAGGGTGATGTGGAAGCGGTCAAGGCAGACCTTGTTCAGGGTTTTCTGCCAGCGCTGCTGGCTTCCCACCCGGAAGTCTCTTTCTCCCTTGAAGGTGAGGCGCGTGAACAACGGGAGAGCTTCGAAAGTCTACGCTACGGCATCCTCTTGGTCCTCTTCGGTATCTACATGATGCTGGCCATTGTCTTCCGGTCCTATCTGCAACCCTTTATCGTCATGCTGATCATTCCCTTCAGCATCGTCGGGGCAATTGCCTTTCACCTCGTTCGTGGGGATACCCTCAGCATCATGTCCATTCTGGGGATTCTCGCCCTCATTGGCGTGGTCGTGAATGACAGCCTGGTCCTTGTCGATTACGTCAATCGACACCGCAAACAGGGTTTTTCCCTCCTGCGGGCCGTCTCCTATGCCGGCATCGCCCGCTTCCGGCCCATCCTCTTGACCTCCCTCACCACCATCGGGGGCCTCACGCCGCTTCTTCTCGAAAAAAGCCGCCAGGCCCAGTGGCTTATCCCCATGGCCGTCTCCCTCGCCGGCGGAATCGCTTTTGCCACCTTTATTACGCTCTTCCTCGTCCCCATCGTTTATCTCATCTTTGAGGATATCGCCAAGGGCGCCCGCCGCGCCTGGAATTGGTGGCGGGGGTAGCCCGCGTAAAAATTCACACACGTGTTGGATTGACAAGGCGGGAGCCCTTCCATTAAGCAATCTGGTAAATGAGCGAAGAGACAAAATCTGAAATCGGGCTAATTGGCCTGGCAGTGATGGGGCAGAACCTTGCCTTGAACGTGGCGGACCACGGGTTCCGCATCTCGGTGTACAACCGGACGACGAGCAAGATGGAGGAATTTGTGGCGAAGCATCCGGACACGCCCGGCGGGCTGGTGGGGGAAGCGACGCTGGAAGGTTTTGTGGCCTCGTTGAAACGCCCGCGCAAAGTGATCATTCTGGTGCAGGCGGGCTGGGCGACGGACAAAGTGATTGAAGGACTTGTTCCGCTGATGGAGGAGGGCGACATCATTATTGACGGAGGGAATGCCAAGTGGACCGATACCATCCGCCGCGAGAAGGAGCTGACAGCCAAGGGACTGCGCTTCATAGGAAGCGGGGTTTCCGGGGGAGAGGAAGGCGCGCGCTTTGGCCCAAGCCTGATGCCCGGAGGCACCAAGGAAGCATGGAAGCATCTGGAACCAGTCTGGTCGGCGATTGCCGCCAAGGTGGACCCGAAGACCGGCCGTCCGCTTGAAGGGGCAAAGCCTGGCAAACCGGTTGAAGGGGGCTTTTCCTGCTCCGCCTATATTGGTGAAAACGGCGCCGGGCATTATGTGAAAATGGTGCACAACGGCATCGAGTATGGTGACATGCAGATGATCTGTGAAGCATACGACCTGATGCAGGGCGTGCTTGGCCTGAGTGCCCCGGAGATGGGCGAAGTCTTCACGAAATGGAACAGCGGCATGCTCGACAGTTTCCTGATTGAGATTACCGCGGACATTTTAAAGCAGACCGATCCGGAAACGGGTAAACCTTTTGTCGATGTGGTACTTGATACGGCCGGGCAAAAAGGCACCGGCAAGTGGACCAGCGTCAACGCGCTCGACATGGGCGTGCCTGCCCCGACCGTGGCGGAAGCGGTCTTTGCCCGCTGCCTGAGCGCGGTGAAAGAGGAGCGCGTTGCGGCCGAGAAAATCCTGAAGGGCCCGGAAGGGTTCAGCTTTGAAGGCGACAAGGAAGCCTTCATCCAGGCAATCCACGACGCGTTGTATTGTTCCAAGATCTGTTCCTATGCGCAGGGTTTCCAGCTCATGCGTGAGGCGCAGAAGGAATATGATTGGACATTGAATTTTGGCGAGATTGCGCAGATCTGGCGCGGCGGTTGTATCATCCGTGCCGCTTTCCTGCAAAAGATCACGGAGGCCTACGAGCGTGATCCCGACCTGGCCAACCTTCTTTTGGACCCGTATTTCAACAAGACCATCCAGGACGCGCAGGCCAACTGGCGGAAAGTGGTGGGAATTGCCGCCCAGGCAGGCATCAGTATCCCAACTTTCAGCAGTGCGCTTAGCTACTACGATGGCTACCGCACGGCACGCCTGCCGCAAAACCTGCTGCAGGGTCAGCGGGACTTTTTTGGTGCGCATACCTACGAGCGCCTCGACAAGCCCCGCGGGGAATTCTTTCACATCGACTGGCCGGATCCCAAGCGCCCACAGATCAAGGCGTAGGCTTCCTCGCTGGAGTCCAGCCGCGCTATTTTGGCAGCGTCGTTTCTTTAGTACC
The DNA here is from genome assembly GCF_010500615.1 of Oceanipulchritudo coccoides. Taxonomy (NCBI): domain Bacteria; kingdom Pseudomonadati; phylum Verrucomicrobiota; class Opitutia; order Puniceicoccales; family Oceanipulchritudinaceae; genus Oceanipulchritudo; species Oceanipulchritudo coccoides. The sequence continues at coordinate 111,921 of NZ_JAAGNX010000001.1, forward strand.
TTTTGTTGGCCCGCTGGGCAGGAAGTTGATCAACTGGCCGATATAGCGGAACGGGCGTAACAGATTGGCACCAGTCTGGATGGATGGTCGTTCCCTGTGCTCTGAGGTGAGCCATGGGACGTAGAAAAGCAATCCGAGCTGGACACCGAGAAGGCCAAGAAAATAGAGGCCAAAGCGGTCGGGTTGCACCCCGGGCAGGCCACCTGGTATTTTCACAAGGAAGCCCCATGCGATGGGAGCAAGTCCACCAATGAGGCCAACGACCGCACTGTGGACGGAGACATGCAGGGCTTGTTGTTCGTCATCGCAAACCCGTGGGAGATATTTCAGGTGGGCGGTGATCCAGAGGCTGGCGGCGATTCCGAAACAAAAGTAGGCGAGCGGGAGAAACAGGAGCAGCAGTTGGTGACCGGTGACGAGAAAGTACCAGAAGGCGCTGATGCCCAGGCTCAGGACGAGGGAGACCCGGAAGACCGGCTTGACCCCGATCTGATCGATCCTGCCGCGCATGAACAGTGTCCCGATGATAGCGCCGGCATACTGGATGGCGGTGTAGGTGAGAATCAAGTCGACCCCGACGCCCGCATCAACTTTCAGGTAGTAGGCCTTAAGCGGGACAAAAGCTGTTCCCATGACAGCGGAGGCAATCATGAAGACCAGGTATTGGCGAAACGGGGAGGAGCGAAGGCAGATTTTCGGTGTCTCTGAAAAGATCCTCCGCAAGCTGGTTTCCTTCGGCTTTGGTGGATCCTTGACCTTGGACAGAAAGTAGATCGTGAAGAAGACGCCGGCAATCGCATAGAGGTATTGCCAGAAAAAGGCCTGATAGATGGGAAGATATCGGAAAAGCAGTGAGCAGAAGAGCAGGGTGAGGATGCCGGAGATGCCAGTGACCGCCTGGTCGGTGCTGAAGTAGCGGCCACGGACGGATTCCGGAAGCGTGGCGTATATAAGCGGCATGACTCCGCAACTGCCCATTGCCCGGAACAGGCTGAAAAAGAAGGCTGAGGCAATGAGGGCGTAGACCATCCAGCGCTGTGGCGCGGCGGGGGCCATCCAGACAATTCCCAGCGGAATAAGGAGGAAGATTCCACGACTCGCCCATCCGAAGATGACCTGTCGCTTGTAGCCAAAGCGGGGCAGGGTGGCAGTGGCGATTATCTGCACAGGAAGGAGCAGGAAAACAAAGGCGTAGGCCATGCCGACTTCGAAGGAACTCGCCCCCAATTGTCCCGCCAGGAGAACCAGCGGTGTTCCCAACCCTATCATCCATGTGGTCGCATTGAAAAACCCGAACTTGAGCAGGTTTGAATACGGGGCGAGCGACACGGGTCCATCCGCGGCGGGGTCAGCTTGCGGGGACTTTTTCATGGAATTTCGAGTCTGCTATCGCTCAGGAATTCAGAACTGTCTTCCAGCGTTTCAATTCCACACCAATTTGTTGTGGTCCGGGCATTCCCGGGCGTTCCCGCAAGGAGAGGGCTTTTTTCACGGAGAAACACTCCGTCCAGTCTGCCTCGATCTGCGGGCAGATCTTCTGGGCTTCATCCAAGGGAATATCGTTCAAGGAGCAGGCGGACTTTTCGGACAGGCCGACCAGAGCACCGACAATGTGGTGCGCGTCGCGGAAGGGGACCCCTTTCAAGACCAGATAGTCAACCAGATCAGTGGCCAGAAGCAGCGGATCAGAAACCGCTTTTTTGCAAGGCTCTGGATTGACTGCCATGCCAGCGATTGTGCCCTCAAGAACGAGGAGGCAATCCAAGGTCATGTCGAGGCAGTCGAAGACCGGTGGTTTGTCTTCCTGCAGGTCGCGGTTGTAGGTCAACGGAAGGCCTTTCACGAGGGTGAGCAGCGTGGTGAGCTGGCCCATGATCCTTGCTGATTTGCCGCGGATCAGTTCCAGTGAATCCGGGTTCTTTTTCTGCGGCATCAGGCTGGAGCCCGTGGTATAGGCATCCGGCAGGCGGACAAAGCCAAACTCCTGGCTGCTCCAGAGGATGATATCTTCGGCAACCCGTGAAAGGTGCGTCGCAACCAGTGAGCAGACACCGGCAAACTCGATGAAAAGATCCCGGTCAGCAACAGCGTCCATTGAGTTGCGGGTCACTTGCGGGTTACCTTGTTCATCGACAAAGCCGAGTTCGCGGGCGACAAATTCCCGATCGATGGGCAGGGTTGTCCCGGCGATGGCACCCGATCCCAAGGGACAGACCCGGGCTCGCTTATCAAACTCCTGGACCCGCTCAAGGTCACGCGAGAACATTTCCATGTAGGCGAGCAGGTGATGCGCCATCGAGACTGGCTGAGCGCGTTGCAAATGTGTGTATCCAGGAATAGCAATCTCGCGTACTGCTTCAGCCTGGTTCAGCAAAGCCCGCATGAGCCCCTTCAGTACCGATGCCAGTTGCTCGCCGGCATCCATGAAAAAGAGTCGCATGTCGGTGGCAACCTGGTCATTGCGGCTGCGTGCAGTGTGGAGCTTTGCCGCCTCTGGTACAGCCTTGGTCAAGGCCTGCTCGATGTTCATGTGGACATCTTCAAAGGCGGGATCCCAGGTAAAATTCCCGGAACGGATTTCTTCACCAATGCGCTCAAGACCCGAACAGATGGCGGCTGCCTCTTCCTCCGAGACCAAACCGACGCTGGCGAGCATGCGGGCATGTGCCATGCTGCCCTGGATGTCATAGGGGGCGAGTCGCTGGTCGAAGGAGACCGACTCGCTGAACCGCACCATTTGGTCGGCCGGACCCTCGCTGAACCGTCCGCCCCAGGTTGCCTGCTTTTTCTCTGACATGGGAATTAGCATTTGAATGGGAGGGAATCAGGCAATGTTTTGTTTTGTCCTTTCGACCGGACTCGAAGGCACCGACTCATTGGTTGCGCAGGTTTAGCTTGAACATAGTGCCTTATCCTTAGACTTTTTCCTTTCGAGCGTGGACCACCTGAAGGCGGGACTCCAACTTACGACCGACAATGAAGAAATTCTACATCACCACCGCAATTGATTATGCCAACGGTGCGCCGCACCTGGGCCACGCGTACGAGAAGGTCCTGACGGACGTTGTCGCCCGCTACCAGCGCTTGATGGGAACGGAGGTCCACTTTCTGACCGGGATTGACGAGCATGGCCAGAAAGTCACGCAGACGGCACAGGAGCAGGGTAAGACAGCGGAGGAACTGACGAATGAAGTGGCGCCCCTTTTTGTTGAGCTCTGCAAGCGCCTCAATATCTCCAATGACGATTTTATCCGGACCACGGAACCGCGCCACAAGACGGTGGTGCAATCGATTCTGCAGGACCTGTTTGATCGTGGAGAAATTTACAAGGGTCCCTACAAGGGATACTATTCCGTCCGGCAGGAACAGTTTGTCCTCGAAAAGGAGCGTGATGAGGACGGCAACTGGCCTGAACTGTATGGCGAAGTGGTGGAGATTGAGGAAGAGAACTACTTTTTCAAGCTGGGCGCCTACCAGGACTGGTTGATCCAGTACCTTGAGGAAAACGCCTTTGTCGTGCCGGCCTTCCGCCAGAAGCAGGTGCTTGGCTTCCTGAAGGAGCCGATCAACGACCTCTGTATTTCTCGTCCGAAAAGCCGCCTTTCATGGGGGATTGAGCTACCTTTTGATTCGGAATACGTGACCTACGTCTGGTTTGATGCCTTGATCAACTATATCTCGGCAATTGGCTACGGCACAGAGGCCTTTTCTGAAAACTGGCCCGCTGATTACCATGTCATCGGGAAGGACATCCTTGTTCCTTCACACTCAGTCTACTGGCCGGCCATGTTGAAAGCCATGGGAGTGGAGCCCCCCAAGGCCCTTCTGGTTCATGGCTGGTGGCATGTTGGCGGGCAGAAAATGTCCAAGAGTACCGGGGCAAAAATTGATCCACTCGAATTTGCCGAGACTTACGGGGCCGACGCCCTCCGCTACTTCCTGACCCGGGAAATGAGCGTTGGACAGGACAGCGACTTCACCATCGAGCTCTTTCTCGGGCGTTACAGTGCGGATTTGGCCAATACACTCGGAAATCTCGTCAGCCGCCTGCTGAACATGGCTGGGCGCAATTTCCCCGGTGGGCTTGCCCCGGCGAGCGTAGTCGAAGAGCCGGAATCCACCCTGCACGCCTTGTGGAAGGAGACACACGAGGAAGTAATGCAGGCGTATGCCCAGTTCCAATTCCACCTGGCATTGGAAAAAACATTCAATTTCATCACCGCGCTGAATCGCTATGCGGAGATTCGCGCCCCATGGAAACTGGCCAAGTCTGATGATGAAAAGGACAAGGCCCTCCTGGCGACAACTCTCAGCACAATGGCGGAGGGCTTGCGTCTCGGGAATGTCTTCCTGAAGCCGGTCATGCCGGACATCTCGGACCGGATCAGCGGCCTGCTTGGTCAGGAGCCGGTGACCCTTTGGGAAGGCCAGCTGGAATGGTCGACCCGCTTGGTTGGCCAAGTCCTTGGGGAAAAGGCGATTCTCTTTCCCCGGCCTTCCACGGATAGCTGAACCTTTTCCCGGACGATTTCCGGCTGATTGAGCCTGATATGGCTTGATTTTCTGCAGAACATCGTCTGCTTGACGCCCCTGAGTTCATCGAGCAATATGCGCCTTGCATACTAACCATAACGAAAGGGACTAAACATGAATCCTATAGTACTCATCATCCTCGCCATCTTCATTCCGCCACTGGCGGTTTTCTTGAAGGAAGGAGCTGGCAAACAATTTGTCATCAACCTCGTTCTCTCGCTGCTCCTCTTCTGGATTGGCGGTATCATCCATGCCCTTTGGCTGGTGACGAAGAAGTAAAATTCCTTCGGGAACCTGAAAATCCCTTTGAAGCCCCGATTCCGTATGAACGGTGTCGGGGCTTTTTTTAATCAATTTCCTCCTCCTCGGCATCCTCCCGGCGCCGTTCCAGCCGCCCTGCACCGACGATGGCAATCTCGTAGAGCAAGGACATCGGGGCGGCCAGCAGGATGAAGGTGACGGGATCCGTGGTGGGCGTGACAACCGCCCCGATACAGAGAAAAAGGACAATTGAGTACTTTCGAAAGGCCAGCAACTGGGCCTTTGAAAGGATTTCCAGGAAAACCAGGATCAAGAGGACCAGCGGAAACTGGAAAGCCAGTCCAACGCCGAGAACCATCCATGTGAGCAGCCCGTAATAGCTGGCGGCGGTCCAGAGCGGGGCAAATCCCAGCATCTGGTTGAAGATGATGGAGGCCCGCAAGGCTGCCGGGACGAGAATGAAAAAGCTGAAGGTGGCCCCGAGAAAAAACAACACGAAGGCCCCCAGGCAAGCCGGACGGAGCAGCTTGAGCTCGCGCTCGTTCAGGCCAGGGGAGACAAACTGGCCGACAAAATAGAGCATGAAGGGCAGGGAAAGGGCAAATCCTCCCCCCAGGAGCAGGTAGAAAATGACCGAGAAAACCCCAAGAATAGAGGTGTTGATCAGTCCGCTCATCTCAATATCGCGGCCGCTCACCGCAAACAGGTAGGGCCAGCGGAGCAGTTCTGAAAACTGGGCAAGGAAGATCCCGATCAGGATACAGGCAGCCCCAAATGCGATAAAACTCTTGAAGAGCGTCCAGCGCAGGTCCTCGAGGTGGTCGAGAAAGGTCATTTGGCCCTCAGGTTCCGCTTCATCCACCGTGTCGGGCTGTGGTTGATCGATTGCTGGAGGCCAGTTTTCGGGGGGTGTGTTATCCGGTTCGGTCATTGCGGTGGTTACTCGTTGACATGGAAGGTATTCGGCCTAATTTCGCCAGTTTTTCTCAGTAATAGACCAACCACGGTTAAGTAAACCATATAACTCGAATCAAGTATCAAGCATGCCAGCTAAAGCCAGCAAAAAGAAGAAGACGGGAGCCGTTAAACGTAAGGCTTCCTCCAAAGCGGTTAAACATGTCTACGCCTTCGGAAAGAAGACGGACGGCAATTCCAAGATGAAGACGCTCCTCGGAGGCAAGGGTGCCAACCTTGCGGAAATGGCGGCCATCGGGCTTCCTGTTCCTCCCGGATTCACCATCACGACGGAAGTGTGTACACATTTCTCGCAGACCAAGGGCAAGTATCCTGCAGGCCTGGATGCGCAGGTGAAGGCCGCTGTTAAGCAAGTCGAGAAGGAGCAGGGCAAGCTATTCGGCAGCAAGACCGATCCGCTGCTTTTCTCTGTCCGTTCGGGTGCCCGCGAATCAATGCCGGGTATGATGGACACCATTTTGAACCTTGGCCTCAACGACAAGACAGTTGTTGCCCTCGCCAAGAAGTCCGGCAACGAGCGTTTTGCATGGGACTGCTACCGCCGTTTCATCCAGATGTACGGTGACGTTGTCATGGGTGTCCAGCCCCGTAATGACACGGAACATGAGCCGTTTGACGTCGTCATGGACAAGCTCAAGAAGGAGCTGAAGATTGAAAACGATGCTGACCTGAGCGCGAAGAACCTTCAGGAACTGGTCAAGCGCTACAAGGCCCTGATCAAGCAGCGCACGAAGAAGAGTTTCCCGCAGGATGCCTACGACCAGCTTTGGGGAGCCGTCAGTGCCGTCTTTGGTTCATGGAACAACGAGCGCGCCGTCATCTACCGCCAGAAATACAACATTCCTTCGGAGTGGGGTACAGCGGTGAATGTGCAGGCGATGGTCTTTGGTAACATGGGTGACGATTGTGCCACGGGTGTGGCTTTCACACGTGACCCTGCCAATGGCGAAAAGGTCTTTTATGGTGAGTACCTCATCAACGCGCAGGGTGAAGACGTGGTGGCCGGTGTTCGTACACCAAAGCCAATTGCCCAGCTGGCGGATGAAATGCCTCACGCTCACAAGGAACTGGAAGTTGTCCGCAAGAAGCTGGAGAAGCACTTCCGTGACATGCAGGACTTTGAGTTCACGGTCGAAAGCAACACCCTCTACATGCTTCAGACCCGTAACGGTAAGCGTACCGGCCTCGCCGCTGTCCGCATCGCCGTTGAGATGAACAAGGAGCGCTTGATGACTGAGAAAGTCGCCTTGTCGAAGATTCCGGCTGAATCAATTGATTCACTTTTGGTGCCGATTTTCGATCCAAAGGCGGAAGCCGCTTCCAAGGCGATCGCCGCCGGTCTCCCGGCTGGTCCGGGTGCCGCCAGCGGTCACATTGTCTTCTCCGCCAGCACTGCTGAGCGCGAAGTGAAGGCTGGCCGCAAGGTCATCCTCTGCCGTGTCGAGACTTCCCCGGAAGACTTGAAGGGCATGTTGGCTTCGGAAGGTATCCTCACTTCACGTGGTGGAGTCAGCTCGCACGCGGCGCTCGTTGCCCGTCAGTTGGGTAAGGTCTGTATCTGTGGAGCATCCACGGTGAAGATCGACTACGAGAAGAAGACCCTGATTGCTGGAAAGACCCTCCTCAAGGAAGGGGATTTCATTTCCATCAACGGAACCAGTGGGGAAATCTTCGCTGGCGCAATTGACACGACGGACAGCGAGGTCAAGCGCGTCCTGGAAGGCAATTTGAAGCCCTCCAAGAGCTACACTTACAGGTTGTTCTCAACTGTCATGGGTTGGGCTGACAAGTACCGCAAGATGAAGGTCCGGACCAATGCCGACACGCCTGAAATGGCTGTTTCGGCGATTGCCTTCGGTGCCGAAGGGATTGGCCTCTGCCGTACGGAGCATATGTTCTTCGAAGGCGACCGCATCGATTACATGCGCCAGATGATTCTCGCAGGAGATGAGAAGGAACGGCGCTCTGCCCTGAAGAAGTTGCTTCCGTTCCAGCGCAAGGACTTCAGTGGCCTCTTCAAGGCCATGAAGGGTCTGCCAGTAACGATCCGCTTGCTGGATCCCCCGTTGCATGAGTTCCTGCCGCACGACGACACAACCCGTCATCAGTTGGCTACCAAGCTGGGCGTTTCCCGGGAAACAATCAATGAGCGCATGAAGGCCCTCCATGAGGAAAACCCGATGCTTGGTCATCGTGGCTGTCGTCTCGGAGTCTCCTACCCGGAGATCACCGAAATGCAGGCGCGCGCGATCTTTGAAGCGGCCGCTTCCGTCATGAAGCTGAAGAAGCCGATCAAGGTGAGCCCGGAAATCATGATTCCGCTCGTTGGTTTCCAGGCGGAACTCAAGGATCAGGTGGAGATTGTCCATCGCGTTGCCAAGGAAGTCATGGCTGCCAAGAAGGTGAAGATCGCCTACACGGTGGGTACCATGATTGAAATCCCGCGCGCGGCGATTACCGCTGACGAGATTGCCGAAGTCGCTGAGTTCTTCAGCTTCGGTACGAATGACCTGACCCAGACAACCCTCGGCCTCAGCCGAGACGACATGGGCGGTTTCTTCGACGACTACCGGAACAAGGAAATCTTCAACCAGAATCCGTTTGCCAGCCTCGATCAGGATGGTGTCGGCAAGCTTGTTGAGATGGCCGCTGAAAAGGGACGTTCGGTTAAGAAGAACCTGAAGCTTGGAATTTGTGGTGAGCACGGTGGTGATCCGGCTTCCATCAAGTTCTTCAATTCGGTTGGCCTGAACTACGTCAGTTGTTCACCTCCCCGTGTTCCGGTTGCCCGCCTTGCCGCCGCACAGGCTGCGCTCTAAGGCATCGCCAAACGGGTAAACCGATTATTTTCCAGCCCCGATCCCGCATCTGCGAGGTCGGGGCTTTTTTTATGATTTACTCAGGAATGATTTCGGCTCCACTGTGATGGAAGTGATTCAAAAGAATGAAAGTCCTGTTGTGGAAGTCCTTGCCCCTGCTGGTTGCTATGCCTCGCTGCAGGCGGCAATTGATGCGGGGGCGCATGCGGTCTACTTCGGCTTAGCCCAGTTGAATATGCGGGCACGCTCGCGCCGTTCCTTTCATTTAAAGGATCTGGGGGAGATCATGGAGCGTTGCCGTGCAGGAGGGATTCGCGGCTACCTGACCTTGAACACGCTTCTTTATGATCATGACCTGAAACTGTGTTACAAGTTGCTTGAGGCGGCCAAGGCCCACGGGGTAAACGCGGTCATTGCCTCGGACATGGCCTGTATCCTGAGGGCGCGTGAGCTCGGACTGGAAGTGCATCTTTCGACGCAGTTGTCGGTATCCAATTTTAAGTCCTTCAAGTTCTACTCCCAATATTGCGACCGCATCGTGCTGGCCCGGGAGCTGAACCTTTCCATGATCAAGCGCTTGCATGAGCAAATCCGTGAAGCTGGTTTGACCGGGCCAGGCGGCCGACCAATGGAAATTGAGGCGTTTGCCCACGGGGCTCTGTGCATCGCGGTTTCCGGGCGCTGCGGGATGTCGCTTTATACCGATAACGCATCCGCCAACCGGGGAGCCTGCATCCAGAACTGCCGCAAGGAATACATCGTCAAGGACAAGGACACCGGGAAGGAGCTGCAAATTGACAATAATTTTGTCATGTCGCCGAACGACATCTCGACAATCGAGTTCCTCGACAAGCTGGTTGAGGCAGGTGTCCATACCTTGAAAATTGAGGGGCGCGGTCGCCCGCCGGAATATGTCAAACTGGTTACGCGTGCCTATCGCGAGGCCGTGGAGGCCATCCGGGGTGGAACCTACGGGGAAGACTTTGTTGCCTCCGTTCTGGATGACTTGAAGAAAGTCTACAACCGGGGCTTGTCAGACGGGTATTATCTCGGGCGCGAACAAGGCTGGTCGGGCGTCTATGGCTCGAAGGCGACCCGGCAAAAAATTCAGCGGGGAAAGGTCAGCCATTACTACTCCAAGCTCGGGGTGGCGGAAGTGAGGCCCATCAATCCGGTTTCGGTGGGTGAGGAGTATGTGATAATCGGGGAGACCAGTGGTGCCGTCGAGGGTGTCATCGAGATGATGCAGACGGACGAGGGCGAAACGCAAACGGCCCAGGCCGGTGAAGTGTTTTCAATCAAGGTGGCCCAGCGGGTCCGGGAAAATGACGCCTTCTACGTACTCTCTCCCGTCGAAACACCTGGCGCCGGTCAATCATGAAGCGTATCCGGATCGCCCACAAAAAGCAGGAGTGTATCGGCTGCGCCCTGTGCGCGGAGGTAGCGCCAGCTTACTTCAAAATGGATGAGGAAGGCGAAGCCCAGCTCGTCCAGATTGTGCACCAGGACGCGACCTTTCAGTACGGGACTGGATTTGAGGAAGACCGGGATATCCTGAAACAGGCGGCGGACGGGTGTCCGGTGGACATTATCCGGGTTGATTGCTAAATCAGCCCCAATTCCATTTTGCCTTCTTCGGAAATCATATCCTGGTGCCACGGGGGATCCCAGACGATATCCACCTTTGCCTCGGCAACACCCGGGACCTGCTCAACCTTGTATTTGGCGTCCTGCGCAATGGCTGGACCCATGCCACAACCGGGGGCCGTCAAGGTCATGTTGACTTCGACAAAATAGAGGCTTGTGCCGGGATCCTGGCGGATCTCCATTGAGTAGACCAGGCCGAGGTCCACAATATTCACCGGAATTTCCGGGTCATAGACCTTTTTCAGCGCTTCCCAGACGCGCTCGTCACTCGGTGGACGGGCGTGGGCTTCCGCATCATCGGTCGTTGCTTCAGGCTCTTCCGGCAATTCCTCACCGATAGCATCCGCTTCGCTTCCGCGGATCTGTGCCATTCCACCCTCCCAAGTGACGGTGAAATTCCCACCCAGCCGATGGGTAATGGAGACAACCGTCCCCGAAGGGATGGTCACCTGGTCCCCGTAAGGAACAATTGTAGCGGTAATATCGCGACTGACGGTACGTTGTGAATCCATAATGTCTGGGTAATCAGAAAGAGTCTGGTTTAACCGGCGAATTTCATTTGTACGAGTTCCCGTGCATAACTGACAAGCTCGGGGTTATCCAGCTTGACAATAATCTCCTCGAAATAACCAAAGAGCATCAACTCCTGTGCTTTCATCCGTGGGATTCCCCTGGCGAGAAAGTAGAACAATTCCGACTCATCAATCCTGCCAGTTGTCGCGCCATGCGAGCACTTGACGTCATTGGCCTTGATCTCGAGCCCCGGAAGTGAATTTGCCTCAACGTCCTCACTCATCATGAGATTGTTGTTGGTCTGGTAGGCATCTGTCTGCTGGGCATCCTCCTCGACAATGATCAAGCCAGAGAAAATGGTCCTGGATTTGTCCATGAGGGCGTTCTTGAAAAGCAGGTCACTGCGGCTGTTTGGCGCAATGTGCGTCTGGAGGGTCCGTTGATCGAATTCCTGTGATCCATTGGGGACATTCAGGGCGTGCATTTCGACATTGCTTCCAGAGCCAAAGATCTTGCCGTGGATTTCCTGTCGGGCCTGCGCACTGCCGACATTAATCAGCGTACTCTTGGCCTCGGTGTTTCCTTGCGCATTGTTTGTATTCAGTTGGAAACTGAGCGTATTCAAATTCCAATTTTGAACAATAGTGTGGCTTGGCTTGGCTCCGTCCTCCGCGTAGAGGTGGGCATTTGCGACCACGAGGTGACTGGAATCCTCATTTGCACACTCCTGGAATTCAATCAGGTTCGCCTTGGAATTGCGGCCTGTGATAAAGAGGGTGTGCGGGAAAATTGTTCCCTTGTCCTTCAAGGCCCAGTTGTAGACGACGAACGGATCCTTGATCTCGACATCGTCCGGCACATAGAGAAAGACCCCGTTTCGCAGAAGGGCCACGTGCAGAGCCTCGAATTTCTCCGAGCCCAGTTCCGGGGATTGCTGCATGAAGTATTTCTGCACCAGCTCCGGGTGTTTCACAATGGCGTCAACGAGAGTCGTGAAGATCACTCCTTTCCCGGCAAGGCTTTCCTCAAGATAAACCGGGCTGACTTGTGAATCGTCGACCAGAATAATTCTTCCGGAAACATTCTGGAAGCGTTTCGACTTATCAACAATATCCGCCGCATCGGGAGCGCCGCCCGTGACAGCCTCAAAGCGGTCCATCTCGCGGATCCGCTTGAGGTTGGCAAAGCGCCACTTCTCGTTGGTGCGGACAGGCATGGGAAGTTCAAGATAGCGCGACCATTCCGCCCGCTGGCGATCGCGGAACCAGTCGACATCTATTCCGGAAAGCTCCTGATGGATTTTGAATACTTCCGGATCGTCCAGTGTTGGATTTGGCATAGTGAGTGTTTCAGACATGATGTGTCGTTATAAATTGGTTACAAAATTCTATTAACCGACCGAGCCTTCCATCTCGAGATCGATAAGGCGCTTCAACTCGACGGAGTACTCCATCGGGAATTCCCGAATCAGGTCATTGACAAATCCGTTCACGGCCAGGCTCATGGCTTCGTCCTCGGGGATCCCCCGTTGCATCATGTAGAAGATCTGTTCGGCGCTGACCTTTGAAACGCTTGCCTCGTGCTGGACCGTGCTCTGGTTGCCCCGAACGGTGATGGCGGGGTAGGTGTCCGTGCGCGAATTTGAGTTAATCAATAAGGCATCGCACTCCGTGTTGTTCTTACAGTTCTTCAAGTTGCGCGGAATGTTGACCACGCCCCGGTAGGTTGACCTGCCCTCGCCAATTGAGATCGACTTGGAAATGATGTTTGAGGTCGTGTTGTCCGCGGCGTGAATCATCTTCGCACCCGTATCCTGGTGTTGGCCGTCGTGGGCAAGGGCGATCGAAAGGACCTCCCCGCGCGCTCCTGGACCGCGCATGACCACACCCGGGTACTTCATCGTCAGGCGGCTGCCGATGTTACAGTCGATCCATTTGATTTCGGCATCGTCCATTGCCATGCCGCGCTTGGTGACAAGGTTGAAGACATTGGCAGACCAATTCTGCACCGTGATGTATTGGATTTTCGCACCCTTGAGGGCAACCAATTCGACCACGGCTGAGTGCAGGGTGGAAGTCTCGAATTTGGGAGCGGTACAGCCCTCCATGTAAGTGACCTCGGCGCCTTCATCGGCAATAATCAGTGTTCGCTCAAACTGTCCGAAGTTTTCCGCATTGATTCGAAAATACGCTTGAAGCGGTTGCTTCACCTTCACCCCCGGAGGGATATAGATAAATGATCCGCCGGAGAAGACTGCGCTGTTGAGCGCACTGAACTTGTTGTCGCCGATGGGAATGACCTTCCCGAACCACTTGCGGAATATTTCCGGGTGGTCCCTGAGCGCTTCGGTCGGCCCGGTGAAGATTACGCCCTGCTCGGAGAGGTCCTCCTTCATGTTGGAGTAGGAGGCTTCCGAATCAAACTGGGCCTCGACGCCGGCAAGATAGGCACGCTCTTTTTCCGGAATGCCGAGGCGCTCGAAAGTCTTCTTGATATCGTCCGGAACCTCATCCCAGGTGCGGGACGGGCGTTGCCCTTTGGAAAGGTAGTAACGGATCTTGTCGTAATCGATTGAGTTCAGGTCATCGGATGCCCAATGGGTCGGCACCGGCTTGTCCTGAAAAATCTTCAACGCCTTCATGCGGAATTCCTTCACCCAGTCTCCCTCCCCCTTGACTTTACAGATGTAATCAATGGTGGATTCATTCAGGCCGACTCCGGCATCAAATTCGTATGTTGTATCGTAGTGAAAATCCCCTACGTCTCTTTCGACGTTCAGGTCGGGTGTGGTACTCATGGTGTTATCTTTCCTTTAAATGGTGTTAAGCTGTGACAGCATCAAAGTCCTTGACCCAGTCATACCCCTGCGATTCCAGCTTCTCGGCCAGCTCGGGCCCACCGCTTTCCACAATCCGCCCGTCGAACATGACGTGCACCTTGTCCGGCACGATGTAGTTGAGGAGGCGCTGGTAGTGTGTGATGAGAAGGACACCCAATTCCGGGCCGCGCATGGCGTTCACTCCTTCGGCGACAATCTTCAGGGCATCGATGTCGAGACCGCTGTCTGTTTCATCGAGGACCGCATACTTTGGCTTCAGCATTGCCATTTGGAGAATTTCACAGCGTTTCTTTTCCCCGCCGGAAAATCCCTCGTTGACCGAGCGGCTGGTGAAGGCCCGGTCGATTTTCAGGAGATCCATTTCTTCGTATAATTCCTTGTAGAAGTCGGGTGCGCTGAGCTTTTGGCCATCTTCCAGCCGAGCTGAACGGGCCGCGCGAATAAAATTGGCGATGCTCACGCCCGGTATCTCACTGGGATACTGAAAAGCCATGAAGAGGCCGGCGCGGGAAATTTCATCGGCTTCCATGCCGACAATTTGCTCACCGTTGAGGAAGACCTCGCCACTCGTGATTTCATAGTCTTCATGGCCGGCAAGTGCCTTGGCCAAGGTACTTTTGCCAGTCCCGTTGGGACCCATGATGGCGTGTATCTCGCCTTGCGGAACCGTGAGGGAAAAATCCTTCAGGATCTGCGTTTCGTTAATGCTGACATTAAGTTTTTTGATCTCGAGTGCGTTCATATCGTGTTCTGTAAGAATTGGTGTGTGTTATTAAAGTGTTCTGGCTCTTTAGTCCGAGGACTGGTTATTTGCTTTCCCGTGAAAGTAGAGCTCCATGCTGTCGGCTTCATATCCTTCTGGAAGGACCTTCTTCAGGCGGTCCATCAGGTCGGTCGGAAGGTCAACATCATAGACGCGTCCGGTTTTGCGATCCTGGAAATGGGCATGCTCCGATAGGTTTGGGCAGAATCGAGTGGGTTCCCGCTCGTAATTCACGGCACGGACCAGTCCACAACCAACAAGTGTCTCAAGGCAGTTGTAGACTGTGGCCAGCGAAATGGTAGTCATGCTCTTTTTGGCCCGGGCATATACTTCGTCAGCAGTGGGATGGTCCCGTTTCGTCAGGAGGATCTTGAAGACATGCTCGCGCTGCCTTGTTGAGCGCAGACCATGATCGGTGAGCGCTTTGTCCAAGGCTTCCTGGGCTTCGGTTGGAAGGTTTTTCAGCATGAGGGGATAAACTTAATTAGAATAATTCCAATTTTCAACAAGCGAGGACAAAAATTCTGGAAAAAAGGAAAAACGGACACGGGAGAGCGTGCGAGGAAGCTGGACAACAGGCGCCAAAGGCCTCAGACATGGGTGACCGATGACGAAGAAGGAACAGAGCAGCCGGCCGCCCCTGAGGCGGATGATGGAAATCCATAAGAAGTTGTTGGATAACAAGTTGCCCAATTGCACAAGCCTTGCCAAGGACTTGGAGGTCTCAACCAAGACGATCCAGCGGGATCTCGAATACATGCGTGACCAGCTGGGCATGCCGATTGAATATGATCCCGGGGAGCACGGGTATTTTTACACCGAATCGGTGGTCAGTTTCCCGACACTCTCGGCGACGGAGGGGGAAGTGCTGGCCTTGTTTGTGGCTCAGAAAGCGCTCTCGCAATATCGCGGGACGCCTTTTGAGGAGCCTCTGGCGGCAGCCTTTGAAAAGCTGGCCTCAACGATGGAGCGAGAGATCACGGTCGATCCCGGGGAATTATCAAAAGCGCTCTCCTTTCACCATACGGGAGTTGCGCTGACGGACATGGAGGTTTTCAAGCAGGTGACGGAAGGTCTGCAGAAAGGGCGGGAGCTGACCATCTCTTACCGCAAACTGAACGCGAGCCGGCCTGAGCGCCGCCGGGTACAACCCTACCATCTGGCGAGCATCGACGGGCAGTGGTACTTGTTTGCGAACGACCTTGGACGGAAAGACATCCGGACTTTTGTCCTTGGGCGGATTGAGGGGGTGCTCGAAGTGGGAAAGCCCTTTGATAAGCCGGAGGACTTTTCCATTACAGACCGCCTGATGGGATCGTTTGGGGTCTATTCGGGCGAGGGAGACCACGCGGTGAAAATTGAATTTGATGCCTTTGCGGCGCAACTGGTGAGGGAACGCCAATGGCATTCCAGCCAGACCTTGCGCGAGCGCGATGGCGGCTGTGTGGAGCTTGGCTTGCGCCTGGACTCGCTCGAGGAAATCGAACGTTGGATTCTGAGTTGGGGGAGCCATGCCCGGGTCATTGGGCCCCCGGCATTGCGAGCCCGCGTCAAAGAGGCCTTGAAGGGGATGCAGGAAGCCTATTCGGAAATGCCGCGTTGGATGGGAGAGTTGCATGAAGCCGCTCAGGCGCGCCAACCGGAGCGAATGCTGCAGCTGATCATGGCCATGGATCGTCCGCCGGAGCATCCGGCGCAAATGCAATTCCGCGCATTGCTGGGTCGTCCAGCTGGAAAGTGATCCGGATTTTGGTTATTCGTCCCGGTCTCGGACAACCTGTGTCTGAGGCTGAATGCTAGAGTGGCGTCCTTATGTGGCTCGCAACTCAACATGGATTCTACAGCATCGTACAAAAGGCCCCGCAGGAGTATCATATCCGCGCCCGTTTCCGCAATGACCTGGACAACCTGCTCCAGCTCTGCGGTCTCCGGCTGGAGGTGCATTGCTGGGAGCAGGCGGACTATCGCTATCGGATCATCGCTAACCGGAAAGAATTCCTCGCGGCCATGGCCAGCTTGGCCATTTTCCTCGATTACCCCAATTTCAAGTCACGGATTGCAGAAACGCCCGATCAACGGGAAAAGCTGTCAGCTTTCCATGAGATCTGGCACATTCTGGCCCAGCTCCAGAAGGACGAGAGCAAGGCCGCAAGGCGTTAATGGCCGCTCGGGAACGAGCTGGTGGGACAATTTCCTCGGTCAGGCTTCCGGGCTGGCGTATTTGGCCACGGATTCAAAGAGCTGCCGGGCAAATACCCCGACCGTGAGGATGACCGATTGCAGGTCGGTATCGGAAAATATGATCCGCTCCTCTTCGCTGAAGGATTTCGTGTAGGTCCGAATATTCGCAGGCTGGAGATTGTGCGGGCTCTTGAGGGAAGGCGCGGCATGGACAAGTTCCAGCTCAAGCTGCTGGTTGGCCCCGAGCTGTGCCTTCCTGACAACACCGCCTTGCGTGACGAGGGCCTGTAGGCAGAAGGCGAGAGAGATAATGGAATCCTCCAGTTCGCACATGACCTTGTAGGTCGTCTCGATGCGATCGAATTTATCCTCAAGACGCACCTTGATGAATTCCTGTTGGGCCTGTTGTGCAGCCTTTTGCTGTTCCTGGGTCAGCTCATTTCCACCGGATTCCCGCTTTTCCTTGATCAGGGCGAGGAACAGGTGGGTGTTGTTGAGGCAGGTCACGGTGAGATTCAGCGCATCATTGATCACTTGGCGCAGGAGAAGATCACGCGCGTGCGCCTGCATTTGCTCAAAGTTCTGATGCAGCTGGGGGACCGGCATGACGCCCGCCCGAGAAATGAGTTCGTTGTAGGTGTTTTCGCTGCCAAGCCCGCGTGTAGCGAGATTGAAGGCCAGCATGTCGAAGTGCCGCTGGACCCCGGCCATGAACTGATTGGCCATTTGTTGCAGGTTCAATTCACGAGGTTGTCCCGGATTGGGTGGTGTTGGTTGATCGGACATCTTTCTCTATTAGGAGACTTTTGAAGCTCAGCGCCAGAGTGGATTCACTTTATGGCGCCTTTGTTGGGTTTTGTCTGCCATAGAAGGCTTGTCAAGCCGCCCCCGCCGAGATTAGGATGATTGTTCGCAGTAACATCTAACAAGGAACATTATGAAAAAACCATTCTTATATCTCATTGCATTTTCGATAGCATTTACCGGCTGCGGCAAAAAGGAAGATCCAGCCATGGAGGCCGCCGCTTCTGAAGCGCCCGCAGAAGAAACAGTGGAAAAGGCCATGACTGAGACCGCCAACTCTTTGATGGCCAGTGGAACTGAAGCAGTTGAAAAGGCCGTTGAAGTTGCCGCGGCGAAGGTTGCCGAGGTCGACTTTACCAATCTTAGCTGGGACGACGTTTCGACTGTTTCCTTCGAGGACAAGATGAAGCTGGCCAGCTGGGCAACGGGACAAGCGGATTCATGGAAAGGCAAGCTGACGGAAGCCGCAGCAGGACAGGGTTTGAACATGCTCAGCAAAATGGGTGACAGCGGCTGGCAAGGGGCCCTCGCAAAAGTCGTGGAATCCATCAATGCGGTCCGTGAATCCTCCCCGGAAACTTACG
Organism: Oceanipulchritudo coccoides; assembly: GCF_010500615.1. Lineage (NCBI taxonomy): Bacteria > Pseudomonadati > Verrucomicrobiota > Opitutia > Puniceicoccales > Oceanipulchritudinaceae > Oceanipulchritudo > Oceanipulchritudo coccoides. The sequence goes on from NZ_JAAGNX010000001.1 coordinate 129,840, forward strand.
AACTGGCTCGCGGAGCCCTGGTTAGTGCGTGGATGACCTTTGAGGAGCAGGCCAGCTCTTTCCTGGGAAAATAATTCCGCAGTAACGCTTTAGTCTATTTGAAGAGCCCGAGGAACAATTTCCAGAAATCCTCGGTTCCGATGCTTTTCACCTCCGCATCAAGCGCAATTTGCATCTCCTCGTAGGTGCGGATCTCCGGGCTTGCCTGGAGAACGGCAACACGGGAGCTGTCGACGCGTTCAAGCGAGAGGGCACCGCTCCCGTTTACCTGAATTGACCAGATACCGGGCTGGAGGGTCCGGTAGATGGCTTTGCCGTAGCTCAATTCCGGGGATTCCCAGTCAACCGTCTTCCAGATCGGGTCAATCACAAGGGCTCTCCCTGGGGGAGTAGAGGCATCGAAGACCCGGCGAATCCAGATACGCCCGTTACCGACAACATAATCCACATAGAGTTCCTCCTTCGGACTGAAGGGGGTGGGCACCCGCCTGATGGAGCCGTCCACAGTGCGGACAAGGACCGCGACGGCGTCAGCAGTCACCTCGAGTTCCGTTATGGCGGATTGCCGGACGGCGGCATTATATTGTTCAGCGAGGGCCGAGTACTGGCTGGCAAGGAAATCCAGCTTTTCGCGGTAAATCCGGCTGGTGATTTCCTCGCGCATCCAGAAGTACCCGCCGAGGACAATGGCCACGGTGAGAAGGGTTGGAACGATGGCACGGGTGAAACGAAGCATGCGATTACCCTACGAAAATCGCGAGCTGAAGCGATGCAAAAGTGGAGGAGTGGGGGAGAGTCCCCAGGCAGGTTTATCCGTTAATAATTCTTCCATGATTTCCGCAGAGCAGAGTTGCTTGGTTTGGAAGCGGGCCTGTGGCCCGTATCGAGATTCTATAACGCCCCTTGATAAACTTTATTTAAGCAGGTGTTCCAGCTCCTTTGGGAGCATGGGACGGCCCTTGTCATTCATGGCGGCCGTGAGGACCTTTGCCTGAACGATCAGCTTCTCATCATCGAGGCGGACAATTTCCTGGATGAAGGCAAAGCGGATCCGTGAAACGCGTTCCAGCTGGAGACTGACCCGGAAGCGGTCACCGCTCTTGAGGGGATATTTGTAGTCGATCTCAATCCGCGTCACGATCAGGAAGATACCGCGGGCGGTCACTTCGGCAAAATCGACCCCTTGTTCCTGCAGGAACTTGTGGCGGGCGTGTTCCAGATAGTGCTGGTAATTGGCATTATTGACAATCCCCTGGAGGTCGCACTCGTAATCGCGGACCTCCATATCACAGCTGTATTGGGCCTCTTCCATTATGTCACCGTGACACTATTTCCTGCTTGCGGCAAGCGAACCGGCTTCCATCGTTGGATTTTCCAACCAGCCTCTATAACCCCAAATATATCAATTCGTGAGTGAAAAAGCTCCCTGGATAACCTACCGGCCTGAACTTCGGGTTCTGGATTGCACAATCCGTGACGGTGGACTGATTAACGATTCCAACTTCACCGATGATCAGGTGAAAGCGGTTTACACGGCCTGTGTCGAGGCGGGTATCGATTACATGGAGATCGGTTACAAGAACTCGCCCAAGGTTTTTCCAAAGGAAAAGTATGGTCCCTGGCGGCATTGTGACGAGAAGGACCTGCGCCGGGTCGTGGGCGACCACACTGCGAAGAAGACGGGTCTCAAGCTTTGTGCGATGGCGGACGCCGGTGGCAAAAGCGACTGGAACAAGCAGATTCTTCCCTGCAAGGACAGCGTTTTGGACATGATCCGCGTGGCGTGTTACGTGCACCAGATCTCCGAGGCTCGCGAGATGATCGAGCATTGCCATTCCCTCGGCTACGAAACCACGCTCAACATCATGGCCGTTTCCGTGGCTTCCGAGGCGGAGATCAGCAAAGCCCTTGAAATTGGCGCGCAAACTTCCGCCGGGGTGGTCGTTGTCGTGGACAGCTTTGGCAATCTCTATCGCGAGCAGGTGGATTACCTCGTGAAGAAGTACATGAAAGCGGTTGAGGGGGCAAAAATGGAGGTTGGCATGCATGCGCATAATAATCTCCAGTTGGCTTTCGCGAACACGATTGAAGCGATCATTCTTGGCTGTAACCGGGTCGATGCCACGATGATGGGGCTCGGCCGCGGGGCTGGCAATTGTCCAATGGAGCTGTTGCTGGGGTTCCTCCGCAATCCCAAGTTCAAGCTGCGACCGGTCCTCGAGTGCATCCAGAATACCATTCTTCCCATCCGCAAGGAATTCGACTGGGGACCTTCCATTCCCTACAATATCACCGGGCAGATGAATCGCCACCCGCGCAGCGCCATGGCCTGCCGCGCTGGAGATGCGCCCGATGATTACCTGGCCTTTTATGACCAGACAATTGCGGATGTATAACCTTTGCCAGATTGCCTGAATTGGCCCGGTTTTTGCTTGCTTTTTAGCTTTCACTCAACCCCACAAATCAATGATAAAGACACTCTGGAAATCGACTCCGTTTCTTTCTGTATTCACGCTTTTCCCGGCCCTTTTGCAGGCGCAGGAGCTGCCCGAGGTGGCAACAATCAATACCGGCGACACCGCCTGGATGATTGTCGCCTGTGCGCTGGTCCTGTTCATGACACTGCCGGGCCTAGCCCTTTTCTACGGAGGCCTTGTTCGGGCGAAGAACGTGCTCAGCGTATTGATGCACTGCATGGCCATGGCGGGCCTGATGTCCATCTTGTGGATGGTTTTTGGCTACAGCCTGGCATTTTCAGAAGGTGCCGGCGGCTTGAACAAATTCATTGGCGGGCTGGATTTCACTTTTTTGCGCCACATGGACGTGAATACCGTCAACGGGTCGATTCCGGAGCCGGTCTTTATCATGTTCCAGATGACCTTCATCATCATTACCCCGGCGCTGATTGTGGGTGCTTTTGCTGAGCGAATGAAGTTCAGCGCGATGCTCCTTTTCCTCACCTTCTGGACTATTTTCTCCTATTTGCCGATCTGCCACATGGCCTGGGGCGGTGGCCTTTTTGCGGACTGGGGCGTTCTTGACTTTGCCGGCGGGACGGTTGTCCACATCAATGCCGGGATTGCCGGTCTTGTTTCCTGTATCATGCTGGGCAAGCGGACGGGCTATCCCAATGATCCGATCAAGCCGCACAACCTGCCACTGGCGGTAGTGGGTGGCAGCATGCTCTGGGTCGGATGGTTTGGATTTAATGGCGGGAGCCAACTGGCGGCCGACGGCGTGGCCGGGATGGCTGTCCTTGTAACGCACCTCGCCACTGCGATGGCCGCCTTGACATGGATGTTCATTGAGTGGTTCCGTCACGGTAAGCCAAGTGTCCTTGGTGTGATCACGGGCGCAGTTGCCGGATTGGTGGCAATTACGCCAGCCTCGGGAACAGCCGGGCCTGCAGGAGCGCTCCTGATTGGTTTCTGTTCCAGCGCGGTCTGCTTCTATTTTGCAACCCGGGTCAAGAAGAAGCTCGGTTATGATGACAGCCTGGATGTCTTTGGCGTCCATGGTGTTGGCGGGATCATCGGGGCCATCCTGACCGGCCTGTGTGCCGCGTCCTTCATGGGCGGAATTGGACTCGATGACGGTGTGAGCGTTGGTGCACAAGTCTGGTCACAGACCTTGAGTGTCCTTGTGACCATCGTCTGGAGTGGAGTTGTCTCTTTCGTGGTACTCAAAGTTGTCGACCTGACCGTTGGCTTACGGGTCAGTGAGGACATCGAAGTGGCAGGTCTCGACCTTCGTCTTCACGACGAACAAGGCTACGAGATCTAGGTCGGCTCAGACGACCCCTTCCTGGTACGCGGAAACCGGTTCGGTCAATCGAGCCGGACTTCCCGTCCTGTAGCTGAAGATTCGGCGATAGCGTCGAGAATGCGCTGCACGACGAGGGCTTCCTCCGGCTTCACGCAGAGTGCCTCCTGACCGAGCAGGTGATTGACGAAATTGTGAAATCGATCAGGCGAGTAGGGGAGCTGCGCCTCCGGGTTTTCAATTACCTCATATTGCCCGGGTTTATCCGCGTATTTGAAAAGCTTTGCCGGGAAGCATCGCGCGCCGGCTTCGGTGCCGTACAAGTGCACATCGTTGCGGTTATCCTCTTCGGCATGACAGGCCCATGAAACATCCAGTGTGACGGTTGCACCGTTCTTGAAACGGACAAGGGCACTGGCAAAATCGTCCACATTAAATTCGGGATGTTCCCGTTCTGAATGGCCCCAGTCGCCCTCACCAAGGCCTCGATTGCCGAATTTGGTGTAAGTGGATCCGGTCACGCTGACAGGTTCAAAGTTGCTGCTGGTAAAGAGGGCGAGGTCAAGAAGGTGGACACCGATATCGTAAAGGCTGCCTCCTCCGGAAAGCGCTTTGTTCCCAAACCATGTTCCCAGCTTGGGAATACCGGAACGCCTGAACCAGAATGCCTTTGCGTGGTAGATTTCTCCCAGGACCCCGTCTTGTACAAGCTGGTGGATCTTCAGGCTGTCCTTGTTAAAGCGCTGGTTCATGCCAAGCGTAAAGACCTTGCCGGTTTTTTCCGCCACCTCCACCACTTCCTTCGCCTCGCTGTAATTCAGGGCAAACGGCTTTTCAAGAATGACATGCTTGCCTGCTTCAAGAGCCTGCTTGGCAAGCGGTGCATGAAACTTATTGGGCACTGCAATATAGACCGCATCCACTTCCGGGTCCGCAAACAACTCACCAGCTGTTTCATGGGCCCGTGGGATGGAGAATTTGCGGCGCAGTTCTTCCACTCGCTCCTGATTCAGGTCCTGTACAGCGATAACCTTTGCCTTTGGATGGCTGTTAATCGCCTTGGCACTGAATTGGGCAATCTGACCGGCCCCAATAAGACCGAATTGAATGGAGGAATTTCTCATGAAAAAGATCTGTCGTGTTTGTACTAGAGTAACTGGATAAATAGACCTTTATTAATTGGGCCCGCCGAGCGCTCCAAGTCAAGCAAGCCCTTTCAGGTTCCCGGACATCCCCAAAATACCACGTTGCCTTCGACCTCAAAAGCCTACATGGGTTGTAGCGTGAAACGGCATGTGGAAGATTCAACAAAAACGGTCGGACAAGTAACGACAGGTGCAATAGCCAAGACCGCTGGCTTTTTCACCTCCCGGATAATCGGCTTGGGGAAGGATGTTTTTCATCCCTTTAAAAAATCGACGAACCCGCTTTCAACGCCCGTGCCGGAACCTGGGGCCGCACCGGGAATTGAACATTACCTTGCAAAAGGCGGGCCAGCGCAGGGCAAGTCGCGGATAACCTGCACCGACTATGGGCCGGACCATCACAGGGTCGTTCACTTTGAGACAGTCGATGAATTGCTCTCGACGCCCCGGACTCCCGAGGGAACAGTTCGATGGATTAATGTAGACGGGCTGAATCCGGTCGATGTTGATCAAATCTGCAAGCAGATGGGTGTTCATACCCTGTCTGCCGAGGACGTTTTGAATACCAGCCAACGCCCGAAAATCGAGACCTTTGAGGACCATCTTCTTGTAGTGGCCCGACAAATACGCGTTCAGGATGACCGGCTGAGAAATGAGCAAGTCAGTCTCTTCTGTTTCAGGGATGTCTTGATTTCCTTCCAGGAAGAGGAGGGGGATGTTTTCGATTCCGTGAGGAAACGAATTGAAAAGCCCGCCTCCCGGTTCCGCTCGAACCTGGCTGACTATCTGCTTTATGCCCTTGTCGACAGCATTGTGGACCACCTGTTTCCCCTTCTGGAAGGTTATGGGGCCGCCTTGGAGGATCTGGAGGAGGAGATCTCCCAGAGTCCGCGTCCATCATCCCAGCGTCGCCTCTTTTCCATGAAACGGGATCTTTCCCTTCTGCGCCGGGCCGTCTGGCCGATTCGTGAAGTTGTTGACGGACTTTATCGGGATGACTCCGGGCTGATTGCCGATCCCCTCAAGACCTTTCTTCGGGATGTCCAGGACCACGCCATGCAGGTGATCGATCTTCTTGAGGGTTATCGGGAAACGGCCTCCAGCCTGAATGACTTGTACCAATCATCCGTGGGCAACCGGATGAACGAGATCATGAAAGTCCTGACCATCATGGCCAGTTTCTTCATCCCAATCACTTTCATTGCCGGTGTCTATGGAATGAATTTTGAGTACATTCCCGAATTGGGGTGGATGTACTCGTACTTTGTCTTCTGGGGAGTGTGCCTGACTGTAACAACCAGCCTGGCGGTTTATTTCTGGCGCAAGGGTTGGATTGGCAGGGACCGGTAATTTATCGGTTTCCCGATCAGGCGCTGACAGCAGCTTCTTCGTTTGAACGGCTATATCGATCGGATTGTTCATCCGCATGGTAGCTTGAGCGGACCAAGGGACCTGATTCGATCACTCCGATACCGAGCTTCAGGCCAAATTCCTTCCAGTGGTCAAATTCATCGGGCGTGACCCAGCGGAACATTTTCCGGTGCTCCTTGGAAGGCTGGAGATATTGACCAATCGTCAGGATATCGACCCCGATATCGTGCAAATGACGCAGGGTTTCCTCAATTTCGTGCTCTTCCTCGCCAATGCCCAGCATGATCCCGGACTTGGTCGTGAAGCCACGCGACTTGGCATGTGAAAGGACCTTGGAAGTGATTTCCCAGGAAGCGGTCTTGCGAACGGGCCGTTGAAGCCGCTTCACCGTTTCCATGTTGTGGTTCAGGATGTCCGGCTTGGCATCCAAAACAATGTCCAACTGGTCAAGCCGTCCCCTGAAATCGGGAATGAGGACCTCAATGGCGGTCTCCGGATTGCGGTAGCGGATGGCCCGAATGGTCGCCGCCCAGACGGAAGCCCCACCGTCTTTCAAATCATCCCGTGCAACGGAGGTGACCACGGCATGCTTCAGATTCATCTTCTGGATGCCCATGGCCACACGTGCCGGTTCAGCCAAGTCGAGCTCGGTGGGCCGTCCAGTGTTGATCGCGCAGAAGGTGCAGGCGCGCGTGCAGGTATTGCCGAGGATCATTACCGTTGCGGTCCGGCGGCTCCAGCATTCGCCCATGTTCGGGCACTGGGCGCTTTGGCAGACTGTATGCAGCGTGTTGTCGTCAACGATCTCACGCGTTTTCCGGTATTCCGGGCTTGTCGGAAGCTTGGCTCGAAGCCAGTTGGGTTTGCGACCATCCATATTCAGGTACGGTTTCCGAAAAGGTTCCAAAATTCAAGAATCAATCGAGATTTTACCTGTCCGATTAAAGGCGGGGCCTCGCATTCCTGCTCCAGCGAAGTCACGGACCCATCGGTGATTCCACAGGGGACAATTCCCGCGTAATGGGCCAGATCAGGATTCACATTCAGGGCAAACCCATGGTAGGTAATCCAGCTTTTGACGGCCACTCCGATGGCTGCGATTTTCCGATCCTTGATCCAGATCCCCGTTTTGCCCTCCCGGCGGGTCGCGTTGATACCAAAGTGACCCACCGTCCGGATCAGGACTTCCTCCAGCTCGCGCAAGTAGGCATGCAGGTCCTTCCGTTCGCGAAGGCTCATGATGGGATAGCCCACGATTTGGCCTGGTCCGTGGTAGGTGATGTCGCCTCCCCGGTTGGTTTTCACGACCTCAATTCCCTGGCTTTCCAGCATGGATTGCGTCCAGACCAGATGATCGCCTGCCCCCTGCCGCGCCCCGATGGTGAAGACCGGCTCATGCTCGGTCAGGACCAAGGTGTCCGCACAGCCTCCGGCTTTCCGGTTTTCAACAAGCTCCAGTTGCCGGTCCCACGCCTCGCGGTAGGCGGTACGGCCCCAATCCACGGTTTGTTGCATGCCCACACTGTCTTGGGGAGAGGCGCTTTTGTCCACTTTTGTCGGGACTTTTTTGGGGAGAGGCACTTTTGGCGTTTCGGCCAGATTGACCTTCACAGTTGCAGTCAGGATGGAATTTAATTGCCTGTTCTTTATGAAGTGTGTCGTGCGGGGCGTGATATTGTTGGGATTATGTCTGTTGGCCGGGTGTTCCAAGGTGGGCACTGTGACGGAGGGGAATATTTTGCGAGTGGGTAACGGCGGTGAGCCGCGTGATTTGGATCCCCACACTGTGACAGGCTCTCCCGAGGTGAATATTATCCAGTGCCTCATGGAGGGACTGGTTGCCTACCACCCAACCAATGACGAGATTCCGCATCCCGGAGTGGCGGAGCGCTGGGAGGTTTCCGAAGACGGCCGAATCTGGCGCTTTTTCCTGAGGGAAGGCGCGCGCTGGAGCAATGGCGATCCCGTGCTGGCGGAGAACTTCGTCTACTCCTGGCGCCGGGTTTTGAATCCGGGACTGGGCAATGAATATGCCGACTGGATGTATATGATTGAGGGAGCGGAAGCCTACCACCGTGGTGAAATAGAGGACATCTCAACCGTCGGGATCGCCGCTGAGTCGGAACGGGTTTTCCGGGTTACATTAAATGAGCCGGTGGCGGATTTTTTGAAGATGCTGCTCAATCACACATTCCTGCCCGTGCACCCGCCAACGATCGAGGCCCACGGCGGAGCAGGGGTTCGTTCCAGTGGTTGGACTGCGCCGGAGAGTTTTGTGGGCAATGGACCTTTTAAACTGGTTGAATGGAGTCCCGATTCAGTCATCCGGCTTGAGAGAAACCCCTATTACTGGGATGCCGAAACGGTCCGCCTGGACGGCGTGGAATACTATCCGATCAGTGATGTGAACACGGAACTCCGCGCGTTCGAGAGCGGGCAGCTCCATGTGACAAATGCTGTGCCGGTTAACATGCGTCAGGTGTACAAGGAGAGATTCCCGGAGAAGATTCGCTTCGATCCCTTTGCCGGGGTTTATTTTTATCGCGTGAACACGACACGCCCGCCGATGAATGACGTCCGGGTCCGCAAGGCACTTTCCCTGACCATTAATCGGGAGCAGATCATCCGCCGCCTTTTGCAGGGAAATGAGCGGGTGGCAACGGCGATGGTTCCCTCGGGGCTGGGCGGCTATGAATCGCCGGTGCGGGATGTGTATGATCCCGACAGGGCACGGCAGTTGCTCGCCGAGGCGGGTTATCCGGGCGGGGAGGGCTTCCCTGAAATTGAGTTGCTCTTCAATACGAGTGATAACCACCGGAAGATTGCTGAGGCTATCCAGAATATGTGGCGGAATGAGCTAGGTATCGATATTTCACTGACAAACAAAGAGTGGAAGGTCTACCTGAATACGACAAAGGAAATGGATTACGACATTGCCCGGGCGGGCTGGATCGGGAACCTGTATCCGTATTCCTTCCTGCGCACCCTGCTTTCCTACAGCCCGAACAATGATACCGGTTTTTCCAATCCTGAATATGACCGGATCCTATCCGCCTCCACACATGTGATGGACCGGGCTTCCCGCCTTGAGATGGTCCGGCAAGCCGAGGAGATCATGCTCGAGGCCGAGCCGATCATTCCGGTTTTTTGGTATACGAATGTGTTTCTCATTGATCCACGGGTACGCAACTGGGTCTCGAAACTTGTCAATCAGCGCCCCATGAAGCTGGTCTATCTCGAGGATCAGGAGGATTGACCGAGCAAGGCTTCCGCGTGTTTTCTTGCGGACTTGGAGGTGCGATCACCCAGCATGCGCGCAAATTCATCCAAGCGGCGGGTCTTGTCGTCGTTGAGGCATCGGATGGAAACAGTAGTCGCCTTGTCGGACTGGTCCTTTTCCACAAGGTAGTGATTTTTCGCTACAGCAGCAACTTGTGGGAGGTGGGTGATACAGAAAACCTGGTGGTCCTGCCCAAGGTCGGCCAGTAATCCGGCCACTGAGGTTGCGACCTCTCCGCCGATATTCGAATCCACTTCATCAAAAACGAGAAGCGGGGTAGCGTCGACGGCCGCAAGGACCGACTTCAGGGCGAGCATCACACGGGCCATTTCACCGCTTGAGGCAATCTTGTTGAGTGGAAGCTGATCGCTCCCGGGGTTCGGGGAAAAGGTCATTCGGCATTCACAGTCGCCGGATGGACCGAGCTTTTCACGGGCGACAATTTCAATGGAAAGTTTCGGGTTCTTGAATCCGAGTTCCTGCAGAAGGGACTGGCTCTGCTTGCCCAGTTTATGGGCAGCCTTGAGCCGGATCGAGCGCATGGCCGCCGCCAGCTTGGCCAGTTCGGACCGTTTCTCGTCCGCTTCCTGCTGAAGCTTTTCAATTGTTTCCTCGATATTGCCCTGCAAGGAAAGCCGCTCCGCCATTTGTTCCCGTTTAGCGATAATGGTCTCAACCGAGGCGCCATAGCGCCGCCTGATATTGAGCCATTTGTCCATGTCCGCCTCAATCTGCTTGATCTGGCGCGGGTCAAAGTCGGCATCATTGGCCAGTTCCGCCCATTCACCGGACAAATCGTTTGCTTCAATAACGAGTGATTCCACCCGGTCGGCCAATTGAGCGGCTGAGGGGTCGAGCTCAGCAAGCTTGCGGGCCAAGGGGAGAACAGACTGCAGTTGGCTGCAGATGCCCTTGGAACCAAGAAAGCGTCCGTCAATCTGTGAGCAGGCCTCCTTCAATTCCTGGGAACTCGAAATACGCCGGAAATCCTGTTCCAGCTGGCTGATGCGCTCATCCGTCAGCTTGAGCTCATCGATTTCCTTGATCTGCGAGTTAAGAAAGGCGGCCTCCTCGGGCGAAAGGCGCGTTTCCTTCCTCAGGTCCTCAATCCGTTCCAGCTGACCACGCCAGTCGCGGTATTCTTTCCGGTAGGCGGCCAAATCCTTTTTCAGGCCTGCAAAGAGGTCCAACAGGGCAAGTTGTTCCGTCTCATGAAACAGCTTCTGGGGCTCGCCCGGTCCATGGAAATCAATCCATTGCTTTCCAATTTCCTGAAGCTGGGTCTGGGTGGCCATAGCGCCGTTGATCTGGATGCGCGACGGCTTCGATTTGGAGACAATTCGACGGAGGAGAAACTGGCCTTCTTCGCAAAGCGGCAGCCCCATCTGTTCTAGAAGGGAGTCCAACTGGGCGGATTCCGTGAAATGAAAAGCCGCCTCGAGGGTGCAGGTATCGGTTCCCTGCCGGATCAGCGTCTTGTCAGCCCGTGCCCCGGATAAAAGGGAAAGGGCACCCAGCAGCACCGATTTGCCCGCCCCTGTTTCGCCAGTGACGGCGGTGTATCCCTTTTCGAACTCGAGGGACACTGCATCCATCAGGGCGAGGTTTTCAATTCGAAGGGTGTGCAACATGGATGTCAAAATCCTCTCGTAAAGACGCTGAGACGCAACGGATTTTTTTAGTCAAAAACAAGGGGTGAGAGATTATTCCTGCACAAGGTTTGACCAATTCCGCGATCCTCGTAAATGCTAATGCCATGGCATCTGACAATCGTTCCATGCAATATCGACGTTTTGGTCGGACGGGTCTCTCCATGCCGGTTTTTTCCTGTGGTGGAATGCGCTATCAGGACGGCTGGGAGGATAAGCCGCTGTCCGAGATTGATCCCAAGACCCAGGTGAACCTGGAGGCGACAATCAATCGTTCCCTTGAAGTGGGGATCAACCACATTGAAACTGCCCGTGGGTATGGGTGTTCAGAACGCCAGCTTGGGCAGTATTTTCCAAAGCTGGAGCGCGACAAGCTCATCATCCAGACGAAGGTCGGGCTGGATGCTGATTCGGATGTGTTCTATGCCAATGTCCTCGATTCACTCGATCGCCTTCAATTGGAATATGTCGACCTGTTGGGCCTTCACGGAATCAACAATGAGGAAAAGCTCGGTTGGGCGATCCGCCCCGGCGGTTGCTTTGAGGCGGCTCAGCGGCTCCGCAGGGAGGGCAAGTGCCGCTTTATCGGATTTTCGACTCACGGGTCTGTCGAGGTGATTAACAAGGCAATTGCCTACACGGAGCCAAAGAGCGGCGAAAGCCTCGATTACATCAATCTCCACTGGTACTACATTTACCAGGAGACGCGGTCCTGCATCGAGGCGGCCACTGCGCGGGACATGGGGATCTTCATCATCAGCCCGAGTGACAAGGGCGGTCAGCTATACAAGGCGCCACCGCTGCTGCATGAGCTCTGTGAGCCGCTCCATCCGATGACTTTTAATGATCTTTTCTGCCTCATTAACAAAGAGATCCATACGCTCAGTATCGGGGCGGCCCGGCCCTCTGATTTTGAGGAGCATCTCGATGTTTTACCCCATTTGAACGCCGATGCGCCCGCTCTCCTCCGGCCGATCCTCAAGCGGCTGCAAACGCGCTACGAGGAGAAGGTCGAACCGGAATTACGTGATCCGTGGGCTCTCGGTCTGCCTCCAATCAAGGATATTCCCGGCCAGATCAATATTGGCCGGATTGTCCAGTTGCGGAATCTAGCCCGCGCCTATGACATGACCGACTATGGCAAGTTCCGTTATAATCTGCTCGGAAATGCCGCTGACTGGTTCCCAGGGCAGAAAGCCAGCCCGGAGAATATCGATCCTGTCCGCTCCGAGCTTGAGGCACTCTGTTCAAGCCTTCCAACGGGCAAAAAACTCCTTTCCATCATTGAGGAAACGCACGAGCTGCTCTTCGAAAAGGAAGCCAAGCGGCTGAGCGAGTCGTGATTTTGAAGGGCTGCGATATGTCGTAGCTTTGGATGTCAGCAACGTGTTTCTGCACCTCAAGACTTTGAATCCAAGTCTTGACAGACACGCTGGCATCCTCAACTTCTCCTCCTTTGTGGCGATTATCGCCCTTGGATAACGGGGGATTAGCTCAGTTGGTTAGAGCGCTTGCATGACACGCAAGAGGTCGCTGGTTCAACTCCAGTATCTCCCACCATCCTTCGCCCCTCGCTTCGCTCAGGGCTTCGGATGGCAAGCAACTGGATACGTTATTCCGTGTTGCAGAATGCATCTCCCCGATTCTATTCTGGGCGATATGAACGAAGTACTTCTCACCCTGATCGGCCCGGACAAGACCGGGATAGTGGCCACCCTGGCGAGGATTGCCACAGAGCATGGAGGAAACTGGCTGGACAGCCGGATGATGCGGCTTGGAGGATCCTTTTCAGGAATTCTCCGAATCAACTTGCCCGGTGACACCATGGAGGCCTTTTCCGCCGAAGCTACTGGGTTCCTTGAAGAAAACGGTTTCCAGTGTTCGGTTGAAGTGGCAGACAGCGAGGATGGCCCGGTTGAAGGGACACTTGCCAACTTGCAGCTTTCCGGCCAGGACCATCCCGGGATTGTCTATCGGATCTTTGAGGCGTTCCGGAAGGCAGGCGTGAATGTCGAGGAATTGAGTACCGGTTTGCAGGCGGCACCCTGGTCAGGAACCCCGATTTTCGAGGCCAAGGCCCGATTGCGTCTGCCCAAATCGGTATCGCCGGAATCACTACAAGACGATCTGGAGGAGCTGGCCAGCGACCTGATGGTGGAGATTACGCAAAACTTCGGAAAAAAGGGTTGAAATCCGGATGGGGATGCGGGAACGTGAAGGTTGGGCCGGGTCCTATGCAACGTCGGGTTGGTGAATTCCGCCAGGGCCGGAAGGCAGCAACGGTAGCCTGCACCCGGGTGTGCCGTAGGGTGCCTGGCCCTCTTTTTTAACTTTTTTCAATTATCACCCCGGAAACAGAGTAGAATGGCGGAATACCAAGTGATCGCCCGCAGATGGCGGCCCCAGCGATTTGAAGATATCGTGGGGCAGGATCACATTGTCCGGACGCTTCGCAATGCCATTGAGAATGAGCGCATTGCCCACGCCTACCTGTTTGTCGGCCCACGCGGGACCGGCAAGACCTCCACGGCGCGGGTCTTCGCAAAGGCCTTGAATGCAGAAGGCGGGCCCAAGAGCAATCCCTCCGACGAGACGGAGATCAGCCAGGCCATCATGAATGGCAGCTGCATGGACGTGATCGAGATTGACGGGGCCTCCAACAATTCCGTTGACCAGATCCGTGCCCTGCGTGAGGAGTGCCAGTACGCTCCAGCCCAGTGCACTTTCAAAATCTATATAATCGATGAGGTGCACATGTTGTCGACCTCCGCCTTTAATGCGCTTCTGAAGACGCTTGAGGAGCCACCGGCACATGTGAAATTCATCTTCGCGACCACGGAAGCGCAAAAGGTCCTGGCGACAATTGTTTCGCGCTGTCAGCGCTTTGAATTTCGTCCGATTTCCGAGGAGGTTCTCGTTGAGCGGCTGACCCAAATTGCCAAGTCCGAGAAGGTGAAAGTGGATGAGAAAGCGCTCTGGTCGATTGCCCGGCTGGCCAGCGGTGGCATGCGCGATGCCCAGTCCATTCTCGACCAGATGATTTCCTTCTGCGGGACAGAGATTTCCGAGCAGGATGTGCTCGATGTCTACGGGTTGGTCGGATCATCCCGGATCGAGCAGCTGGGCGAAGCCATGGGCAAGGCGGATTTCCCGACTATCGTCCAGCTCGTTGAGACTTTCAGTGCCGAAGGCCGCGACCTATATCGGGTTCTTCTTGATCTGGAAACCCTTGTCCGTGAATCGCTTATGGAAGCAATTCAGGGTGGCGGTAAATCCTCGAAGCTGGGAGCGAGCCTCTCCTCGGAGTCGCTCCTGCGCATGCTCGACGCGCTTCAACAGAGTGAAACTGGCCTGCAAAAAGGCCTTTCCGAAAAGGTGAACTTTGAGGTGGCGCTCCTTCGCGCAGTCGAGGCCAGCCAGGTGCGGGCCATCGATAATCTCGTCCGTGAGCTCAAGGGCCTTCAGGATTCCGGTGAGAGCGTAAAAAAAAACGCCTGATTCCTGAGAACAAGCGGGGCTTGACGCCCATTTTCCTGCCGGATGAGCCGGTATCCGTGGCCGCAGTAGAGAGCGCGGATGTCCCCGATGAAGCCCAAGCGCTTCCCGATGAGCTCGAAACACCCGCGCTGGACGACGTTGAGGACCCTGCTGATTTCGAAGAGGAAGCAAATGAATCCGAGCTTCCCGGCGAGGAGATCTTTGATGTGCGGGAACCGCTCCTTGATCTGGAAAGTGCAATCGAAAAAGTTCCTGCCTCCTTGCGCAAGGAAATGGAAGATCTTCTTCGGGCGGAGTTCCGTGAAGTGATCCACTGGCAAGAGCCGAAGTAGGGCCTCGTTCCGGCGCCCCGTCAGGGCGCCATGTCGTTTCCGCGCACAAAACCCAGGCATCGGTCCCCGCGTTGCGGGTCCCTCAACCTGGGCTAGATCCGCCAGCCCTTCGGGCCGCGGGGGGAAACAGGGAAATAGTTTGCTGGCTCGAGCAATGGCCCAACGGGCCGGAATATGTAGCCGATGCTGACGGACCCGCAACGCGGGAACGGATGCCTGGGGCTAAAAACGGGCGCCCCGTCAGGGCACGGAAATATTACAAGTCCGACTCGATTACGAACCCGGAGTTGTCACCATCAAAGACATAGAACCAGCGTGAGGTACCATCGCCGTTGCCTGTGTCTTCAATATACTCGACCCACTTTCCGAGGGAGAATACGTACATTTTCGGGTAGAGCCCGCTAAAGGTGTAGAGATACGATTCCAAATTGTAATCGTAGTACATGGTGCCATTCAGGAGCTGGCTATTCGGGTTATCCGGATTGCTGCGGTACTGGTAGAGTTCCACATACTGGTGCCCGTGGTTTTCATGGACAATCCATGGGAAAGTTTCAGCGTAGAAGGATCCATACCACGGGCTTGCAAGAATACCACCTTGTTGGATGGTGGCAGTCGGGAATTCGCTGAGCGCGGCAAGATTGAAGGAGATCAGGCTAACCTCAAAACTGGCACTTTCGCCGGACCCGTTGGTTGCGGTGACCTCGACTTGAGCTTCCCCGCTGTCGAGTCGCTTCACGACCAATTCTGATCCGTTGATCTGAATATCAAAGCTGGCGCGGTTGGCGGCCTCCTCATCAGTCACCTCCCCATCGTCATCGACAAATGCCCAGCTGTATGTGAGGCCCGAAGGATCACCGTCCGAGACGGAGATGGAGGTAAAGCGAACATAGCTGGCTTTCTCATTCCATGCGGGCGTGTACATCGGAAGGGCCGCAAAGGGCAGGCCACCGAAGATGTTTGGTTGTCCGTTCGACTTGACCGATGAGAGGTCATACGTGTCCGTATTGGCGAAATCATCGAGGATCGGCTGGCTGGTCTCTGGCTCGATCAATTCCCCAAACACGGTGTAAGCGCTGCCGAACGCATTCGAATTGTTTTCCAGGTTAATAAAAAACTGGGAAGTGGCGGAATTCAGGGCGGAGGTACGCGCCATGGCAATGGTTCCCTTGGTGTTGTCCCGTGTTTCCTCAAAGGTGATTGCTGGACGAGTGTCTACCCATTCGAGAAGGTAATCATCGGTATCGTATAACCGAAATCCTCCAGATTGGATTATTGGCAACGGGTTGAAAGTTTCCAAGCCATTCACACCGATGCGACGCCCGGTGGATTCGTTGCGGTGAACAATGGTGTTCGAGAGAGCCCCGTCGTCGGCATAGGTTTTGAAATTGGCCACCGTAAGTGGAGCCTCGTCACCAAGCAGCTGGAATTGCACCTGATGCTCAGTCCATTCAAAATCATTTGCGCTGACGCTGTAAGGATCGTCGTAGGAACCTCCGGAGGCCAGCTTGTAGGACATCAGTTCGACTGAATTTGAGTCGACAGAAAAGATTTTCAACCCCTCCGAGACCGGCTTGCGGATATTCAGGGTGGCTACCGGACCCGGCGCTGGGTAGGTCTGGAAGAAGTCCTGAAGGTCGAGCTGCAGCGTGTCTTGATCCTGAGTGAGGTTCTCAAACGGATACAGGCGCGTGTTCAGCAGGACGGTTTGTCCAAAGGCCGACGTGGCAGTGAGAATGAGGAGAATAGTTAAAAGCGGGCGCATAATGGTTTTCGGAGACATTTGAAAGATTAGGAAGCTGTGTAAAGTGGCAAATAGCGTTCCTTAAGATACCGGACAAGGAACTCGTGGGAAAGTTCCTTTCCAGTCAACTCGTTGATAAATTCAAGGGTAAACTTGCGCCGGCCTTTCGAGTGGATGTTCCGGCGCAGCCAATCGAGAAGGGGCTGAAACTCACCTTTTTCGAAGTGGCTCTCCAAATCCGGGATTTGCCCGAGAATGTGGTACCAGAGCTGGGCGGCGAGGAGGTTTCCAAGGCAGTAGGACGGGAAATAGCCAAAGAGGCCGTCTGACCAGTGAATATCCTGCAGGCAGCCCTCGCGGTTGCTTTCCGGAGTGAACCCGAGGATCCTTTGTGAGGCATCGGCCCATGCTTCCGGCAGGGATTTCGTGTCGATTGACCCATCGAAAAGCCCCTTTTCAAGCTCAAAACGGAGCATGATATGTAAATTGTAGGTCACCTCATCCGCATCAACCCGGATCGGAGTCAGGCCAACTTTGTTGATCGCCCGGTAGAATTGTTCCGACCCGATCTTTTCCAATTGGCTGGGGAAGGCCTCCCGGTAACGCGGCTCCCAGTATTTCCAGAATTCGCGGCTACGCCCGACCTGGTTTTCCCACATCCGCGATTGGGATTCATGGAAGGCCATGCCAACCGAGTCACCAAGGGCGGTCCCGGCAAATTCATCCAACAGGCCCTGTTCATAGAGAGCGTGCCCGGTTTCATGGATCGAGCTGGTGATGGAATCGAGTGGATTGTTCTCATCGAAGCGCGTTGTCATGCGCGTGTCCTGTGGATGGCCCCCGCAGAACGGGTGCACGGCAGTATCAATGCGGCCCCGCTTGAATTCGAAGCCGAGGGTGCCGACGACCTCACGCAGGAAGGCCTCCTGTGCGGGAATGGGAAACCCTTTGAAAATGGAGCTGTCCGGCTGATCCGGGCAGGCGAGAATTGTTTCCACAATCGATTTCAGTTCAGGCAGGAGCTTGGCGAAAACCGGTTCAATGATGGCGCTGGTCATGCCCGGATCGAACTGGTCTACCCAGTAGTCGTAGATGTTCGGTGCCTCGAGAAAGCCCGCTTCCTCTTTGGCAAACTCCAGTTGTTCCTGAAGATACGGCTGAAAGTGTGCGTAATCGTCCTTCTCCCTTGCTTCGATCCAGGCCTTGAATGAAGCGGTGCGGGCTTCCGCCTTGCGGGCGGCAAATTCTGCAGGGATGCGCGTCAGGCGGTCAAAATCCTTGCGGGCGTCCCGGATGACGGCCTTTTGCGCCTCATCGAGATTTGTGGCGTCACTCTCGAGGGTATTCAGTAACTCACCGATCCGTGGGCTTGATGCTTCGCGATGAAAAATCTCGGTAAAAAGCCCCTGTTGTTCGCCGCGCAGGCCGGAACCTTCGGGTGGCATATTGACCGATTCATCCCACGAGAGGAGCCCGCCAATCGATCCGAGCCGATCAAGGCGTTTCAAGGTGGTGAGGAGTTCCTGATAAGCTGCTGAAGTTTTCATAAAAGTATGCCTCAATTGGTGAGCGCATGAATTGCCAGAGGCAATCCAAAAGCCCGACGTTCCCTACTGCAGATACCTTGCCTTGAGCGCATGCCAGCGCGGCTGTTGCAGCAGCATGAGCAGTTCCCGATTGATGGCCTCCCGGAGGGGACTGTTTTCAGGCAGGACAAACCCATAGTCTTCCTGATTATTGAGCAGGTCGATCAGGTAAAAACCGCGTCCCATCTGTTTGGTCAGGAATTGCAGGGTGGGCTTGTCATACACCGCGGCTTCAATTTGAGACGATTCGAAAATTTCCGCAAATTCCCTGAAATTATCGACGTAAACAGGGCGCAACTGGTTGGCTCCAAGCAGGATGTCCGCGGTTGAACCCTCCACGGTGGCTACTCTTTCCGAGCGGAGGTCTTCAATGCCTTCAATCGGCTGGGCGGTGTCCGGAAGGGCAAGGGAGGAAACAATGGAAGCTGTGAAAGTGGACAGGATAATCACGGAGATGAACATCCAGAGCAGGGCGATCAGGCGACCGCCAAGAGATACCGGTGACTTATCCCCGTAGCCGACTGTTGTCATCGTGACCGCGGCCCACCAGAACGCGTCCCCGAGGCCCTCGACCGGTTTGTCACTGAATTGCTCCGGGTTGGCTTTTCGTTCAAAGAAGTAGAGGGTCGCTCCTGCCAAGAGAAGGACAAGGGCAAGGCTTCCCAAGGCGGCCATAAACGGAAGGGATATAAAACTTCGGGCGACCCGGATCCAACGGTTTTCATTTTTCTGTTGGGCGAGAATGGCCAGGTTGGAGCTGAGGAATGGATGTGCAAAATCGAAGCGTTCCTCCCTGCCAGCGGTGATGCTGATGCTGGAGGCGATTATGTCGATTGAGCCGGATTCCAATGAATCAAGGAGGGAGGTTACGGAATTAAATTCCACCCACTCATATTCCCAGCCGAGATCGGCGGCGAGTTGGTCCCAGAGCTCAACCGAAATGCCTTCCCATGTTCCCGAGCTTGTTTTGACGGAGAAGGGAGGGACATCACGCACGCCAACTTTCAGGGTGCGATCGAGTTCGGCGAGGCCCACCAAGGGCGTAAGCATTAGAAGGATCAGCAAAAACCTGGACATGAATCAAAGGGAGTCGATCAAGTGCTGTTCTGGCGACTCAAGAGTTTCCGCGGTCCGCCTTTTCATCCGGGGTCTCTATTTCAAACCCGTGAATGTGTTCGGTCTCGCCGGGCGTGGTCAGGACTTTCCAGATGCACCAGCAAAAGAGGGTTGAAACGGTTCCTACGGAAAGGGCCATTATAATCCATCCACCTGTATTCATGCTTCTTCCTCCTGTTTAGTGGTTGTTTTGATCGCATGGGAAATCTTCTGGAAATAGGCGCTTGAGTTGACGATCAGGAAAACAAAGCCGAAGAGCATCAGGATAACTGCGACGGAGAGCCATGCGACCTGGTTGGGGATTTCCCCGAACAGGTCAGTCACATAGGCCGACGGTCGGGCTTCACCGGTGATCAGGTTGTAGCCGAAGAGATTCTCAGAGACCCAGAAAAAGAAAATAGTCAGGAGAAAGACCGGAGTCACATATTTCATGATCGGGCCAAATATGCGGGGGATCATGATGCTGGCGCCCTTTGAGGCCTCATTGAATCCCTTGGGAATGCCGAAGACCCAGGCGAAGACGATGATTTGCAGAGTTGCCAGAATGAAGATCAGGAAGGTGCCGATCCAGAAGTCCATCGTATCAAGGGCCTTCAGGTCGCCTGAGAAATAGACCACGAAGAGGGTGCCGAGGCCCGTGATGAAGCCGAGGATTGCAACCGATTGGCGCCGGTTGATATCCAGCGCATTTTCCAGGAAGGCAATGCCCGGCTGAAGCATGGACAGGGAGCTGGTCACTGCGGCAAGGAAAAGCAGGAAGAAAAACAGGAATCCGAAAAAGCTCCCCGCCGGCATAACACTGAAAACATTCGGCAGGACATTGAATCCCAAGGCAAAGGTGCTGCCGACTGCTCCGGCCGCCCCAAGAAAGGCCACCGATGCCGGGATGGTGATTAATCCCCCAAGGGCAACTTCACAGAATTCGTTGGCGCTGGTTGCCGCCAGCCCGCTCAAGACGACATCGTCCTTTTCGCTTAGATAACTGGCGTAGGTCATGATGATCCCGAAACCAACCGAGAGGGAAAAGAAAATCTGTCCGGCGGCAGCAAGCCAGATTTGTGGATTCTTCAGCTGTTCCAAAATGCCGATGTGGCGAATTTCAACACCTGGTTCAATGGCTGCCCGTTCCTCCGCCTCAGCGATGAAGCGCTTTCCGAAAACGGGGGTCTCGGTACTCACCAGCTCTCCGGATTCACCGTCGACGCTTGTCTCGACGACCATCACCTTGGTCGGGTTCCACATGAAGCCGAGGCCCGCATTGATCGAATTCTGCGGGGTTGCTGGATCGGGAGTCCCGAGAGTCAGGACCCGCACGAGAATTATGACGGCGAGAACAATCAATGCCGGCATCGCGTATTTGCAGAAAAACTCGATCCCCTTGGAAAGGCCGCGATATATGAGGTAGAAATTCAGCGCAAAACAGAGGAGCAGGAAGATACCGACCTGCGAAATACCCTTGAACCCGAGCCCGCTGCCGTCCGCAGCGGCCCCCGTGAAGGCGACAAAGAAATCGCTGACCTGCGAGGCATCGCTGAAGTTCATCCGCCCGGCCATGAAGTTGACCGCATAACCAAGGCACCATGCCTCGATCAAGACGTAGTACATGTAGATGATAATTGGGATGATGATCCCGATGATTCCGAGGTATTTGCCTGCCGGATGCTTGGTGACGGCGTTCAGGATGCCCACGGTGGTATGGAATCCCCGCTGTCCACCGTAGCGCCCCATCGACCACTCAGCCCAGCAAATGGGAAGCCCGATGAGGAGAAAGGAGATAAAGTAGGCCACCATGAAGGCCCCTCCGCCGTATTGTGCCACTTGTCCCGGAAAGCGGAGAAAATTTCCCAGTCCAACCGCGCTACCCGACACCGCAAGGATGACGCCCAGTCGCGAATTCCATGATTCCTTAACTGCTGTACCCATGTTGGGGCCAGAGATTGCAAAAGGTAAATCCCCATTGCGAGAAGAAATAATTCCCGCTCAAATCCCGACCGTCTGTCTTTGGCCGCCGCGGAAGTAATGGAGCTCTTTCAAGCCCAGTTCCCGGTATTCCTCGATAACTTCCTCAAAGTGCATGCCAACGCGGGCTGGAGTGTGGGAGTCAGACCCGATGGTAAACGGGATTTTCCGATCGAGCGCCCATTGCATGATGAGCGGGTCCGGGTGCACGACAAAATCTCCCTTGATGAGACCGCTGGTGTTGATTTCCAGGCAGACATCGCTTTGCGCCACGACATCGAGAAAGGCTTGGATCTCAGGCTCATAAGCGACCGGATCGAACTGCCCTTCCAGCGTTGAATATACACGGATCACGTCGGGGTGGGAGAGGCTGTGATAGCGCCCGCTGGCAGCGCCTTGGCCGAGGCATTTAAAGTATTCTCGAATCTTCTCCGCGTCGGATGTGCAGTTGTTGGCCGCCAGCCAATCGCGGAAGGCCGGGAGCATGTGATGAAGCGAGCCAAGGACAAAATCGAATGGTTCCGACTGGATGAGAGCCTCCATTTCCACCATGGCCTCTTCATCCGGGTGAATCTCGGCCTCAATTCCGTAAAGGACTTCAACCCCTTTCGATTCACCGTGCACGCGCGCTTCTTCAACCATTTTCCTGTAGCGCGGCATGTCATTCAGGCGCATCCGGATACCCTCCTGGGCAAAGCGGTCCTCCCGCATCGGGATGTGACAGGTAAATGTAATCAGGGAGATTCCGTTTTCGGAAGCGGCATCCACATATTCGATCGTATCGCCCTCTGCGTGTCCGCAGAGAGGCGTGTGCATGTGGCAATCGAAGCGCTTGTGGTTTGGTAGGTCAGGCATTAAAATTCTTTCTTGGCGAGCTGGTTGATGGGGGCAATGTCGCGAGTCCCGTGAGAAACTCAATCGGATTTGCAATTTCTTTGGAAATACTGACCTTGGGGCGATGCAGTCATCCTTTGCTTTAATCATTAACCGGCTGGGTCAACTGGCCTGTATTGGTCTCGGAGGGGTTTTCCTTGCTGGATGCGGTGCGGGCATCCCGAATGCCGATGAGGGCGTCGAACAAGGCATTCTGCTCTTTGGGAATGGAGCGGAGCCCAAGACCCTCGATCCCCAGCGTGCCACCGGAGTGACCGAAAATAAGATAATCTCGGTCCTTCTGGAGGGCTTGATTGCCTACCATCCGACCGATGACAACCTGCCTGAGCCGGGTGTGGCGGAACGATGGGAAGCCAACGAGGACGCCAGCACGTGGACCTTTTTTCTCCGTGAAGACGCCTTGTGGAGCAACGGCGACCCTGTCACAGCCCAGGATTTTGTCTTTTCCTATGAGCGCATGCTCAATCCGGACTTTCCCGGGGAGTATTCCCAGATGCTCTATGTCCTGAAGAACGGGGAAGCCTACAAAAATGGCGAAGTGTCGGATTTCAACGAGGTGGGCGTTGTCGCCGTGGATGATAAAACCCTCCGGATCGAGCTGGTTGGTCCCACGCCTTATTTCCTCAGCATGCTCAAGCACTACAGTTGGTTCCCTGTCCACCCGGCAACAATTGAGGCCCATGGCGGTCCCTTCGACATGAGCGGGACATGGACCCTTCCGGGCAACTATGTCGGGAACGGGGCTTTTGTTCTGGATACCTGGTTGCCCAACCAATACCTCCGGGTCGTCAAGAGCCCGACTTACTGGGATCGCGAGCGCATGCAGCTGAACGAGGTCTATTTCTTCCCGGTCGAGGACGATAACACGGAAAAGCGTATGTTTGATTCCGGGTTGCTGCATGTCACCGGCACGGTCCCGACCAACGACATACCGATCCTACGCAAGACCAAGCCGGATCTGATCCACATTGACGATTACCTTGGGACATATTTTTACCGGCTCAATGTTGAGCGTGAGCCGCTGGATAATCCGCTTGTGCGGAAGGCGCTGAACTACGCCATCGACCGGCAGGCCATTGTCGACAAGGTCTCACTTGGTGATCAAAAGCCTTCAAAAGCCTATGTGCCCGCTGGATTCAAGGGGTTCTCGGCACCGGATGTCCTTTCCTACGATCCCGAGCGTGCACGCGGCTACCTTGCCGAGGCGGGCTACCCGGGCGGGGAGGGCTTCCCGGATTTGTATTTACTTTTCAATACATCAGAGGGCCACCGCAAGATCGCCGAGGCGGTTGTTGCCATGTGGAACAAGAACCTCGGCATCAACATGCAACTGGAGAACAAGGAGTGGAAGGTCTACCTGGATGCGCAGAGTCATCTGGATTATGACATTTCCCGTTCCGGATGGATCGGGGATTACATGGATCCGATCACTTTTCTGGAAATGTTCACCACAGGCAATGGCAACAACGATACAGGGTGGGGTAATGACCGCTATGACTCCTTGATCAATGCGGCCTTCCGTTCCAAGACAGAGGAGGAGCACTTCACCAGCCTTATGGAAGCGGAAGCCATCCTGCTCGAGGAACTCCCGATTGTCCCCCTTTATTCCTACACCCGGATTTACCTGATGGATCCGCGGCTCAAAGGCTGGTCCCCGAAACTACTGGACAACCGTCCCTTCAAATACCTTTATCTCAGCGAGTAGGGATTCATGTTCAAGTTCATCGCCAAACGCCTCGTACAAGCTGTCGTCGTCCTTTTTGTGATCATCACCGTCACCTTTTTCATGGTGCGGTTTGCTCCCGGCGATCCTTTCAGCGCGGAGCGGAAGATGCCTGAACATATCAAGCAGCGCCTGATGGCCCACTACGGACTTGATCAGCCTGTAATGGTGCAATACGCGAATTATCTTGGCCAGCTGGTCAAGGGCGACCTCGGTCCTTCCTTTACGGAAACCCGCTCAGTCAACCAGATCCTTGCCGCAAGTTTTCCTGTGAGTTTTGAACTGGGTGCATGGGCCTTGCTCATTTCCCTGGGAATTGGTTTGCCGATTGGAATTGTCGCAGCCGTTTATCGAAACACCCTCGCTGATTATGTGCCGATGTCGCTCGCGATGATTGGTATATGTCTGCCCACCTTTGTCCTTGGACCGATTCTGGCCCTTGTCTTCGGGGTCTGGCTGGGCTGGTTCAACGTCTCGGGCTGGTTTGTCCCGGCAGACCGCGTGCTGCCGGCCCTGACAATCGGGTTGGTCTATGCGGCCGTCATCGCCCGTATCACCCGTGGCGGCATGCTTGAAGTGCTTTCCCAGGATTTCATCCGGACGGCGGTGGCCAAGGGCGTTCCCTTCTGGCGGGTAATTGTTTTTCACACGCTCAAAGGCGGGCTCTTGCCGGTTGTCACCTTTTTGGGGCCTGCACTTGCCGGAATTATTTCGGGAAGCTTTGTCGTCGAGACCATCTTCCAAATCCCGGGTATGGGCCGCGAGTTTGTCAGCTCCGCTTTTGACCGCGACTACACGCTCGTGCTGGGAACTGTCATTCTTTACGCGGTTCTCATAACCGCTGCCAATCTCCTCGTGGATATTGTGCAAGTCATCCTTAATCCCCGTCTGCGGTTTGAAGATTCCTGATGTCGATGAATACAAATCTCAGTCCCTCGGAAAAACGCCTTCCGGAAGTCGCGGTCGATCTGGATGCCCTTGAGTCGGGAACGTCCCTCTGGCAGGATGCCTGGCATCGCCTTCGCAAAAACCATCTCGCGCTCGCCTCTTTCTGGGTGCTCGTGTTCATGGTCGCCTTTTGTTTTATCGGGCCGTTCCTTTCGCCTCATGACTACCGGAGCAATGATCTCGACAAGACCTTGGTCGGACCGGGTCTGGCGCACCTTTTCGGGACGGACGATCTCGGGCGTGACCAACTGACGCGTGTCATGGTGGGCGGGCGTGTCTCGCTCGGGGTGGGAATCATCGCCACCACGGTCTCGCTTCTGATCGGGGTGACCTATGGCGCTACAGCCGCCTACATCGGTGGGAAAGTGGATGCCGGCATGATGCGGATTGTCGATGTCCTTTACGCACTTCCGTTCACGATTTTCGTCATTCTCCTGATGACCATTTTTGAGCGAAGTATTGTGCTTCTGTTTGTGGTCATTGGCGCGGTCGAATGGTTGACCATGGCGCGAATTGTGCGTGGACAAGTCCTCAGCCTGAAAAAGCAGGAGTTTGTCGAGGCGGCCGTTTCCCTTGGCTATTCGACGCGCAGGATCATTCTGCGGCACATCATTCCCAATGTTCTCGGGGTGGTTGTCGTGTATGCCACATTGACGGTCCCGGCAGTCATGCTGCTGGAGAGCTTCCTGAGCTTTCTTGGACTTGGTGTGCAACCGCCCATGCCTTCTTGGGGAAGCCTGATCAAGCTTGGGGCCGACAACATCCAGTTGTATCCGTACCTGCTGATTATCCCCGCCTTCTTCTTCTCCCTGACTCTCTTTTCCCTGAATTTTCTTGGAGACGGGCTGCGTGACGCGCTCGATCCCAAATCAAGCAAAGACTGATTCCTGAAATGCCGATACTCGACGTCAAGGACCTCAAGACTTACTTCCACACGCGCAACGGAACCGTGCGGGCCGTTGATGGTGTCTCCTTTTCCGTAAACCGTGGGGAGACTCTCGGGATTGTGGGTGAATCGGGTTCCGGTAAATCGGTCAGTTGTTATTCCTTGATGGGGCTGGTGCCTCAACCGCCCGGTCGTATTGAGGGTGGGCAGGCCATTTTCGACGGCAAGACCGATTTGCTCGCTTGCCGCAACAAGGATTTGCAGGCCATTCGCGGCAAGCGGGTCTCCATGATTTTTCAGGATCCGATGACTTCCCTCAATCCGTACCTGCGTGTCTCGACGCAGCTCATTGAGGCCCTTCGGCTCCACGAGGACATCAACAAGAAAGAGGCCCTGGCCCGGTCTATTCAGGCACTTGAAGAAGTCGGCATCACGGAGGCCTCAACCCGGATCCATTTCTATCCACACGAATTTTCAGGAGGCATGCGTCAACGCGTGATGATTGCGATGGCGATGATCACACATCCCGACATTCTCATTGCTGACGAGCCAACAACCGCTCTGGACGTGACTGTGCAAGCGCAGATTCTCGAGCTGATCCGTGAGCGGCAGAAGGCCAACAACAGTGCGGTCATCTTGATCACGCACGACCTCGGGGTTGTCGCGGGAATGTGCGACCGCGTCAATGTCATGTACGCCGGAAAAATTGTCGAGTCGGGGACAGCGGATGATGTATTTCACAATGCCCAGCATCCCTACACGGTTGCTCTGCAACGGAGCATTCCCTCGCTTGGCAGCAAGGGGAAGCCGCTCTACACGATTCCGGGTCTGCCCCCGGACTTGTCGAGGCCGATTCCCGGTGATGCGTTTGCCCTGCGCGAGGGTATCAGCAGCGGGGGCAAGTGGGATAACACGCCACCGCCTTTGAGACAGGTTTCGGAAACCCATTGGGTGCGCGAGTCCGATGTCATCCTTCCACCGCTTGAGGAGGTGCTCGATGGCCGCTGATTTCCTGACACTTGAGGGCGTCAAGACCTGGTTTCCCATTACCAAGGGCATGATCCGCAAAAGGACTATCGGTCATGTGCGGGCTGTTGATGGTATTAGTTTATCACTACAAAAAGGTGAGATTCTCGGCCTTGTCGGTGAATCCGGTTGCGGCAAGACAACCCTGTCGCGGACCATCATGCAGTTGCAGCAGGCGACCGGCGGTCGCATCACGCTTGAGGGGAAAGAGCTGACTAGTCTTTCCGCGGACGAAGTGCGCCAGGAACGTCTGAACTTCCAGATGATCTTCCAGGATCCCTATGCATCGCTCAATCCGCGGATGACGGTATACGACACACTTTCGGAAGCCATCCGCACGCGCCATGACTACAAGGGCCGCGAGTTGGTCAATGCGGTTGGCTCGCTCATGAAGACCGTCGGCCTTAATCCGGCCCAGATGAAGAAATACCCGCACGAGTTTTCCGGTGGCCAGCGTCAGCGAATTGCCATCGCCCGTGCCCTTGCCCCGGAACCAAAACTCATCATCGCTGATGAGCCGGTGTCCGCGCTTGATGTGTCCATCCAGTCCCAGATTCTCAACCTGTTGAAGAACCTGACCGCCGAGATGGGACTCACGATGATCTTTATCTCACATGATCTCTCCGTGGTGAAATATATTTCCGACCGGATTGCCGTCATGTATTTGGGTCGTCTGGTTGAGTTGGGTGAAGCGATGGAGATCATGGACAACGCTTATCATCCGTACACGAAGGCCTTGATCAGTGCCATTCCGGTTCCCGATCCCGAGGTGGAACGGTCCCGCAAACGAATTGTCCTTGAAGGTGATCCGCCGTCACCACTTTTCATGACAGGCGCCGGTGAACGTGACCGCGCTGAGATGACGGAGGTCTCGCCCGGGCACTTTGCCTCGGATCCTGCACCGTTCCTTCAAGAACGGAAGATGGACGAAGCAATTGGCTGAACCGTAGCGGGCGAATTTTTGCCGCGATACCACGAAGCCGCAGGATAAACCTGTCCCCTACATTTCCTTGCTGAGTTCCAGGAGATACTCGAAGGAAAAGAGCCCTGTCTGGTGGCCGTCGCTGAAGATGAAGCGGACGGCATAGCGCCCGACCAGTTCGAAGTCGGTCACCGTGACGCCAGGGAATTCCGTCCGGGGATCGGCCCCGTGAATATTGCCGAAGATATCCGGCTCGCCGATATTGTCGGCGCTGGGGGAGAGGGCGCGCAGGCGCTCCATGGGAAAGTAATCTTCCTGTCCGTCTGGCCACTTGATGGCAACGGTATCACCGATGAGTGAAATTGCTTCGGGTGGAGGGATGGCTGCCATGTGGTCAAAGGACCTGCTGAAGGAAGATTTGTCAATCAGCGCGTACGCAATGTCTGGTAAAGAATCTGTGCTGCCTCGAGATGATCCAGTTTTCCAGTGTTTAGAATGAGATGATAGGCCATCGGATCGTTGACGGCCTCATCAAAGTGCGATTTCACAAAGGCCGCCCGCGCGGCATCGTCCAGCTTGATTGTTTTCAAGGCCTCCTCGTAGGAAATATCCATCCGCAAACTCGCCCGGCTGGCGCGTTTTTCGAGCGGACAGATAACCCGAACATGGACGACGTGCCTCAAGTGCCTCGTGATGATGTGGGCGCCTCTTCCGATAACGATGACATTCCCGATATTGGCGAGTTTGAGGATGCTGTCACAGGTATGATGAAATAATTCCCACTGGGATGGATGCAGCCCAAGGATTTCATTGATCAGTCCGGTGAAGTTGTGGTCCCTGTCCTCCGGCATGTATTTGGCCATTGCCTTGGGAAGGTGGTGATCCTCGAGAACCTTGTGTACAAGATCACGGTCAAACAGGGCCCAGCTGTGCTCACCCAGGCGCTTGTCCTTTTGCAGGAGACGGATCAATTCCTCCGCAATCTCATGGCACCCGCTGTAAGCTTCACGGGATATCGTCAGGGCAAGCGGGGCGCGCGGACTCTCCGGTTGGGGTTGGACAAAGTTGCTGTCGATGAAGGCACGACAGCGCTCATAGGAATGGCTCTGTAGGCTCATGTGTGGAGTTTAGCAGAATGGCGGCTAGCCTCAAGGAAAATGGGTGGCTTACTCCGGATCCTTCTGCAGTTGCTCCAGCTCCGCGCCTGTCTTTTCCCACTGATCCATTTTGCGGGTCAGGTCAGCCTTCCATGTATCGTATTCCTTCACCCCTGTTGCCGTCGCTTCCCCTTGTTCAAAGTAGGATTTCTCGGCCATTTCAACCTCCCGCTGGGCAATCTTCTCCTCAAGGTCCAGGATCTCGGCTTCCAACCGGTCAAATGACTTTTTCAACGGGGCCAGCGCTTGTTGTTGCTGGGCGAGGCGCCGTCGTCGTTCCTTGGGGTTCTCGGCGGATTTTTGCGACTGATAAGTTACCTGTCCCTTGTTCTCGCGGGATCGTTCCTGATCCATTTTCCACATGTAGTCCTCAAGATTGCCGGGAAAGGTGCGCACGCTACCCGGTTGGATCTCAAGGATCTTGTTGACCACGGGATTGAGAAAATGTCGATCGTGGGAAACAACAAACGTCGTCCCGGGAAAAGTCTGAAGGGCCTCCTGCAGGACTGCCTTACTGGCCATATCGAGGTGATTGGTGGGTTCGTCCAAAATGAGGAAATTGGCGGGGCAGAGGAGCAGGCGGGCGAGGGCAAGGCGGTTCTTCTCGCCTCCAGAGAGGACGCTGACCGGCTTGTCCATGTCATCACCGGAAAAGAGGAAGGCCCCGAGAATTGATCGGATATGCGTATTGTTTGCCCGTACCGGCGGACCTGCGGCGACTTCAAAGACGGATTGTTTCTTGTCGAGTTCCTCGCTCTGGTCCTGGGCGAAGTAGCCGACATCGACTTGGTGGCCCAGCTCAATTTTGCCCGCATCGGCTGGCTCGCGCCCGGCAAGGATCCGTGCCAGGGTGGACTTGCCAGCCCCGTTGAGACCGACCACGCCGACGCGGTCGCCCTTTTCAATTTCAAGGGAAAAGTCCTTGAAGACACGGGTTGGGCCATAGGCTTTGTGGATACCCTCGGCAGTAACAACGGTGTGGCCGCTCTTCCGGGAAAGGGGAAACTCAAAATGAATTGTCCGGTCTGCGGATTCCGTCTCAATACGGTCGATTTTGTCGAGTTGTTTGATCCGGCTCTGTACTTGGGAAGCCTTCGAGGCCTTGTAGCGGAAGCGCTCGATGAAGCGCTCTGTCTGGGCAATCTTGCGCTCCTGGCTTTTACGGGTGGTCTCGAGCTGTTCCTGACGTTCCGCGCGTTGTTGGAGGAAGGAGGTATAATTGCCCGTGTAGGGAACCAGATCCGCCATCTCGATGGAAAGGGTGGATTTGCAGAGCTGGTCAAGCAGGGCCCGGTCGTGCGAAATAAGGAGGAGGGCACCCGGATAGGATTTCAGGAATGATTCAAGCCAGCGCAGTGAATCAAGATCCAGATGATTGGTCGGTTCGTCCATCATGAGGAGATCCGGTTCCTCGAGGAGTAGCCGGGCCAGGGCAATCCGCATTTGCCAACCACCGGAGAACTCGCCACAGGAGCGGGTCAGGTCGGCCTTGTTGAAGCCGAGCCCAAAAAGGATTTTCTCCGCCTTTGAGCGTAGCTTGTGGGCTTCAAGATCCTGTAACTGGTTTGTGTAATGCCCGAGGCGATCGAGACATTCCGCGTATTCCTCGGAATCGTGCGAAAGTTGCTGGAGCTCGTCCTCGACGGTCTTGAGGTGTTGCTGAAGAGTCTGGATGTCATTGGCGGCCGCTTCCACTTCCTCGATCACGCAGCGGTCCTGCAGGACAATGCCCTCCTGCGGAAGGTAACCAAAGACGATATCCGACCGCATTTCGATCTCCACCGAATCCGCTTCATGCAACTTGTTAAGGATCTTCAGAAGCGTGGACTTGCCGCTGCCGTTGGGGCCCACCAAGCCGGTACGCGCCTTGGGTTGGACACTGAAGGAGGCATCCCGGAAGAGGGTCTTCGGGCCGTAGGCAAGACTGAGGTTTCGGACGGTCAGCAACATGATGCAGACCGGAGAGTGTGGAACTTATCGCAACTCAGGCAATGGCTTTCGCTAATTTGAGAGCAGTGCCTTCCGAAAGGATGCCTTCACGGCATCTTCCCCCAGCCAGATAGAAAAATAGGCCTTGGCAAAATCAGCACCCTCGACCGTGACCAGCGGTTCTCCATTCAGCTTGAGGGTGGTCCCGTTCCCGGGAGTGTACACCAGAGCGTAGCGATCGCCTTTTTCCACATCCTGATAGGCCTCATTCAGCCGTGCAAGGCGATCCCGGATGTTCTGCCACGTTGTGTCATCCAGATTCCGCTTGAGGATGGAATCACCGCTCTCCCTAAACTGGTCGGCGGTGATGCGAACGTTGTATTGCAGCTCAAGGCATTTCGCCACATCGTCCAGAGCACTCGCTTCAAGATTTCCCGAATCCTGATAAAAAGCGCCCTCGTAGACTTTAAAAAACATCCATCGGAAAGAGCCTTGGCCGACTTTTTGCAGCTCAACTGAGGCCTCGGAAATGTTTTGCGGGAACTGGAAAGTCTTTGCTTCCGCCACAAAGGGGAGCATGGCGAGGAGAAGCAGGGAGATCTGGCGTCTTTTCATTAGGGGCAATATTGCCACTTTGGCGGCTTTTTCAACTAAAGTACCAAGTCTTACTGGCATATTTTCCAAGGTTGAGTAATGTACATAATGACTTCACCATCAGAAACTAAGCGCGTTTTCATTGGCGGAATATCCGGCGGAATCGGTTCAGCCGTGGCAAATGTCCTTTCATCCGAAAATTGGACCGTTGGCGGCTTTGGCAGGCCTTCGGACAAGTGGTCGGAATTTACGGAAAATCATCCGCATCTCAAACTGTATTCGGCGGATGCCACGGATTCGGAGGCCGTTGAGCAGGCTTTCAAAGAGTTCTCCGGGGAAGTCGGTGGCGTTGACGCCTACATCCACGCGATCGGGAGTGTCTCCCTGAAACCCTTGCATATGCTTTCGACGAGCGACTGGGAAGCTGTCCTGTCCACAAACCTGCACAGCGCCTTCTACGCTTCCAAGGCGGCCGTCAATATAATGCGGAAACAAAAGCACGGCGTGATTGTATTGTTCAGCTCGGTAGCGGCGCAGGCGGGCTTGTCCAACCACGAGGCGATTGCCGCTGCCAAGGGTGGTGTTGAGGGCCTTGTCCGCTCAATCAGTGCAACCTATTCCTCCAACGGAATCCGCGCCAATGCCATTGCTCCCGGACTGGTCGAGACACCAGCGACGAGTGCGCTGACATCCAACGAACAGGCCCGACGTATTTCCGAGCGCATGCATCCGGTGGGCCGGATCGGCAATGCCGATGAAGTGGCTTCGCTTGCCGCGTGGCTGGTTTCCGACAAGGGTTCATGGATGACCGGCCAGGTCATTGCGCTGGATGGCGGCATGGGGACAATCGTTCCCAAGCCAAGGGCTTGATATGGCCCTGAACAAGCGGATGAAGGCGGGCTATGGGGCCGCCGAGTTCGGGCTGGCTGGCGGCGAGCTTCTGCTGCAGCTGTATCTGCTCGAGTACTACATCCGTGGGGTGGGGCTCTCCCCAATGCTCGCTGGGATCGCTCTCGCAGTGGCAATTTTCTGGGATGCCGTGACGGATCCGCTGATGGGCGGCCTTGTTGACCGTACTTCCACCCGTCTGGGCCGGTTTGTTCCCTACCTTTTTCTTGGAGGGCTGATTTTTGGCGGCGGGCTTGCGCTGCTCTTCAACCCGCCCGGCGCCGACAGCCAGTTCATATTATTTTTGTATCTATTAATCAGCTACATGATTGTGAATACGGGGCTTACAATCATCGGGGTGCCGCACATCGCCATGGGGGGCGTGCTCTCACCAAACACTCACGAGCGAACAGAGCTCTATGGGTGGCGCCTGATCTTCGGGACCTTCGGGCTCTTTGCCGGGATATTGTCACCGCTGATTGCGGCGAAGGCCCTGCAGGTTGACGTGGCCACGGTTGCGGGTCTGGAGGAGAGCAGGGGATTGGGCAGTATTTACATGGGCGCGGCAGTTGTCCTCACGGCCCTCATCACGATTGTGGCAACCTGGCGCCGCTCGGTCAATTTGCCCGCGCCAACAGACTCTTTTCACTGGAAGGACTTCCTTGCCAACCTGGGCCGGATCCTGCGAAACCCGGTTTTTCTCCCGTTCTTCCTGGCATTTATCCTTGTGGCCATGGGGCGCTCGATGAACTCGACGCTGGCGCTTCCTTATTACAAGGACAGCCTGAACCTGTCCGAGTCGGCGATCCAGGGACCCATACTGAGTGTTTTCACGCTGGTCATTGTGCTCTCCGTTCCGGCATGGGTCTGGTTGGGGCGCCGTTACGGGAAGAAACAACCCGCCTTCATTGGCATGTTTGTCCTTGGTGTCATGTCGATGGTCGCCTATCCGCTTTTCCCGGAGGGTTCAGTTGTTGGTCCAGTCATAGCCGCCGTGATTGGAGGTTTTGCCGTTGGCGCAATCATCCTTGTGGAATCGCTGGTGACGGATATTGCCGACGAGGATTTTGTCCGCAACGGGGAGGACCGGGAGGGAATCTATTTTGGGTTCTGGCGCATGGGACAGAAAGTGGCCCGCTCAATCACACTCGGCTTGACCGGTCTCATGCTCTCCGTAATCGGGTATGAGGAATCCCTTGCCGCACAATCGGAAGATACCGATCGCGCCCTTGCCTGGCTTTTTGGATTGGGCGTGGGGAGCTTGTTTCTCGCGGCCAGTTTCGTTTTTCTCAAGACGCCGATCGATCGGGAAAGACAAGAGTGGATTCAAACAGAAAAATCACGTATATTAGCTGAGCGAGGTAAATCATGAGTATTGCGATGATTGTTTTAACGGGCTGGATTCTGGTGGCCTGCTGTTTTTATCTGTTGTGGAGCCGATCGGTCCGGGAGGCCAACGCGGGCTGGGTTGATGTTGGCTGGAGCCTGACGCTCGTCCTTCTAGTAGGATGGTATGCCGCCTGGGTGGATGGTGTGTTGTGGCGGAAGGGTCTATACTTGCTGATTGCGGGCTTCTGGGGAATTCGTCTCGGGCTGCATATTCTGCGCAGACTTCTTCGCGATGATCACGAGGATCCGCGCTACGCTTACCTGCGCAAGCACTGGGGTGAAATCGCTGACCGGAACTTCTTTTTATTCTTTCAGGCGCAGGGAATTGCCAATCTTCTCCTTACCGCGCCAATTCTTCTCTTGATGCATTTGCCGCGTGCGGATTTGTCGGTTTTTGATTTTCTTGGGACTGCACTGATATTGTTTTCTGTCTTTGGCGAATCAGTGGCTGACCGGCAGCTGGCTGCATGGAGAGCAAACCCGAAAAACAAGGGCAAAACCTGTCGCACTGGCCTCTGGGGTTTGTCACGACATCCCAACTACTTTTTTGAATGGCTGCACTGGGCCGGATATCCAGTCCTGGGGTTGGCTCTTCTCGGAACAAGCATTGGGACATGGTGGCCCCTGACGTTGCTAGGTCCGGCAGTCATGTTCTTACTGCTTGTACAGTTCACGGGAATCCCTTACACAGAAAAACAAGCGATTAAAAGCAGGGGAGATGATTACCGGAAATATCAGAAGGAGGTATCTGCCTTCTTCCCCTGGTTCCCCAAATCTTAGTATAGGTCAATTGAATGAGTGTTATCACTTTAGCTGAAAAACGGCTCTTGCCGGATTTTGTCATCCGTTACGGGATTCGTCGTCTGTTGGCGGCTCGCCTTGCCAATGAAGAACGTATTGGAAAGAACGAGAGCATCGACGCCTTTGTCGGTGAATTAAAGCGGAGCCCGATTGCGACGGAGACGGACAAGGCGAACGAGCAGCATTATGAGTTGCCGCCGCCTTACTTTGAGAAGGTGCTGGGTCCGCGCCTGAAATACAGCTGTGGCTGGTGGTCAGATACCGCTCAAACCCTTGCGGAAAGCGAGGAGGCAATGCTTCGTTTGACCTGTAGCCGGGCGGAGCTTGAATCCGGCCAGCACATACTCGAGCTGGGATGCGGTTGGGGAAGCCTGACTTTGTGGATGGCGGAACACTATCCTGAAAGCTCAATCACGGCGGTTTCCAATTCACGCCCGCAACGGGAGTTTATTCTGAGTCGCGCCAAGGAACGTGGACTGAACAACGTGGCCGTTGTCACCTCGGACATGAATACGTTCAAGGCGGATCGACAGTATGACCGAATTGTCTCCATCGAGATGTTCGAGCACATGAAGAACTATCATCGTCTGCTTGAGAACATCAGTGACTGGCTCCTGCCCGAGGGGAAGCTCTTCGTGCACATCTTCACGCATCGACATTACGCGTACCATTTCGAGGACAGCGGGCGACCGGATGACTGGATGGCGAACACCTTTTTCACCGGCGGGACAATGCCCAGCGATGACCTGCTCCTCCGGTTTCAGGACTACTTGAGAATTGAACGCCATTGGCGGGTGAACGGGAAGCATTACAGCAAGACCCTCGAGGCTTGGCTGAAGCTGCAGGACCAGCGGGAAAAGGAGATTCGGCCAATTTTCGAGGAGACCTACGGCTCTCCCGAGGCGGCCTCGATTTGGATTCAGCGCTGGCGCATCTTCTACATGGCCTGCAGCGAGCTGTTTGGTTACAAGGACGGGAAGGAATGGATGGTCTCCCACTATCTTTTCCGAAAACCTGATTGATTTCGGAAAGGAAATTCCCACAGTCCTGACCTTCCATTGGCCAACCCGGTCATTGGAATTGTTCATTCCCGAAATCAAAACTGCATGAAATTAGATAAACTGTGGCCTGTCTGGGCCATGGGGCTGTTAGCAGCAACCAGCCTTCAAGGGGATAGTGTGGAAAGCCAGGAAGTAATTGAGCTTGAAGCATTTATCGTCGAGGAGACCGCCCGGACACAACTCGAAACCCTCTCTCCGCTCTCGATGCGGATGGACTCGCTCTTCGGCGGGGACCGCACGGTCCTCGAGGTTCCGAGGTCCGTGACCGTCTTGTCGCCGGAATTGATGGACCTCCTGAAAATTGACTCGTATTCCGCCCTCGACAAGTTCGGCGCCGGGACCCAGCGGGCCAACTACTTCGGGCTCGCCGGTTCTGCCTTTGTCCGGGGTGCGCGCGCCGGTACTTATTTCAACGGCATGCTGCGGGCCTACCAGCGCAATGAAATGCCGATGGGTTTTGGAGCTCTCGAAGGGCTTGAAGTCATCAAGGGCCCAGTCCCGGCGGGCTTCAGTCCCACACTGGTGGGCGGTGCCGTCAACCAGCGGCCGAAGGGTCCCTATTTCGACAAGGCCCGCGGCTCGGTTGAGGTCGGCGTTGGCTCATGGGATGAGTATTCCCTGAAGCTGGATTACGGGGCACCCATGACACTCTTTGGCAAGCCCGCTGCTTATCGTTTGTCCTACACCGGCCACCGCTCGGATCGATTCTACAAGAATGTGCCGCACGACTACGATTCCTTCTACGGGTCGGTCAAAATGAAGCTGTCGGAGAGGAACCGCCTGACCTTCGGGGGTGAAGTCTACGACTTTCGCAGCAGTGAAATTCCTGGAATCAATCGACCGACAAAGGAGCTGATAAAAAACCGCCAATATGTGATTGGTGAGCCCGCTGACCTGACCTCCTCCCAGTGGGGCGGGACGGTTGTGCGCCCGCTTTTGCAGTTTCCGTTTTCCCTTGCCGTCAATCCCCAGCTCTTCGCCCTCGCTGTGCCAGGTGATGTGGCCCGGGCGCAGATTGATCCGGCTCTTCTCGTGAACATGCTTAATTTGAACGAGCAATCGGTCATCGATGCACTTTACACGAGTCGCCCGGTTTCTGAAGTGCCACCGTTTGCCACGTTTGCCATCGGGCCGGTGAACGACTTTCTCGCACAAGTCGACAAGTCCACGCAGGATGCATACGTCTATACGCCCGAGTATTTTGCTGCCGGGGGAACAGCGCTCACAACGACCCTTCCCTCGGATCGCGTCCTTGCTGATCCCAACGACAAGGCGGACTCCCGCGACTACATTTTCTTTGCCGATCTGGAGACGCGGCTCGACGGGGATAGCCGCCTGATGACGCGGTTCTTCTTTGAAAATCTCGCCACACGGAAGGCCTCGACCTACGGCTTTGCTTTCAACTCGGACCAGGTCATCCTGAATGGCCGGACGGAGTGGCAGCGGTCATTTGATGATCCGTCTCATTACTTCAATCTGGGACTGGATGTCCGCTTCACGCGGGCTGATGTCCTTCAGGATTTCGATGCGGAACCCTTTGCCCGGCGTGACCTGTCACTGGACACGATCAGTGGGAACTCGATTGTCTACGCCGGCGCGCAACGCGGCCCGGATGGATTGAACAACTGGTCTTCCTTCGGCACGGCCAGCATCTCCTCGGATCTGTTCCAGACCGCTCTTTTTGCCGGTGGAGTCTGGAGGATGCTGGACAAGATCGATTGGCACTACGGGGCACGGATTGAAAATGCGGCATGGGAAATCTCTCTACCGTCAGAGGTTGAACAGGTGCCCGATGCTGACCGTCCAGCTTTTGCCGATGACGGTGACACGACCCTTTGGAGCATTCACTTGAACCCGCAATGGGAAGTTGTGCCCGGTGTGGTTGTCTTTGGCGCTGTTCAATTTGGCAAGGCCCTCGCGCCGGGCGATGGTGGCACCGTCTCCGGTGAGGACAGCTTC
The DNA here is from genome assembly GCF_010500615.1 of Oceanipulchritudo coccoides. Classification (NCBI taxonomy): domain Bacteria; kingdom Pseudomonadati; phylum Verrucomicrobiota; class Opitutia; order Puniceicoccales; family Oceanipulchritudinaceae; genus Oceanipulchritudo; species Oceanipulchritudo coccoides. The sequence continues at coordinate 167,456 of NZ_JAAGNX010000001.1, forward strand.
ACCGATGTGGAACTTTACGAAGCGGGGATCAAGGCCAGCCTGCTTGAAGGCCAGTTGTTTACCACGTTGAGCCTGTACCATTGGGATCAGGCGACTTTCTCCACCCGCGATGCCTCCGCACGCCCACTGCGGGCCAAGGGCGCGGAATGGGAAATGACCTGGTCACCAATTGACTCATTGACTATCCTTGGTGCGGTCACTGCCCAGCGCGTGTATTTAAGAACAAATACACTCGGCTTTGGCGCGATCCCTCAGGACGAGGCAGGATGGGCGCTGAACGGTGGTATCCTGAATGCGACTGGTGGGCGTCCGGCTCCCGATAATCCCGACATGATCTTTGCCGGTGTACCGGAAATTTCAGCACACGTGTATGCCGCGTTGGAATTACCCGGTGGATTCCAGATTTCTGGTGGGCCGATTTGGCGTGACGGGTATTATCACGACATGCAGCGCGCCCTGAAGATCCCAGGTTACGTCCTCTGGTCGGCCCAACTGTCCTATGATGCAGGAGACTGGTGGGTACGCCTGAATGTGGAGAACCTTTTCGACAAGGATTACCTGATCGGGCAGGAACCGGTCTTCTCAGCCGGGACACTCATCCTCCAGGGACAGGAGCGCCAGGTCAACCTCAGTGCGGGAATGCGCTTCTAGGTGCCCAGACGCGTTCCTGCCTTTCTGCGGGAACGACAGGCCGGAGGCCTGTAACACCGTGGAGCAGGTGTCAGGTGTCACAGGCGTCCCCGCCTGTGGATAGCAACACAGGCCGGAGGCCTGTAACACGGAGAGGCCTGTAAGATACTCAGCACTCGACCACATTCACGGCAAGTCCGCCGCGGGAGGTTTCCTTGTACTTGCGGCGCATGTCCTTTCCGGTGTCACGCATGGTCTTGATGACCGCATCGAGACTGACCGTGTGGCGTCCGTCGCCGCGCAGGGCAATACGGGCGGCGTTGATGGCCTTGACAGCTCCCATGGCGTTGCGCTCGATACAGGGAATCTGCACCAGCCCGCCGATTGGGTCGCAGGTAAGTCCAAGGTTGTGTTCCATGCCGATTTCAGCCGCGTTCTCCACCTGCCTTGGTGTACCGCCCATGAATTCAGCCAGTGCACCGGCCGCCATTGAGCAGGCGACCCCGACTTCCCCCTGGCAGCCCACATCGGCTCCGCTGATGGAGGCATTCTCCTTGAAGAGCACGCCGATCGCTCCGGCGGTCAAGAGGAAATTCCGATGCCATTTCTGATCCTTGTTTGAGAGGAAGCGGTCACAGTAGTGCATGACGGCGGGGATGATCCCGGCGGCCCCGTTGGTCGGTGCGGTGACCACCCGTCCGCCAGCGGCGTTTTCCTCGTTCACGGCAATCGCATAGAGATCCACCCAGTCAAGGATGGTCAGGCTGTCCTTCAATGCGGATTCCGGCCTGTCGCGAAGATTTCGATACATGGCTGGGGCGCGCCTGGGTACTTTCATCCCGCCGGGAAGCACGCCATCCTGATTCAGTCCTTGTTCGACGCAGGCCTGCATGGCCTGCCAAACCTTGTCGAGCCGGGCCTGGGTTTTCGTCTTCTCACGCCATGCCGATTCGTTTTGCAGGACAATTTTTGAGACGGCCTTGCCCTCAGTCTCCGCCCATCTGATGAGCTCCTCAGCCGTGCTGAAAGGAAAGGAGGTTTCCGGAGCATCCTGTGAAGCTTTCTTGGTTTCCGCTTCGGTTACAACAAACCCTCCGCCGACGGAGTAGAACACGGATTCAAGGAGGCTTTTGCCATCTGCCGAACGGGCCGTGAATTTCATCCCGTTGGGGTGATAGGGCAGGGAGGTTTTCCGGTTGAAAAGGAGGTCTGTTCCCGGGTCAAAGGCTATTGTCTGCTTTCCGCAAAGCGCCAGGGATTTATCTTTCACGGCTTTCTCAAATTCAGTCGGGAGGCTGACCGGATCAACCGTTTCCGGGGCGCTGCCCCGAAGACCGGCAACAATGGCAAAGTGCGTGCCGTGGCCTTTCCCAGTCATCGCAAGGGAACCGTATAGCTCGACCTGGATCTTCTCGGCTTTCAGGTCGCTCGCTTCTTCTGCGAATCGCCGAGCGGCACGCATCGGCCCGACGGTATGTGACGAGGACGGCCCGATACCGATGGTGTATAAATCCAGTGTGCTCAGTCGCATGATTCTTCTTCCCTGTCCTTAAGTCTTGAATATAAAAACATGTGTCCCCACGGCAATCCTTTCATACAGCTTGGTCAGGGGTTCATCCAGCATCAGGAGGCATCCGGCGGAGATGTTTTCGGGGAAGCGCTCAGGTTTGTTCGTCCCGTGGATGTAAATGTAGCGCTCGAATGAATCGACCCCAGGCCCGGCGTTGAGTCCGGGCTCCAATCCGCGCAAGCGGAGGATGCGGGTGGTCACGAGGCAAGGCTGGTCCGGCCCGGCATCCGGGCGGTCCTGCCAGCGCTCGCCAATCGGCTCGCGCCCGACCATGACCATTCCGGCTGGTTGGCCATCCCCGTGCTTGGCCGCGACTTCATGCAGTCCCCAAGGCGTTCCAAGGGAATCCTGCTCGCAGGAAAGCAGCTTTTTGCTACGGGAAAAAGGGAGGCTCTCAACAAGTTGATCGGCCTGCCAGCGCTGGAGAATTTGCTCGCCAAGAACAGCGATGAGGACATCGTCCGTTCGTTTTAAGCCGTGTCTTTTCAGGCACTTTAAATAGACCTCAAATTCTTTCACGAAAAATGGCAGTATCAGTTGGCATCGTCGGGGCGACCGGAGCGGTCGGCCAGGAACTTATCCGCCTGTTGCACGAGCGGAATTTCCCCTTTTCCTCTTTGAAGGTTCTGGCCTCCGGGCGTTCCGCAGGCAAGGAAATCCGCTATAAAGACGAGACCTTTATTATCGAGGAAGCGACCCCCGAGTCCTTCGACAGGATGGACATCGCTCTTTTCAGCGCCGGGGCGACCATTACCAAGACGCTTGCCCCCGAGGCGGCAAAGCGCGGCTGTGTGGTTGTCGACAACAGCTCCGCCTTCCGCATGGATCCGGACGTACCGCTGGTTGTGCCGGAGATCAATCCGGAGGCGGTCCGTGACCACAAAGGCATCATTGCCAATCCAAATTGCTCCACGGCAATTGCCCTGATGGGCCTCGCCCCGCTGCATCAAGCCTTCGGGCTGAAGCGCTTTGTTGCCTGTACTTACCAGGCCGTCTCCGGCAGCGGAGTCGCTGGCATGCAGGAATTGGAGAATCAGATCAAGGCATGGAGCGAGGGCAAGGATTGCCCGCCGGAAACTTATCCGCATCCGATCGCCTTTAATCTCTTTCCACACGTGGATGTCTTTTTCGATGATGGCTACACCAAGGAGGAGCACAAGATGCTCAACGAGAGCCGCAAGATCATGTCCATGCCGGACTTGCCAGCCACGACCACTTGCGTCCGCGTGCCTGTCATGCGGGCTCACTCAATTGCTATCCATGCGGAGTTTGAACAACCGGTCAGTCTCGAGGCAGCCCGCGAGGCCATTGCCGCCTTTTCCGGTGCAGAGCTCTGTGATGACACGGCCAACAATGTCTACCCGACGCCGCTTCAGTTCTCTGGAAAGAACAAGTGCGGAGTGGGGCGTATCCGTATCGATTCTGCCCTCGATAACGGCCTCGCCTTCTTCGTCGTCGGCGACCAGCTCCTCAAGGGCGCCGCCCTCAACGCGGTCCAGATCGCCGAGGAAGTGGTCCGGTTGCAGGCCTGAGTGGTTCGCTTCAGTTAAGCCCTCCTCTCTATCCGAATTGCCCCTGTAATAATAGAGGTAAGGCCTCGGCCCATTGGCCCTTTCTTGTTGATTTTCGGGGATTTACGAAAATTCAGGTCCGCCCTTTCGTAAAATTAGTCGCCCTAATAAGGTGAATCAGATGCAATTTTTTCGTTGAGCCACTGGGGGAAAGACCTGCATATCCATTGGCGCACGCCGCCCAAAATGGGGCTGGCTCAAATTCTCAACTGAAATAATGCGCATGAAAAAGGGATTCCAAAACCTCACAAATGTCCACCTGAACCGCACCCTTGGGGCCATGACGGCCTTATTTATCCCGCTGGCGCTTCCGGCGCAGTCAATCGCCCCGCAGGACAGCTTCATCAACATTCCGGAAGTTACCTTGTTGCCGGAGGCGAGCGATGGGACATTCTTTAGTAATCCGGTCCTGCAGACCGTGTCGGGTGTGGATCTTATTTATTATGAATTCGTTGATGGCACGAACACCCGCAGGGGAATCCGGGCACGTGACCTGGATGGCAATCTGGTGTATGAGATGTTGTCTCCCGGATATTCCGCCTACGACATCTACAAATTCGATGTTGCCGCGGACGGCACAATCTACGCGTTTGAGCGCCAGGGTGGGAGTAATTACTTTCTCTACGTCTACACGCCGGACGTTCCCCCTCCGAGCACGCCTCCAGCTAGCCCGAATTACTCTCAATCGGGCGTATGGGGAATTGGTGGAGTGTCAGACTCGACACCGTTCAGCGCAGGAATAACAAATTACGGCCTCATCAAAGTGTCTCCGGTCACAGGCAAGGTATATGTGAAGGAGGGCACCTTGATAGGGTTCTATGACACAGACGGGGACATTTCCATATTTGATGCGGCAGGGAATCCCGATCCAGCGTCTCCGCTCAACATTAATGGCATCCTTGCCTCGACGCTTGAGGCAGACTTGCTCGATATTTTCCCGGTGCCCGGACATGATGGTACGGGTGAGCTGTGGATCCGCGGCAGCGTTGGAGGGGTCGGTGGTACTGGAAGCTACAGCCAATGGTTCAAGATCTTTGATGAGGCCACTCTGACCTTCCAGCGCCTTTTCGACATGGGATCAGGCACTTATGCACAGGTCCGGGAAGATTTCGTCCTTACTCAAAGCAATACGATGGTTCCGATCACAGCGGACAGCGTCAGCGAATACACGGGATTCCTGCCAAGTTCATCTACAGTAAATCTTGAGCTTATCCTTGGCCGGGACAGCCTCAATCGAATTGTTTATGCGAGCAGCACAACCAGCGCAACCAATATTAAAATTTACAACAGTCATGCCTTCCGGACCTTCGACCCGCGTGACCAGAACGCAGTCCCGAATGTGGTCGTGTCAAAGATCGAACAGCAGGCCGGCCTGACCTTTGTCGATGTGGATTTCCGGGTGGAGGATCCGGATGATGCCACTGTTGAGGCCCATGCGGTGGCCCTGCCTGACGGCACCCTGAGCATCCTCAACGCCCTTCCGATGACTGACTTTCAGCCTGCCGTTACCAGCGACATTCTGGGTACAGCTGTTCCGACAAACACCCGCCGTTCCTTCACCTGGAATACAGCAACCGATTGGAACGTTGATTTCGGCGACATCTCAGTTCTGGTCCTTGCGAAGGACAGCCGTCCGAATATCTTCGATGTCCATCTCGTGGAGATTCCTGCCGATGGAGACCGCCCGGCGGTGACCATCAGCCGAAACCCGCTGCAGGAATATGACCTCACTATGGAGTGGTTGTGGCTGATTGCCTCCGGGGACAGCCGGATCTCCTTCGCGGGCGGGATCATTAGTGGAACGGCTGATGCTGACTTGTTTTTGGGCACAACAGGGGTTTACGACGGACAGCAGTTTACCGACGGTAGCGGTAAGTCAACTAATCTGGGACGTGACTTCCTTTTGGCACTAGATGGCCTTCGTGTGGCCACGCAGGCGGAGCTTCAGCGAGCGAAAGAGGGCGCAACAGAAGGCTTTATCGTTCAGCTTTCACCACCTAAAAGGCTCTACACGGCCAAGCGCTCGACGTCTTCCTCACTGCCGATTGTAATCAACGAGTACGGGATTGAAAGCTACCTCAGCAATTTGGGAGGCTCTGGCGGCGAGCAGTACAATTTTTCCCCGGGGGCCGTCCTGGGAACCGGTACAACCCTCTTTCACGTCGTTCCCCTTCCCTGATCAAAGTTCATTCACTTCAGTAGCTTAACATAAGCAGAGTGTAATGAATAAACACTACAGGCAACTTTTTCAGGGTCTTTCCCTGGCGGTGGTTCTTTCGCTATCCGGGCATGCTGTGCTTGCCCAGCTGGAGGCGGACGACCTCCTGATCGTCGATGCAGGCAATGATCGCGTACTGCAGTTTGATGCTTCGGCAGGAGCAGTTTCGGAGGTGTTTAGCCAGGCGGTCCTCTCGGCCGTGAATGGCTCCACTTCACCGGGCCTTTCCGGTGAGGTGTTCTACGAAAGCCACCAATCCTACCTCTATATTTCGGGAACCAGCGGGAACAACCGCCTCTACCAAGGCGATATCGGGACAGGTATTGTTTCCCTCGCTTCCCAGTCCCAACTCCTGGCCCTGCAGACGGTCCCTGAGGCTTCTGTCGACCTCACGGGCAAAGCAACCCCACTGGATAATGAAATCCTTGTCGCCGACCGCGGAGTGTCGGAGGGATCGATCTACCGGATCAACCTTATCAGCGGGAACAGGTTTCTCCAGTCCACGGAACAGGATTACCTGACCTTCTCCAGTGCGGTCGGCATTGGCATGACCGAGCTTGATTTCACTGCCCTTGTTTACAACTCCGGGGCCGGTGAGTATCGTCTTCTCAGCGGCGGCAACGGTCTGGACAACGCTGCCAACACCCGTTCCGTGCTATATAAAACAGACACAGACGGCCAACCGCTTGTGGAATTTGCTGTGAGCGCGATTGATGCGGACTGGCAGGCCATGGTTCTGACGGTTCCCGGCACCACCTATGTGAAGCAGGATCTTGCCGGCTCAACATCGATCATGGCCATCGATGCCGCGGGGACCGTCTCCGTGGTTGTCGACCAGACAGGTCTCGACACAATTTTCGGCGGCCCGGTGACCTTGGCACCCTCTCTCACCTTGGATACAAGCGGCCGGCTTTACCTGATGGCGCTGGACGGGACCGTTTACCGGGTCGACCCGGCGAATCCCTTGGCTACAAGTACGCTGATTGTAGCGGCAGGGGACTACACGGCGGACACGGGGACAGCGGTGACCACCGCCCTCGGGTTGGCTCACGTCCCGGCAGCTCCCGTCTCCTACACGGTGACAGAGGCCTCTGATCCGTCGGGCTACGTGACCCCTTCATCCGTTTCTGTCATTGAAAACCGCCCCTACACCGTTTCCAACCCAAACATTGTCCAAGGCAACTTCCGTCTTGGGTTCTGGAGCCTGAATGGCGTCCGGCAGGCTTCCCCATCCGGACGCGGCCTCTTCCAGCCGACTTTCAATGTAACCGAGGACACGGACGCGGTTGCCCAGTACTACGACGTCAACCTCGACGGTGACGGGGATCGCCTTAATGACTGGTGGGAATTCTGGATGTTCGGCGACCGCTCACGCGGCCCGCAGGACGACGATGATGGGGACGGTTTCGACCACGAGACGGAGTTTACCAGTGGATACGACGCGACGGTCACGGACACGGCTGTAGCTGGCGGCAGGGCAGCCCGCCAATCAACGACCATCACCTTCAATACAAGCAGTAAGGTTCTGCTGACAACCCGCAGCGAGCCACTTGGCCTGATCCCGACGACAAAGGTGTATTACGATCTGGATACGCCTATCACGTCAGCACGGTATGAGTTTACCTCGAACTACAACGGCCACTTCTTTACCCATTGGAGCATTGACGGGGTTCGCATTGCCGATCCTGCGGGCTTGTCCGTCCGCGAGGTCAGCTTCCTTATGTCGGATGATATTGAGCTGGTCGCTCACTTTACACCGACCACGGAGGATTTGGATGAGGACGGCATTCTCGATTACCTTGAACTTCGGATAGCCGACAATCTTGGCCTTGTTTCCTCGAGCAGCGATCTTGATCTTGATGGATTTACCCTGGCTGAGGAACAGGCGAGCGGTTACAGCACGAACACCGCTGATACCATTCGTGCGGGCGGAGTCGCTGCCCGGCAATCTACACTTGTCACGTTTGTCGTCGGGAAGTCCCTTTATACGGAGGACAGTCTCCCGCTGGGAATTATTCCTTCGGTTTCCGAATACGTGGACCTTGGAACGGAGCGGACAACCGCCTACTATAGTACCAGCCTCGTAAGTGGCCTCGAGTTTGCCTACTGGTCCGTCAACGGAACGCAGGTACGCGATCCCTCGGGGGTTGCTGAACGGCAGGTGACCAATACTATTAACGCAAATACTGACGTTCGGGCGCATTTCTTTTCACCAACCTTGGACAGTGACGGTGACGGGATTATCGATGTCGATGAGTGGCGTTTCTTCGGAAATCTTTCAAACGACCGGAATGATGACCCTGATGCGGATTCCTTTAGCATCGGCAAGGAGCTGGACAGTGGCTATTCCCTGACGGTGGATGATGCGATTCGTGCCGGCGGTGTGGCGGCAAGGCAGTCGGGCAACATCACCTTTGAACTCAATAGCAACAAGTTCCTCCTGACGACTCGAAGCGAGCCGCTTGGGATTGTGCCCGAGACACAGGTTTATTACGATTCGGGTACCGAGATCACCTCGACACGTTACCTGTATGCCTCGAATTACAATAGCCATCGCTTCACCCATTGGACCGTCAACGGCACCCGTATCGAAGACCCGAATGGAGTTTCCCGCGAACAAGTGATCTTCAATTTGGATTCGGACACCGAACTGGTGGCCCATTTCACTCTGGCAACGGATGACGAGGACAATGGTGGCACCGGGGACGGCATCTTGGATTACTTTGAGCTTCGGCTTGCCAATGACCTGACAACCATCTCGCCTTCAAGTGACCTTGACCTAGATGGCTTCACGGTCGCCGAGGAACAGGCTGCTGGCTACAGTGAAGTTGGTAAGGACACTATCCGTGCGGGCGGTGTTGCTGCACGCATGTCGATCCTGAAGTCGGTCAACCTGCTGAGCGCGCCTTCGGGCATCAGCCTGGACAACAACCTTGTCTTCGAGGGCCGACCGTATGGCACGGTCGTGGGGTCGTTCGTGACGACCGCGAATAATCCGAGCGACACCTTCACCTACGCCTTTGTGGCTGGCACAGGCTCGGACGACAATGGCCGCTTCACGATTGATGGCGACCTGCTCGTGACCAACGATGTCTTTGATTTTGCAACCGACCCGATCCTGAACATCCGTGTCGAAGTGACGGACAGCCGTGCCAACACTTACGAGGAGGAGCTGCTGGTCTTTGTCCAGGAGGACCTCATCAATACCTACGAGGAATTTGTTGCGGACACCTTCACGCCTGCTGAACAGATTGACTTGCTCGTCAGTGGTCCGGGCGCAGACATTGAAGGAGACGACCTGATCAACTTCCAGGAGTATGTGCACGGTCGTGATCCCTTCACGGGGGATGCGGATCCGCTTGAGCTTGCATTTGTCAGCTTCGGAACACCCGCGACGGCCCGTACTGCTGAATTCACCTTCCCCTGGCGCGACGGGATGTCGGATGCTACGTATTTCCTTGAGCGATCCTTTAATCCTTCCGAGTCCGTGCCCGGCTGGACACAGGTGCCCTTCAATATTGTCAACGAAGTCACAAACGGAGGAATCACGCAGACAACCATTCAGGTAGTCCAGCAAGCTCCACATCCGGACAAGGAATTCTTCAGGCTTAATACTGAATCCCTCGCCACCCAGCCGGCCGTGGTGGATATTGATGTGGGGGCCTTCCACACACTTTTCCTGAAAGCCGATGGCACGGCATGGGCGGTCGGCCGAAACTTAAATGGCCAACTCGGAGACGGGACGGTTGCTCCCAGCTCCACACCAATTCAGGTCATGAGCGGTGTGGTCGAGATCGCCGCCGGTTCCTCCTTCAGCCTTTTCCTTAAGGATGACGGAACGGTTTGGGCATGTGGTTCAAATCTGTATGGGCAATTTGGGGATGGAACAGTTGATCCGGATGTCCTGACGCCGGTCCAGGTCCAGACCAACGTCATCGCTATTGATGCGGGTGCTGACCACAGCCTGTTCTTGAAGGACGACTTCACAGCGTGGGCCGCTGGCAGGGATAATTCGGGCCAACAAGGAGATGGAACGATAGCCACTCCAGATTTCAATTCAACGGCCGCCCAGGTCCTGACAAATGTCCGCGACATTTCCGCGCACAGTAATACCAGCTTCTTCATCAAGGACGACGACACGCTATGGGCTTCGGGAAGGAACGGAAATGGGCAGTTTGGCACGGGCGTCGCTGGCGACACTGCCACCATTACGCAGATCCAGACCAACGTTGCGATGGCGACAGGAGGCGATAATCACAGTGTTTTCCTCTTCAATGACGGGACGGCCCAGACAGCCGGTAGTAATACTTTCGGCCAGCTGGGTGGATCGCTGAATGCACAGGAAGTGAACCCCTTCACTGTCATGACTGGCGTTGAATGGGTGGACGCTGGCTCCAATACCACCTTCCTCATTACCAGCGATGGTTGGGTCTGGGCCGCCGGACGCAACAACCAGGGCCAGTTGGGTGATGGGACAAATGTTGATAAACTGGTCCCGGTCCTGATTCTGGGGAACGGAAATATCGTTGCCGGTGGTCTTAACCATACGATGCTCCTCGAGGATAACGCTACCGTCTGGGGAACCGGGCTCGGCGATTCAGGCCAGCTTGGGGATGGGACCAGTTCTAATACTTCATTCCTTATTGAAGTGACCAACCTCTCAATTACGCCGTAAGCAAACAAGTGTGCCACAGGCGTTCCTGCCTGTTTGCGATGAACCACAGGCCGGAGGCCTGTTACACGGATAGGATGAAACACAGGCCAGAGGCCTGTTACACGGACAGGGATGTGTCACAGGCGTCCTCGCCTGTGATACGTTGCTTACACCACCTCGTCACCGAGGCAGGTCTCAACCAGGCGGGCGGTCTGGAGCCACGGGTGGTCGGTGGGGACAATGCGCTTTTTGCCGGCGATTTCTTCAAGGGGAATGGGAACGCAGGTGTTGCCCTTGACGGCGACCAGCGCATTGAAGTGGTTTTCCTTGAGCAGCTCGCCGGCCTTCGTCCCGAGGCGCGTGCAGAGGAGCCGGTCGAACGGGGTGGGGGATCCGCCACGCTGGACATGCCCGAGCGATGTAACGCGGGCCTCGACGCCGGTCATGGCCTGAAGCTCGCGGGCAATCTTGTTGGCCACGGGTTCCTCAACCAGATGGACGCCCTGTGCCTTGGCCCGACGGCGCAATTCCTCCTCCTCGGGGGTCTGTAGCTTCTTTGCCGCTTTCTTTCCCGTCTTCCCGTTGGCAGCCTCCTTTATCGACTTAACGCCTTCGGCTACGGCCATGATGGAAAAGCGCTTCCCGGTACGGCGGCGATTAAGAATGCTTTCGGCAACTGCCTCCAGGTTATAAGGAATCTCGGGAATGAGAATGACATCCGCCCCGCCGGCAATTCCTGCACCGAGGGCCAGCCATCCTGCATCATGCCCCATGATCTCACAGACAATGATCCGGTGGTGGCTGGTCGCGGTTGAGTGAAGCCGGTCGATGGCCTCGGTGGCGATCGACATGGCAGAATCAAATCCAAAGGTGATGTCGGTCCCGGCGACGTCGTTATCAATGGTCTTTGGGAGCGTCAGGACATTCATGCCCGCCTTCTGTAGCCGGAAAGCATTCTTCTGGGTGCCGTTGCCACCGAGGCAGACCAGGCAGTCCAGCCGCTGTTTTTTATAGTTCGCCACGGCCACGTCGGTCATGTCCATGACCTTGTCGCCCATGCGTATCTTGTGTGGCTTGTCGCGGCTACTCCCGAGGAAGGTACCGCCCTGCGTCAGGATGCCGCTCACATTGATACTTTCAATGCGCTCCATGCGGTTTTCCACGAGCCCGCGGAAACCGTCCCGCACACCCATGACTTTCCAGCCGTAGTGCATGGCGGCCTTGCTGACCCCGCGAATGACTGCATTGAGCCCCGGGCAATCCCCGCCGGCTGTCAAAATCCCTATTGTTCCCCGTGACTTTGCCATGATGGGTGAGCTTATGCGGCTTGCCGGCGGCTTGACAAGCCTCCTGATGGCCTGCTGTGAGAAGCTCTAGCCTCTCTTCACTTGGCTTGCCAGCCGAAGCCCGAACGAAGTGAGGGCGAAGAATGGTCGGGGCGGCCGGATTCGAACCGACGACTTCTGCGTCCCAAACGCAGCGCTCTACCAGACTGAGCTACGCCCCGCAATACATGGGAAACTGTGGATTCCGTGGATTTCGGCGGGAATGTCAAATACGGATTTGCAGCGGAGCAATTGTGCGCTAGTTTATTGTGTCGTGAAAGCGCCCAGCTCATTGATTTGTCTTCTGGTGGTGGTCTACCCTCCAGCCGGGATTGAGATGAATGGGCCTGGAAGTGTTTCAGCGCAGTATCCCGGCTCAATCCCCGTCTTGTCCGTTTGTGGACAGGGCCAGGTTACCGGAAAAAACTTCATCAATCAGCGAATAACACCTCTAGAGGATGGCTGGGTCGTGGAATCACTGGAGGAAACAGGGGATGCGGCCATGCTATACCTGCACGTCCGGGAGGAATACAGCGGCTCGATCAGCCCGGATAATCTGGTGAACCGCGATGCCTGGTGCGCTGACCGGCTTGTTATCTCGACATCGTCCACGGGGATGCCGATCGGGCCGGAAATCGAGAAACAGCTGCTGGCCCTCGGGTTGACCCTCCAGCGGTCAGTTCCATTTTCTCCCGTACGTGTGTATTCACTTCCCGTAATGAGCCTTGATGCGGTGGGGCAGTGGAAGGGAAAATTAAACACCCTTTTTAGGGAAAGTGGAATCACGGTCAGCCGGGATCATATTCTGTATCCGGTTTCCACTACGCCGGATGATCCACGTTTCCCTGAGCAGTGGGCGCTTGAGCAGATTCGCGCCCCGGATGGATGGGACCTGACGACTGGTTCGGACGAGGTTATTGTCGCCGTCCTTGACACGGGTCTTCATGACTCGCACGAGGATTTCTTTGACGGAATCGCCTCCAATTTGTGGAGCAATCCAGAGGATCCAATTGACGGGATCGACAACGACGACAACGGCTTTGTGGACGACGCGTACGGCTGGGATTTCGTCAATGAGACCGGCACTTCGATGGAAGACACACATGGCCATGGCACGATGGTCTCAGGACTTCTTGGAGCGCGTGGGAACAATGGCATTGGGGTTTCCGGGGTAGCATGGAACATGAAGATCCTTCCGATGCGCGCTGGCGCGGTTTCCCTGCCGAATTCCGTGCTCGCACAGGCCATGGACTATGTCACCGATTTGCGCCTGCGAGGCTATCCTATTGTCGCGACCAGTAATTCCTATGGTTACTATCCGTATGAGAAGCCTTCCCCGGAGGAGTGGTCAGCAACGGAAGTGCTCGGACAGGCGATTGAGCGCGCCCGGCAAGCGGGCATCATGGTCATCACTGCTTCCGGCAACGGTGGGCAGAACAACGACAGCCAATATGTGCGGCACTTTTTCCCCTCGGATGCGATCCAGCACAATGTCATTTCGGTCAATGCGCTTGAGCAATCGGGTGCCCTCTGGAGGGGCTCGAATTACGGGATTGAATCGGTCGACATAGCGGCTCCGGGCCTTGGCGTGCTGACGACCTACAACGATGGCGGTTACCGCCTCTACAGCGGGACATCAATGGCAGCTCCCCATGTCAGTGGGGCGGCAGCCCTGCTCGCTTCGCTGAAGCCGGATCTCAACACTTCCTGGATGCGCGCCCTGATTCTCGGGACGGCGGCGCCGCATCCCTCGCTTGATGGGAAGCTAACAACTGGTGGCAGCCTGGATGTCGCCGCACTGCTCAATCTGGCCTCGCTGGCCTTGGATGAGGCATGGAAGCAACTGTACTGGACGGAAGAAGAATTGGCTGCGATGACCTTTTCATGGGACGACAACGCCGACTCCGATGCTTGGTCGAACCTCGAGGAACTGGTCTTTGGTGGCAATCCCCGCATGGCCGATTCCCGGTCAGCGTTTTCCGTTGAGGAGGCGACTTTCCAGCGAGGAATGAGCCATGTAAAGGGCTTCCGCGTCAACCTGCGCTATTTCTGGAGTCCTCTGGCAGATGGGCTCGTTTCTCTCGATTTTGAATCCAATCCGGGCGTGCGCGGACCCTGGAGGCCGGCCATCCCCGTGAGCCACAAGTTTATCGAAGACGACCCGGCCACCGGCCTGCGTACTTATGAGGCAGAGTTTCTCTTCCCGCACAGCCCTGCGTTCATGCGGCTCCGCCTTGAACCCGGGCCGCAGAAGCATCCACTGGGATGGGGGCGGGCGCATGGCGGAGTTGAGTAATTCACTCCGCCGCCGGCGACTGATGCGTCCGGATGACCCGGTAGAACTTGCGTGGCTCAAGCGCTGGCGGGACAGGGAGCAAATTTGATTCAATGGTCTCGCCGGCCCAGATCCAATCACTGGAGTCGGTAAAAATGCCGGATTCCAGGTTGCTGGATTCTTGGAGCTTGTAGAAGGCGCCACGGATAGTCGTCCAGTCGAGCTGGATACTGTTTGGATCAACGAAGCTTAGTTGGGTCTCCATGGGTTGGCCGGTAATGCTGCCATCGAAGTATTGGGTGGCGAGTTCCCATGCCTGGATCCCGGCGATTGAGCCCATGATGCGCCCGGGTCCATCGTCGGCGGGAACATGGATACCACCATAAAGCCGTGAGAGGCCGGCCTGGTCGGCGGCATCAAAATAGGTGGCCCACTGGAGAACCACGTCCATTGTTGGTCCCGGTTCAAACTCAAGAAACTCATTCTCGTGGGCAGTGAAGGTCTCCATACCGCCGGGAAAGAATTCACTTCCGGTCATGCGGGCGAGGACTTCCGCGGCGGCCCGGCTGAAGGTGCTGTGACCGGAGACATAGCCCGGGAAGGCGGGGGTGACAAAGGTGTCGCGCTGGTAGGGAAGCCAGTCTGCGGGTAGCATCCAGTCAACCACCCCGAGGGTTTCATTTTCGCCCGCCGACCAGCTCTTGATGGCAACCTTGCCAACGTGGGCGGCGAGGTGATCGTGCCGTTGTCCGGATGCGGATGATTCTTCCGTGATCACTTCAACAAGGCCGGGAACCAATGGCAGACCCATCGGGTCGTAGGCCGGACCCTGTGGCTCCGAGGACTGCCCCAGCTGGCCCATGTAGCGGATACTGCTGATCGGGCGGACATAGTCATACACGCGCTTGCATCCCCATGCGGCGATGGCGGCATCGTGCAAGGCCCCATTCATGGCAAAGTAGACTTTCACATCCCACTCAAGGGGATCGAGCTCGGGGCCGGTGCCTTCAAACTGTCGGATGAATTCCGGATGATCGTAAAGTTCGTTGGCGAGAGTGTTCCAATGGCCGGGTGGTGTTTCGGAATCGGGTCCGTCGGCCCAGAATTCCGCAAGGACCCGGCCGAAGTCAGCGTGATTGACCATATTTGGCGCATACGGTTCTCCCGTGTAGGGATTTAATGGATACCCGGTGCCATCATTCAGTCCCAGTGTATTGTTGCCGATAGCCCCCGGGGAAATGTCGATCATCTCATTGGTATCCGGACCGAGCAGGCTGCTGCGGTAGATGACTTCAAGGTTGCCGTCCTTGAACTCGGAATCGGTGGCAGTTCCCAACTGGGGCGGCGGTCCCGGGTCGAGGTGCAGGATTTGATCGGGCTGGAAGGAAGTGAAGGCAAAAGGCCGGACAGCTCCCCAATTGGGACCGAGGAAGGATTGGACGAGGTCGGTTGTTTGCTGGTTCTGGGTGAAGGCCTCCTCAAAGAGAAGGGGCTGCCAGCGGTTTGGAAAGTCCATCGTTGTACCCGACTCGGCGACGGGGAGGGGATCATTGACGGCGGTGTATGCCTCTCCAAGGAAACCCGATACGTCATCCCATCCATCGGAGGAAGTGTAGGCGATCACCGAGGCGGCTACCCGGTTGCCAAGAGCGGCAGGTGTGCTGCCGGCAGTCCCCGTGTTGAGGGGATCGTAGCCCAGTTCAAGCATCTGGTTGTTGAGGGAGATCAATGTCGTACTGGCGTTGACCGAGTCTTTGTAGCGATCCACCAATACACGATAGGCGGCATGACTGATGGCCTCGTTCCGTGCCGTATCGATATCTTCGGCAGTGGCACTTTCGTTGTGCAGGAGCCCGGTGGCTTTGCTATCGTAGGCGGCCCAGGTGTCCCACATGGCGACTGAGGAAGCAAAAAGGTTGCGCGCATGTTTGGTCGGATCCGGGAAATCGATCCGGATGGCGGCAAGGTTTTGTTCATTCCATTTGCGGGCGACGCTTCTCTCGTCCACTTCTGTTGAGGCCACGACAAGTAAAAGTGATTCAGACCATTCAAGCCCATCAGCTTGATCCCCGGTAAAGATGCTGACCTTCAGCAAGTATTCGCCGGGCTCCGCCAGGGCAAGCGTGGCAGGGTTGGTATATTCCACGCCATTGATTGTCCACATGGCGGTTGCGCCCTCCGGCAATGCCTCGGCTGGAAAGGCCGCGGTGAATTCCTCGCCGGGCAGGATTTCCCGCTTTGACAGGGTGGCCTGCGGACTTTTCAAGACAATGTTTTGCCCAGCATCGACATTTCGGATCTCAGTCTCGTCACCGGTTGTCCAGCGCGCGCGGATTTGGTCGACTGTTGTGCTTGTGCCCAGCCCGAAGTGGGCAATACGGCCCGGTCCGTGGCCATTGAATCCGCTGGAGGCATGCAGCTCGCGCATCTGCTCGGTCTCTCCAGTTTGTATGTAGACGCGTGCACCGATGCCGTCCGTGTGGTGGGGGGCGTTCGTCCCCTCAAGGCGTATGTTGATGAAATTATTCGTATTGACCGTATCATTACGCAGGAGCACGGGCGGAGCAGGCTCATGGCTTAAGTTGGCTTCGCCACCGACGGGTATCGAGTTGTTGGCAATGAAGATATCCATGTCACCATCGTTGTCATAATCGAAGGCAATGGCGCAGCGGCCCTGTCCGGTATCTGCGGCATCCCCGGAGAGCTCCGCAATCTCCTCGAAGACATTGTCGCCCGTGTTTTCGAACAGCCGGGAGGGTGTCGTGCCAAGCTGGTTGAAGGTTCCCGGGGGATTATTCAGTCCCCAGCCGTTGACATGGAAAATGTCGAGGTCGCCATCGTTGTCGAAGTCGGCCATTTCGGCGCCCCAACCCCATCCGCCGTCACGAACCCCCGATTCCTCGGTGATATCGGTGAATCCACCTGTACCATTGTTCAGGAGAAGACGGTTCCCGGTGGTCAGCCAGACCTCTTGGGCGCTGTCGAACAAGCGGATGGAGGTCATGAATACATCGAGGTCGCCGTCATTGTCGATGTCGCCGACCGCCGATCCCATGCCGTTCTCGATATCGCTGGTGCCCGCCTGAAGAAAGATTCCATTGCCAAAATTGCGAAACCAGCGGGTGCTTCCGAAGTCGGCTACGAGGAGGAGATCCTGCAAGCGGTCATTATCAATATCAAGAAAGCGGGGAATATAGTCCCAGTCATTCCGGAGAGTGATGTAAGGCTCCAGTTGGCCATCGCCGACATTTCGGTAAATCTGGAGGAAGTCCTCAGGAATAGGGGTGCGCGAAAATCTCCATGAGCCAAGGGACAGCTCAAGCAGGCCGTCATTGTCGATATCGCCCCAGCTGGGACTGGTCACAGTGGCGAGTGGCTGATCGATTTGCTGTTGGTCCACAGTAAAGGAGCCCGTGCCGTCATTGATCAGCAATGAGTGGGGCGGCTCCGCACCGGAAATAAAGATGTCAATATCGCCATCAGCGTCGTAATCCGCCGCGCAGGCCCCCATGTAAGGACCGGTTAAGCCAGCCCCGCGCGCGGAGGCCTCGTCCGAGAAAGTGCCGTCCTTCTGGTTGATATACAACAGGTTGGGGGAATCTCCACCCTGGAGGACATAGAGATCAATCCAGCCATCCCCGTTGAAATCCTCGGCGACCGCCCCGCCGGATATCTGCGCGTAATCCTCAAGAGCGATGCTTTCAATCGGTTCGTAGGCGTGCGTGTGCAGGATATTTGCCTCGGTCGTGACATCCGTGAACTGCATGGCAGAGAATGCCACGCTGGTCGAGGCGAGTAGGAAAATACCTGAAATAGGGTGGCAGCGAAACATGGACACTTTCATCAAGATGCACGTTAATTTGCTCCATTATTTTCCATCTGCAAACGGAAATTAGGGAATCCGGATGTGTGGACCGCGCACAGGAAGGCGCTTATGACCGCCCCAAGGCCGGACTCCAACTTATATTTTTTAAAGTGGAGCCAGCTGTCAGACTCGAACTGACGACCTGCTGATTACAAATCTAAATTTCACCTGTCGATAATTTTCCTGTTGTGTCTTCCCGTGACGCTTGAATACTCAGTAAGAAAGAGGATTGAAGCGTTGTCATGGATGATCAAGTAAAGACAGGTGTGGACGAGTTAACCCGGTCAAATCCCGGTAAAGTTACCGGGTTAAAAGAGCCAGCGAAAAAGACAAGGTCGGCAGGCTCCCGCAAGCACCGGACGAAGGGAAAGGATCAAGCTGGATACTGGCTCGATAAAAACCGCCTCGTTCAGAGGGGGAAAAGCACAGAATATTACGCCCGGATCTATTGGGATAACCGGGATAGATGGGTGAGCTTTGGATCAAGTAATAAGCGAATTGCCGCAGATAGGGCCGCAGCTTTTTACGGGAGACTGAAGTTTGAAGGATGGGAGGCCGCTTTCTCTCTCATTAGGCCAAAGAAGGCAGCATCTGTCACCGTGGGGGAATTCATTGAGGCCGCAGAAGAGGCCCTGACCCATCCGGGCCGAGGTGGGAAGATCCCGAACCCTGACACAGTGAGGCAATACGCAATTGCTTTTCGTAAGGTTGCCGGAGACGTGGGAGGAGTTCGTAAGACCGCAAAGCGATTCCATGGAAAGGGATCTGAGGTATACCGGAAACGAGTGAATGCTCTTCCTCTCTCGAAGATCACGAAAGAGGCCGTGGAGGGATGGAGATCGAAGCGGCTCAAGAAAGCCGGAACCGATCCGCTGAAGCTAAAGGCTGCAAGAGCAACCTGCAATTCCTACCTGAGATCCTGCCGAGCCTTATTCTCTTCAAATGTCCTTGAACGGTTGCAAAGGAAGGGAATCGAGCTGAATCAATCACCATTTGCAGAAATCACTCCGATCAAGGAGGGGGATCACCGTTACCGTTCTTCCATTTCGCGGGAGGTGCTGGTTCAACAGGCAATCCGGGAACTGAAAGTTGCCATGCCGGATCCGGAAGAAAGGACCCTCGAAGCTAAGGCGAAACGGGACAAAAACGAGCAATTCAAGGTGTTCCTGCTGGCTCTATTTTGTGGCCTCCGGAGGGGAGAAATTGACTTCCTGACATGGGGACAGATTCACCTTGCTGAAGGATTCATCCGGATAGAGGAAACTCGCTTCCATAAGCCGAAGTCTGACACTTCCTGCCGGGATGTCCCCCTTGATCCGCAAACGGTGGACATGATCCGGAGTTACCTTCCTTTCGCAGCGGGAGCTTTCTTTTTAGAGGCTGAAGCCAAACCGGAGGGGAGCCGGACGGATAGGGGTTACAGGTGCAACCGTCACTTCAAGGCCCTGACTGCATGGCTCAGGAAAAAGGGCATGGATTCAAAGGCCCCAATCCATGACTTGCGGAGAGAATTCGGGAGCTTTGTCTGTGAGAACACAGGCATTCATGCTGCCTCAGTTATTCTCGGACACTCCGGGGTTGCTGTAACGGAAAAGTATTACCTCGACGTATCACGGAAGACACCTCCAGGAATCGGGAAGCTCCTCGGAGGCACTAAAGTGCGGGCCTCTAAACAAGCAGGGTAGGATTGTTTGTTTTTTTACAGCTTTCCGTGGTCAAAACCTTGCAAATTTATATAAGCGTCTTTACCCACTTTTACAGACCTGTCCCAGCATGTCTTTAAACCAAACACACAAGCTCAGTTTTTATTAAGGAAGGGAAATATTCTTATGCCCGATGCAGAATGGCTCAAACCGATTGTTAGTGACTCGAATAAACTGAAACGAGAAGCTGCCCGAAGGAGAAAACCTCATCAGCAAGATTCAGTCGCCAAATCTGTACTTCAGGCATATCTGGATGAAGGTTGGGAAGAAGACATTCCGTTAAAAATAAAAGTGCGAATCAAGAAGCCTTGGACGCACGATGAGAAACTGGAGAACTTCTCATGGTATTTAATGTATCTTCTTGGATATCCTGAAATTAGCTCAGGCAGAAATTTTCAGGTAAAAATTCAGAGGAAAGGCGCTGAACCATTCAACAAGCAAATCGACGTTCTCGCGAAGGATGAGGAGACAGTGATTGTTACTGAGTGTAAGTCATCTGCACGGATAACGAAAAAGAGCCTTCAGAAAGATATCGAAGAATTTGCCAGTCTGCAAAAGCCGATTTCTAATGCGATTAAAAAGCACTACGGAAATGGCTTCAAGCCAAAGATTATTTGGTTGTTTATCACCCATAATATTGCTTGGTCAAAGCCGGATAGAGAGAGGGCTGCAGGCTCCAACATCAACATCATAACTGAAAAGGAACTTAGGTACTACTTGCAGATTGCGGATCACCTTAGGTCTGCAGCAAGGTTCCAATTTTTAGCTGAATTCTTGAAGAATCAGAAAATTCCAGAAATGGACGATGTCAAAGTCCCTGCTGTTAAAGGTAAGCTTGGCGGGAAAACCTTTTACTCCTTCGTTTCTACGCCTAAGCAAATGCTCAAAATAGCATTTGTGAATCATAGATCCTTAAATGACCCAGCAGGAGCTCCTTCATACCAGAGATTAGTGAGTCGAACGAGGCTAAGGCAAATTTCCAAGTTTATTCATGGGGGTGGTTTTTTCCCAACAAATATCCTAGTTAATTTTACGGCTAAATCCAGATTTGAGCAGATTGCTAAAGATGAGGATACAAATGTAGCTTTTGGGAAGCTCTATCTTCCTTGCAAGTATAGATCCGCTTGGATTATTGATGGACAGCATAGGTTGTATGGTTTCGCTCCTCTCTCGGAAAAACACCTCAATCAGAACATTATGGTCGTAGCTTTCGAGGGATTGAAAAAAGAGGAGGAAGCTAACTTGTTTGTGACAATCAATCATGAACAAAAATCAGTGCCAAAAACCTTGCTCGATGATCTTGAAGGGGAGCTCAAGTGGGGTTCAGACAAGCCCACTGAAAGAATTGGTGCTATTAGTGCTCGGTTAATTGGCTATTTGAATAACGATATTGGCGAACCCCTTTATGGCCGAGTAACTCAACAGGGGATAGCGCCAACAGAGAAGACGTGCTTAACAGTACCTGCCCTGAAAGATGGAATTCGTAAGTCTGGCCTCGTGGGGGAGGCAATTTTAAAGAAAAAGGAATACAAGCCAGGTCCTCTTTCCGGAACATCTGACTTTGATACATTAGAAAGAGCCAGAGAGGTATTGAATAGCTACTTTACACTTCTGAGTAGCTCGAATGTGAAGCATTGGGAATCCGGGCGACAAGGCTATCTTTGTACTAATGTGGCTTTGCAGGCATATTTGCAGCTGCTTGGCTCAATCATTAGCTATATGGAATCGGATAAAGGGCTTTCTGCAAGAGAACTTGAGCCCAATGACCTTATCTCAGAGGTTGAGGAATACATGGACCCCATTCTTAGTTGGTTGTCCTCCGCTTCACTGCTTCAAATGGAGAAGACTTTTAAGGTTGTGTTTGGCTCTGGGGGGCCAAGGGAATATTATTTCAAGCTTTGTCAGATGATACGGGAGACTATTTCCGACTTTTCTCCTGAAGGCATTGAGGAATGGACCGAAGAGCAATCTGATGAGTTGATCTTCGAAGCAGATAGAAAACTTAAAGAGCTGAATATCCATGTTCAAAAAACTATTTTTGATCTTCTAAAGCTCAAATATGGAACAGCTGGTGAGGCTTATTGGAACAAGGGCATTACGGATAAAAAGATTAAGTTGAATGCCTATCAAAAGTCCCTTGATGATGAGGATGAGGAGCGACTTCCATTAGAAAATTACTTGGATTTTATTGAATATAAAAAGATTGTTGAAAATAAAATTCATTGGCCCATTTTTCAGCCTCTATTTGATATTCCGGAACCCGGAGAGAAGGGTTACTCGAAGAATGTAAGATGGATGGAGCGGCTCAACGAGTTAAGGCGAATTCCTGCGCACGCCACTGAGAAGCGAAGCTATAAGACCAGTGACTTTGAGTATATAGATTTCATCTATGAGGAATTTATGGGTCGCTTGAAATCTGTTGATATTGAGTCCTTACCTTCTATCGATGCCTGAAGTTATTCCATTTTTAAAATGGGCTGGCGGAAAGCGGTGGCTCGTTTCTAAAAGATCTGACCTCTTCGATTTCGAGGCCAGAAGATACTTTGAGCCATTTCTTGGAAGTGGAGCAGTGTTCTTTCACTTGCAACCTCAGAATGCGATTATCAGCGATCTTAACTCAGATTTAATTGATACTTACATAGCGCTTCGCGATTTCCCCAATCTTGTGCAAAGGGCTCTTCAAACCCACCAAAAAGGGCATTCCAAAGATTACTACTATGCTATACGCGCAGAAAATCCTGTGACTATCGTTTCCCGAGCTGCACGATTCCTTTATCTGAATAGAACATGTTTCAATGGGCTGTACAGGGTTAACCAACAAGGTTTGTTTAATGTTCCTAAAGGAACTAAGGAATCGGTAGTTTTACCCACAGACAATTTTGGTGAAACTTCAAGAGTCCTGCAGAATGTTGAGATCAATCACTGTGATTTTGAGGAGACTATTAATCAAGCTCGGGAGGGGGATTTTATCTATGTAGATCCTCCTTACACAGTACATCATAACACAAATAATTTTATTAAGTACAACGAGAAGATCTTTTCTTGGGATGACCAAATTCGTTTGGCGGCTTCCCTGCAAGATGCTTCGCAGAGGGGGGCTTATATTCTTATATCAAATGCCGATCACAATTGTATTCATGAATTGTATGCAGGTGACGATTGGTCAGTAACAAGGGTTTACCGTCACAGTCGTTTGGCTGGGAATGCTCAACATCGAAGGGATACCAGTGAAGTTGTGATTTCCAATTACGAAGTGATATGATCAGGGGGGCTGGACCCATCTTGGGAGGATTTATTTTCTGACCCAATTTTACAGAAGGCCAAAAAAAATTCTTTTACGACCTCTCTAAAAACGCCTTTTTTGCATTTATAAAACATTGGTGGATAATGAATTAGGGAACCTCCTTGTTAAGGTATATTTTGATTAAATAGTATTCCCATATCTGCCAGGAATTTTCCACTTGCCTACAACTGTGAACCTGTGGCACTGATTGACCTGCCGACCGTTCATAGGTTTTCGCGCTGGACTCAGCAACCAGCATCGAGGCGATCCGTTCGACGGAGGGTTTTCAAGCTCAAGCTCAAATGCTGCCTGAGTTTGAAGTTTGCCCAGTTTCAATCTCAGGCCCGAAAAGGGTATTATGATAGGAGATTGAAAACATGGAAACAACCATCGAAACCCGCCTTTTGGCACGCAAGGATGCTGCCTCAATTCTCGGGATAAGCATTCGAACTCTCGACAGGCTCGCGAATGCCGGAGAGGTGCAGAAGGTCTATATTGGAGGCAAGACCCAAATTGATGCTGCATCCATTCAAGACCTCATCGAGCGAGGACGCGCACAAGCCATGCCAGAGCGTGAAGCTGTCGCCGTTTAATTACTATCCAACAAAAGGAGAAAGATCATGTCATCACGGTATAACAAGGGAGGACCCGCCCCAAAGGGTAAGACACAAAAGGCGGGAATCAGCCCCAGTTCAACACCGGGCTTTAAGCACGATAAAGAAGCTCTGGAGGGAGCACGCCGGGAATTGAAAAAACCTGCTGCAAAAAAGAACATCAAGGGCCGGATCTGAGGCGACAAAGGCGACACTCCCATGAGTAGGCAAAAAAAGAGTAGGAAACGTCTCAGCAAAAAGAGAGTGCTGGAGGCAATCGAGGATTCGCATGGCGTGGTTTACGATGCCGCACGCCGCCTCGGTTGTGCTCGCAGCTCGCTACACCGATTCATCGCGAAAAATGGCCTCACAGCGCACGTTGACAGCGCACGAGCGGAGTTGCTGGACATTGCAGAGCATCACCTTGCGAAGGCTGTCAAAATCGGTTGCCCGTGGGCAGTGCGCTACGTTTTGGGCACGCTGGGAAAAGAGCGATTCGGAAGTGAGGCTGCACAAGTGGCAGTCACTTTCGAGGCTCTCCCTCGCATTCAGGTTGTCGAGTTCAATCCCAAAACAGGGGCACCCGTGAAGCCGATAAAAAAGGGCCACAAGCAGTTATGGCTCCCATCCGTTGAACAAAGACCACAATAAACATGAAACAAAAACCAGACTTCAACCGCTTCAAGCGGATCACAAAGCACGTTGCCAAGGCCGCGAAGGATGCCCGGCTCATTCCCCATTCACGGGTTTATGAGTCTGCCGCAATCGAGATCACGCCGCAACTCGGAGACACAAACGGATTCACGGAGGAAAGCGTCCTCGCATTTGTCCGACAGTTGGAGGATCAATTTCCCCACTGGTTCAGGCCAAACCCGGCAAAGGAATTGAAGGTTGACGCCTCCGTCCTTGTAAACGGAATCCGGGTAAGTCCCCCCAATCCATTCAAGAGCGGGGATCTTGAGGAAGTCGCCTTCCTTAGAAAGACCCGCCCGGATCTCGCCCGACAACTGGAAATCGAGTCTATCGCGGAATCTGGATACAAGGGTTTGTTGGAGGCTGATCCTTTCGCCCTTCTCACAGAACGGGAAAAACGTGAGCTGATCCAGTACGGGTATGATGAAGGCCAATCAAACCCCTTCGCTAAAGACTCCTGGGACATCGAAGGGCAAGCAATGGCTCGAAGGTATCCTTTACTGGCTCGGATGCTTCAGGATGAGGCAAAATTGATTCAGGACCAGAACAACAAGAACGGCCCACATGGGAACCCATGGCGCAAGGCATCCCTCAACCTGACCCGCGCTGGATACATCGCGGGGAAGGATCCGGAGCTTGCCAAGCTTCTTGAAGCGGAGGCCACTCAAGAAATGGAATTGCTAGAGGCACAGAAAACGAAGGCATGGAACGAGGCCGAAAAAGCCCGTAATGCGGCCGAGGAAGCCGCCCGTAAAATGCAGGATTTTCAGTAGATTCGAGGATAAGTTAAACTGAGCCGGAGGGGGTGGGGAGATCCTGCCCCCTCTTGTTTTTTATTAGAACCGTAAGTCAGAAATAGAGACTCCGTAAATTCCACACATAGACTTTCCGTATGGCGACCCGGCAAAGGTATCAGGAACACCTAAGGCGATTGCTTGCCCTGTCAGAAAGAGGTCAGGATGAAGAGCTTTGCCCAGTATTCGCCACTTTCACGGCAAGGGGTGACACTTCACCCGCCCCGGACACGTTCAAGGCCATATTCGCGAAAATCACGCGCCGGGGTGGAACGTGGGGAAGGGTGTTCGAGGGTGGAGGGGATTCGCCGGAGAGGTTGCACGTTCATTCGGTTGTCACTGGCTTGACCTGCCGGGAGTTACTGGAGATCGGAAGGAAGACAGGCCGGACGGATGCACAGGAGATCACAAGAACCCCGGAGAAGGTGGTTTCCTACATGCTGAAGAACCTTTACGGTGAAGGACTGACCGGGAGGCGGGTTGCCTTCTCGCAAGGTGTTCCAAGGGCACAGGCAAGCGCACAGACGCAAGCGGAGCGGGCTCTTGTCTCACAGGCACTCGGAGGAATCGACCTTGCAACCGCATTCGGTCCGAAGTGGAACCAGTTGACAGGGAGAGCACAGGCCCTTGCCCCGGTGGGCATGGAGAATACTCCACAGGGTCGGAAGAAGGCGATTCGCTCTTTCGTGTGCCTTGGCTGGGATGCTGGCCCGGTGTTCGAGCGGTGGGGAGATCCTGACTTCTGGCAATGGTGGCAGGCTGAAACGGAAGGACGTTTCCGGGTGGAGTTAGCCCGGCTCATGGGCATGAAAAGGGCCAGTGAGAAATCGGAAGATTCACCCGCTGGCCCTTGTGTCAGAATTAGCGACTCTGGCCACTATGAAATTTCCACTAAAACTTTGAAAGACCATGGTGGAAAAGCATTATCATTGGACACTGGACTCAAGGGAGTTAATACAACTTTGATGGCTTCAACATCAGCACAGTACTTAAAGTCTTCTTTTGCTGCCTTAAGGAATTGGATAGATTCCCTCGGAATACGCACCTCTAAAGGCAGAATTGCCGAATATTCACGCTTCTTGGAGGACTACACTACTTCTTTGGAAAACGATAGCCTAGATGCTTTTTTTTCTAGGTGGAAGCCAGGGATTTGCCTCTGCTTTCTTCAGGAAATTTACGATTTAATTTTTATTTATGAGGGTTTAGGCGATAGGAATGATTTAGGATTAATTTCACGATTAGAGAGGGTAATTTCAGGTAACAGCTTCTATTCGGATGATGGAGCCAAAACTGAAGGAAGAGACTTCAGCTTCGAACTATTTGTTGCGTCCATATTCGCAAAGCAGGGAATCAATCTGACTCTGGATTCAGAGTCAGATGTAACTTTGCGCCACATTGGACTATCTATATTTGTGGAAGCAAAGAACTTGGGTAGTCTCCAAAGGATTGGGAGAAACACAAACAATGCCAAAAAGCAGATAATGAAGCGAATTAAACAGGAGCTTGTTCCGGCGAATTGTCGGGGTTTGATCGCTCTGAACTGTACAAAACTCTTAAACCCAGAATTTTTGTTTTATGAGATTAAAGATAAAAGCCCCGAAGCAGTTGCCAGTGATATGCTTTTCAAATTCGCATCAGAAAGAAGGAATAACTTAGTTAAGCATCTAGAAGGACGGGTGATTGCAATAATACTGGTTTTTGGAAGTGTTTTTCTGAATTTCAATTCACCATGTTACGGTCACCAAATCTCTGTGCTCTTGCAACCTGCTTTAAGCAGATCAAATCAATCTCTACTGAAAGGAATTTTCCCGAATCAGTGAACAGGATTAATCTACCTTAGGTCGACAGAATTTGCAGATCGGAATCACCCATTATTGACTTTTCGAAACGCTTGATGGTGGTTGAGGAGTGGATTGATTTTTGTTTAAATCGGGCAAACCAATTCTGGACATAAAGGAAGCGAATCTTTGGGATAAATCCTCTCGAAAAAGTTCAGGCATGCTCCACGATGATCCATGAGACTTGATTTTTTCCAGATGAGTTATTTTGGATGAAAAGTAGTGTTTGAAATCAACTACTGAGTTAGGAATCTGAACTGTGTCAGGAAACTCTAAATAGTGATACCTAGGGTTTTGGTTGTTCTTAATGAAAGTGCCCTCGGTGTTTTTCCATCTTTTGGGATTCATTCTATATTTTAGGTTAGAAAGATGATCACCAGTTCGAAAGTGTTCCACATTATATAGCGGAGCTACTAAAACAGAAATTAGATATTTATCCTGGGATCCTTTGTCGGCTTGGCGAAATGTATAATCCTGCTGTAAATCACAATCTTGGGTGAGAATCACGCAAAAAGGAAAAACAATCTTTGAAATTAATAACCTTCCTTGGTCTTCAACCACCTCCTCGATGAATTCGACGTTTTCGACGATATCCCCTTGGAGGACCCTTTGATTGGTGCTGGTAGTGACATTAATCATTAGTGATCTTTGCCTTAATTATTATCCTAAATGGTTTGCCGTCGCCATATTCTGAGTAATCCTCTCCAGAACCACTCAGAGGAAAACTATCAGACACCTCACTTTGAGTTTCGCGTTCTAATGGAGTCGAATCCAAATCCTCAAATAGTTTCAGAGGATCATCCTCTTCACTCGGATATTGCGGGTTCATGACTTAAATCTTCTCTGAGGGGTTCTTCGATACTACTTTCAAATGCATCGTGAATCACTGTGTGAAATTTACTGAGGTAGTTCTCAATTTCATTGATGAAATACGCCCCTGTTGAGAAGCAGTCATAGTCTAGAATAAATGATCTCCGCTTTATTTTCGCAGGAAAGTCTGGATTATGAATTCCATACCTAAATGTTAGTTGGAAATCCTCAAAATTATAAGTGGCTGTCTTGAATGCACGTGTTAAATTTGTTCCCGTCACCTTGCTTCCCTTGATAGTTATGTCGGGAATATCTAATAGCGTCGGATTAAAGAGGCCCGACCAATCCAGAACAGGACGACTATTGATCGTGAAATTGTTAATGTATCTGAGGCCAATTCTTTTAATCTTGTTTTCCTCGAAAACCTCTGAAACCGCCTTTAGCGCGTTGTAGAATTCTGGTTCTAGCATTTCAAAACTCTCATGTTTCTTGTGGCTGACATAAAGGAATTCATCGGTTATAACAAGGGAACTAGTTTTCTCCTTATTGAAAAAAGTCCATTTGATCCTTTCTTTCTTTCGCACGGTACCTTTTTCTGGACCTAGTTCAATCTCGTGCCCTTGTTCCATTTGGGGTTCGATTATCGGGAAGTACTCACGGGCTGCTTTGTAGACGACATCCGGAATACTATCCTGAAATTTTGGCACTTCAGATAAGAAATCTACACGAGCGATAACCTCTGTAAGATAGTTCCTGGCATAACGGGAATTCATAGAGACCCGACACTTGCATATTTTGTGCAACTGGAGAAGCAAAAGCTATGAACAAGTTTTTCACAGGCTTACTCTCAGTTAATTTCCTTTCTGGTGTTTTCATCCTCAGTTAGAAATCTTGTTGAGAGAAGGGGGATCGGAATCCATTAACCCGGTAAAATCCCGTACAGCTGCAAATTTCTTTCTATGGCCTGGAATTGGTAACCCGTTGATTACCAATGGAGCCAGCTGTCAGACTCGAACTGACGACCTGCTGATTACAAATCAGCTGCTCTACCAACTGAGCTAAGCTGGCCTATGGTACCGGACCGGGGACTTGAACCCCGAACCAATTGATTAAGAGTCAACTGCTCTACCAATTGAGCTAGTCCGGCCCGGAAAGGCTACGAATAAGGAAGGGAAGGCGGGCTTGGGCAAGTTAAAAATCTGGTTTTTTAAGGTGTGGCAGCGGGCAATTGCGGGTTGGCCGGACTGGCATTGTTCGCTTGCCAGAATCGGGGCCATTCCTAGGCTCTGGCGTCATGATGGACGAGTTTGACGAAAGTGTCGGGGAAGAGGCTGCGGAAAGCCGTGGATCGAAGCTGGGTCTGGGTGTTTTGATGATTGGGATAGCCGGGATTGTTCTGGGCATTACGGGCATCATGATGGCCAATCAGGCACAGAAAAGTCTCAAGACCCTGGAGGCCAACCTGCAGGCGCGACCGGACAAGACGCCCGAGATGGAAAAGGCTTTGGAGAGCATGGAGGAGCGGCTGGTCAAGCTTGGAGGGGAATTTGTAAAACTGGGGCGGGCTGACCGTCAGCTCCAGGAAAACACGCAAAAGGCCTTTGATGCGGTATTGGGCGATGTGAAGACCAACCGTGAAGGGATTAATGACGTCACGGAGAAGATGACGGAATTGGTGGACAAACTGGAAAACTGGAAGCCATCGACCACAGCAGCCCGGAGGGTTGCTACACCGGCTGAGACGGCTGGGGACGGTGCCGAGGCAGCGGTGGCTGAGGGAGGCGTACACATTGTCCGTAGCGGCGACACGCTGAGCAAGATCGCGGTCGAGTACGGGGTGACACTTTCCGAAATTCAGGCGGCGAATCCGCGTGTGAATCCCCGGGCCCTGCAGATCGGCCAGAAAATTGTCATTCCCGGAAATTAAGCCCCACCTTCCAGGATTTTTGACGAATGCCTGACAAGCGTATCAGTGCCTGGGAACGGAAGGAGACTTCCCTCCATGCGGATTGTTCGGTTTACAAGATCCTGAAGGAACGCTGGACCAATGAGCGCGAGTCTTCCCATGGAGACTTTTTTGTCATGGACGTGGGCGACTGGGCCGTTGCGATGGCCTTGACGGAACGCGATACGATTGTCCTTGTACGGCAGTTTCGTTTTGGGACCGCCGGTTTTTCATGGGAGCTGCCCGCCGGCGTGGTTGATCCCGGAGAGGATCCGGTCGAAGGTGGTTTGCGTGAATTGTACGAGGAAAGTGGATACAAGGGAAAATCAACCAAGCTCCTTGGGATGGTACATCCCAATCCGGCGATTCAACGAAACTGCTGTCACTTTGTCCTTGTTGAGGGGGCTGAGCGCGTGGATGGCGGCGACCCCGGACCGCATGAGTTTTTTGACGTGGAGGAAGTGCCGCTGAACACCCTGTTTGACTGGGCGCGTGACGGGACGATCACCCATGGAATTGTGCATGCCGCGCTGTTCTTCCTGCGCGACCACCTCTTGGAGAGCGGTTACAAGCCGAGCGAGCTGGGTGTCAGGTAAGCCTGCAGGCAAAATCCGCTCTGGGTAAATTCCTCGCGCTTGAGGACCATCAGGGCACCTTTCTTGAAAGGCAGGTAAGAGCGCTCACGGTCGATGCCTATCAGGGCACTTGCGAGAATCGAGAGGTGCGGGTTGTGGCCGACAATGAGGACCGAACTTTCCTGCTTCTTCAGCCTTTTATAGAGATCGGCGGGGTCACCATGCGGGACAAGCTTGTCCATGTAGTGAATTTTTAATGTTCCCTTGCTGTTGTTTAAAAAGGGCTCAGCGGTCTGGCGTGCCCGTTCATAGGGACTGCACCAGATTTCCTCAAAATCGAAAAAGCCCCTTTCCATGGCGAAGCTTGCCATCTGTTGTGCGCACTCCTGCCCGCGCCCGGAAAGCGTGCGTTCCGGATCCGGAGGGCCGTAATCGGCGTGGGCATGTCGCATGAGGAACAGTTTCATGTGAACTTAGATAAACAACGAATCACACAAATCACGCGAATATTAATTTGTTCTTTTATGTCCTTCGTGTGATTCGTAGTTACATTCATGTCCGGGACAGGGTACATCAGTGAGTTGAGGAAGACGTTGTTGTTGGCGACGCCGATCATGGCTGGCCATTTGAGCCAGATGATCCTTGGCTTTGTCGACACCCTGATGATTGGCCGGGTGGGGGTGGTCCCGTTGGCCGGGGCGGCGTTTTCCAATGCCGTGAGCAATATCCTCTTTATCGGTGGGATTGGCCTGCTCACGGCCGTATCCGTGTTTGTCTCGCATGCTTACGGGGCCGGAGACAGGAAAGAAGCCGGACAGGTGCTCAGGCGCGGGCTGATAATCGCCCTTTCCTGCGGGATCCTGATCTTCGGGCTGATCCGGGGAAGCTTTCCTTTTCTTCACATGCTTGGCCAGCCAGAGGATGTGATCGAGGCGGCAAAGCCGTATCTCTTCTACATTGGACTCTCCATTCCCGTCGCCTTGACAAACATTTGTTTCAAGAATTTCTCCGAGGCGCAGAATGCCCCATGGCCGGGCTTCTGGACGGGCTTGGGCGCGGTCTTTCTCAACATTTTCCTGAACTGGGTCCTGATTTACGGCAACCTGGGTATGCCAGCGATGGGTCTGGAGGGAGCGGGGATTGCGACTCTCATCAGCCGATTTGCCAACCTGTTCTTTCTCGTTGCTTGGCTCAAGCGTGATGCTCGCTGTCGCGAGAGCTGGCCGATGGAGTGGTTTGGCTCCCTAGCTTGGAAGCCAGTTCTCGGCATGCTGCGCCTTGGTTTCCCTGTCGCCCTCCAACTGATCATGGAAATTGGGGCCTTTGGAGCATGCACATTGCTCATGGGATGGATCGGAGTCATTGAGATTGCCGCGCACCATATCGCTATTACCTATGCTGCCACCACCTTCATGATTCCCCTCGGAATTTCCCTCGCGGTAGCCATCCGCGTGGGGCATGTCATCGGGGGAGGGGAGCCGCATCGGGCGAGAACCATTGGATTCGGGTCGATCGGGTTTGGCGTGTTGTTGAGTGGTGTGTTCGCGACCTTTTTCATTGTCCTCAATGTGACCTTGGTCGGCTTCTTCACCAAGGATCCTGCAACCGTTGCCGTGGCCTCGGTCCTCATCATTATTGCCGGCTTTTTCCAGTTGTTCGACGGCGTGCAGGTCCTGTCTGCGGGTGCCTTGCGGGGGTGCAAGGATGTGAAAGTCCCCACCTACATCATCTTCATGGCGTACTGGGTTATTGGAATTCCCGTCGGGTCACTGCTGGCCTTCCCCATGGACTTCGGAGCAACGGGAATCTGGATTGGCCTGGCATCCGGACTTGGGGCAGCCGCGATCGGCCTGCTGGCCCGATTTGCCCTGATCACGCGGGGTTCACACATGGCCTGAAGTGGCTCGCTAAAGACTCCAGCCCGTAATAATGAATTCCACCCGCTTTTCCTTGCCCGCTTCCACCTGAATGAAAAGTTCCTGCAGGCCCTTGGCAGTCTGGGTGACCGCTTTCCAGCCACCGGGCACCTGACGCTGAACCTTTACAGCGCCCGTTTTACCAACTTTCCCAAGCGATTTTCCGCCGTAGGAGCGCCCGATAATGACCGCCGTCACGCCGTCGAGCGCATTGATGCGATCAATCGTCTTCTGGCATTCCTTGGAGGTGCTTTGATGTCGGCCGCGGGGTGGCATGTGATCAGGCAAGGGAAGAAGCAGATGGGCGTCCATCCTATATCAGCCAGTTTATTATTGCACTACATTGCAGTAAAACCGTGAATACGAAGGATATGAACCCCCAAAACGGAAAACTGAGCATCCTTGAGAAGGTGGGCTACGGGGCCGGGGATACGGCCTCGAACATTTTCTACCAGGCATTTAATATAGTCCTGTTTTACTATTATACGGACGTGTGGGGGATCTCACCAATCGTCGTTGGATGGATCTACCTTGGGGCGCGTTTATGGGATGCCATCAATGATCCGCTGATGGGAATCATTGCTGACCGGACCCAGACCCGCATGGGACGCTATCGCCCTTATCTCCTCTGGCTTGCCATCCCATTCGGGCTGATCGGATTCCTGACCTTCGCCAGCCCTGGCCTGGAGGGCAGCTTGAAGATCATTTACGCTGCTTCAACCTACACCGTGTTGGGGATGATCTACACGGCGATCAATGTTCCCTATTCGGCCCTGATGGGAGTCATGACCCCGGATACGGAAGAGAGAACCATCCTGGCCAGCTATCGCTTTGTCGGAGCCTTCAGTGCGGCCTTGATAATCGGGGCAACAGTTCGTCCGTTGGCCAATGCCCTGGGCGGCGGTGACGAGGTTTTGGGTTACCGATTGACCTTTGCCCTTCTTGGCGGGCTCGCTTCGTTGCTCTTTATCTTCACCTTCCTGACGACCAAGGAACGCCTTGCCCCGGAAAAGGCGGGGGCCGATACCCGTGTCGGGCGGGACTTGAAGATTCTCCTCAAGAACACAC
Organism: Oceanipulchritudo coccoides; assembly: GCF_010500615.1. Lineage (NCBI taxonomy): Bacteria > Pseudomonadati > Verrucomicrobiota > Opitutia > Puniceicoccales > Oceanipulchritudinaceae > Oceanipulchritudo > Oceanipulchritudo coccoides. The sequence continues at coordinate 200,782 of NZ_JAAGNX010000001.1, forward strand.
CCTGGATTATCATGGCGTTCGCCGGGTTCCTGACCCTTTCCAATGTAGCGATCCGTGCCGCGGTGACATTTCACTATTTCAAGTACTACGTTGGGGACACGGGTGAACGGTATTTCTGGTGGATGGATTTGACCTCCTTCTTCCTTTCCACCGGCTCCATAGCGTTCATCGTCGGTATCCTCTTCACCAACATATTGCGGAAGAAATTCGGCAAACGGAACTCCCTGATCGGGATGACTCTCCTGAATGCCTTGGTAACGATACTTTTCTTTTTCATATCGCCGGACAACATTGCGGTGATGTTGATTGCCAATTTGTTGGGGTCTTTCTTTGCCGGCCCGACGCCCGCGCTTGTCTGGGCGATGTATACAGATGTGGCGGATTACGGTGAGCTGAAGTATGGCCGCCGCACAACCGGACTGGTGTTTTCCTCGGCGATATTCGCCCAGAAGATGGGACTGATGATTGGGGGAGTGCTTTCCGGTTGGATCCTCGGCTGGGTCGGCTTTGTGGCCAATGCTGAACAGACTCCAGGATCCCTGATGGGAATCCGGGTCATGTTTTGTTTTATTCCGGGGGCCTTCGCCATCGCCAACGGGCTTGTGCTTTTCCTTTATCCGATCACCGAGGAACAAGTCCTTGAGATGGAAGAGGAACTGAACGCTCGCCGTGAAGCGCGGGAATCCGGCGAAGGTGCGATTCAACCCCAATAGTTGAGCTTATTCCCTTGCGCCCGCGCGCAAGTGTGTAAACCTCCCCGCGCTTATGATCACGATCAGGGATTTACTACTTCGGCACGGGGAGCGAGCGCTTTTCAACAACATCTCCACCATGATCGGTCCGCACGACCGCATGGGTTTGGTGGGCGTGAATGGGTCAGGCAAATCAACCTTCCTGAAGGTGCTGACGGGACAGGTGGAATTTGATTCGGGGGAAATCGAGAAGCCGGACTATGTGACGGTTGGGTATCTTCCGCAGGATGGTATTTCGAGCCATGGCCGCAGCCTTTATGAAGAGGTGGAATCGGCCTTTGAGGATGTCCTTTCACTGCAGGCGAAAATCGACAAGGCGAGCGAGGAAATGTACGACCTCGATCCGGAGGATGAGGCGTACTACGAGCTCATCGACATGATCGGGGAATGGGAATTGCAACTCGAAGATCATGAGCCGGAGAAGATGAAGTCGCGGATTGAACGCATCCTCATGGGGCTCGGCTTTGAGACGAAGGATTTCCAGCGCGACACCGGTGAATTTTCGGGTGGTTGGCAAATGCGCATTGCCCTCGCCAAGCTACTCCTGCGGACACCGCTCCTGCTCCTGCTGGATGAACCCACTAATCACTTGGATATTATTTCCCAGCATTGGCTGGAAGGCTACCTTTCGAACTACCATGGTTCCCTGATGGTCATATCGCACGACCGGGCCTTCCTGGATGCGATTACCAACAAGACCTACGAGCTCAAGATGGGCAACCTGAACGTCTATCAGGGCAATTACAGCCATTTTGAAAAGGCCAGTGCCGAGCGACTCGCGACGCAGCGAAAGGCCGCGACCACGCAGAAAAAGGAAATCGCCCGGCAGAAGGAATTTATCAACCGCTTCCGCTCGAACCAGAAGAAGGCGAGTATGGTGCAGAGCCGCATGAAGCAGTTGGACAAGATTGAAATTGTCGAGCCAGAGCGGGAGGAGAAGAAGATTTTCTTCCGCTTTCCGGAGCCACCGCCGGCGAGCCACAAGGTGGTGAACCTGAAAGGGATTCACAAGGCCTACGGTGACATCAAGGTCTTTACCGGGCTCAACCTGGAACTCGACAGCGGCGACCGTATTGCCGTGGTGGGAGTCAATGGCGCGGGGAAGTCCACGCTGGCGCGCCTCATTGCAGGCGTCGAAAAGCCGGATGCCGGTGAGCGCGAAACAGGCGTCAACACGGTCATCGGATACTTTGCCCAGCATCAGGCGGAGGAGCTCAATCCAAACAAGACCGTCCTTGAGGAAGTGGAGTCCGCCTCGGTCGGGTTTGAACAGGCAAATCCCCGGGCAGCGCTTGGGGCGCTGCTGTTCAGTGGGGAAGACCAGAAGAAATCCGTCTCCGTCCTTTCAGGAGGTGAGCGCAACCGCATTGCCCTCGCCAAGATGCTCATGCGCCCGGCCAACTGCATCATTCTGGATGAGCCGACCAATCATTTGGACATCCGCAGCAAGCAGGTCCTCCAGGAGGCGATTACCCTCTTCAAGGGCACCGTCATCCTCGTCAGCCACGATCGCTCCTTCCTTGACCCGGTGGTGAACAAGGTTCTTGAAGTCCGCCCGGACGGCATGCGCATGCTCACTTGTAACGTTTCCGAATACATCGATCGGATTGAGAAGGAAGCTGGCGTCTAGGTTAAGGTCTTATTTAGTGGTGGTGAGGCGGCCGCTTTCGTGATCTGTTTGAGGGCATGCAGAAGAAATTATTCACGGAGCTCGAACTTTCCCCTGAGATACTCAAGGCCGTTGCGAAAATGGGCTTTGAAGAGGCGTCCCCGATCCAATCAGAGTCGATTCCCCCATTAATGGCGGGCGGGGACCTGGTTGGCCAGTCCATGACAGGTTCCGGGAAGACAGCGGCATTCGCCATTCCGGCCATCGAACAGGTGGATCCCTCGCTTGCCGAGACACAGGTCCTGATCCTCTGCCCGACCCGGGAGCTGGCCGTTCAGGTCGCCGAGGAGACCTCCAAGCTGGCGGCGTTCAAGAAGGGGGTGCGAGAGCTGCCAATCTACGGGGGGGCATCCTACGAGCGCCAGTTCCGTGGATTAAAGAAGGGGGCACACATCGTTATCGGGACGCCCGGCCGGATTCTGGATCACTTGGAAAAGGGAACCCTGCAACTTCAAAACCTCAAGACGATCATCATGGACGAGGCCGACCGGATGCTCGATATGGGCTTCCTCGATGATATAAAAACCATTCTTTCACAGACCCCGGAATCACGGCAGACCGTGCTTTTTTCAGCCACTGTCCCGAGGCCGATTGCCGGATTGATCAAGTCCTTTACCAACGATCCAACCTGGATCAAGATTGAGTCGCCGTCCATCACTGTCCCGGCGATTGACCAAGTCTGGTATGAGGTGCACGGACGAACCAAAGTGGAAGTCCTTTGTCGCCTCATCGATCTGGAGGACATCCGCTTCGCAATTATCTTCTGCGCAACCAAAATCATGGTCGACGATTTGGTGGAGCACCTCATTGCCCGTGGCTACATGGCCGACAAGCTCCACGGGGACATGTCCCAGATGATGCGCGAACGCGTCATGGATCGATTTCGTCGACGCTCGATTGAGTTTCTTGTGGCGACTGACGTGGCGGCGCGCGGACTCGATGTGAAGGATATTGAAGTGGTTTTCAACTACGACCTGCCGAACGACGGGGAGGATTATGTCCACCGGATCGGCCGCACCGGCCGTGCCGGCAGCAAGGGAAAGGCCATCACCTTTGTCAGTGGCCGCGAGGTCTACAAGCTGCAGAATATCATACGCTTCACAAAAGGGAAAATCCGCCGTGAGCGCGTTCCTTCTCTTGAGCAGGTGGAGGAGCGCCGGACAAATATCTTTTTCGATACATTGCGTTCAACGCTCGAGGGCGGTTCCTACAAGCGCTACGATAACCATACCGACCGCTTGCTCGATCAGGGCTATTCCCCGACGGATATTATTTCGGCATTGATGCATTTGCGTGAGCAGGAGAATCCGAAGTCGTCCGGTGAGGACATCCCGATCATCGAGAAATCCCGCTTTAATCCCGACGACCAACCGAGGCGCAAAGCTCCCCCGTGGAAAAAGGGTGGGGGGAAGCGCCCCTTCAATAAAAAGGGGTCCTCGCACCGCAAGGGTGGCCATCCCGGAGATTTTCCCAAGAAGAAGAAAAAGAAGGGGTAACGGGTCCTGATCCGTGCGATGGATACTGCGGAATAATGACCGAGTCTGGTTTCCAACCTCCCTGTCGATTTTGACAAGGAAGGGAATCTGGCGATTGTTATATTATGAATTTTGGTATTTCCAGCGCAGTCCTCATTGCCCTCCTCACACCCAGCTTATTATCCGCGCAGGATTATTTCCCTGATCCAATACCCCCGAGTGGGATTGCCCTGAAAGTGAGTGAAGTTGCTGTGGTTCCCGATTCGAGTCCCGGGCAACCGCCGCGGCTCAGCGTCCTGACCGAGGACCCCGCAGGCCGGCTCTTTGTCAACGACCAGCGCGGACCGCTTTACCTGGTTGATGAGCCCACCGGGACGGTCACTGAATACTTGGACATTCGCGATTACTCTGAACTGGATATCCTGGCGACCTTCGAAGCCGGTTTTCAAAGTTTCGCCTTTCATCCTGATTTTCTGAAAGAAGGAGCCGCGGGTTACGGACGTTTGTACACCATTCACAGTAGCAATGATACATCCACCTCGCCGGATTTTGATCCTGGCGGCAGTACGAGCCTTCACACTCTTCTGCTTGAGTGGCGGGCAGCTAATCCCGGTGCGGCCACTTTCATTCCCGCGCAACCGCTCAATCCTTATCGTGAATTGATGCGGCTGAAACAGCCTTTTGGAAACCACAATGCCGGACTGGTGGCTTTCAATTCCTCGGTCCCCTCAGATGATCCGGATTATGGTAACCTTTACATCGCGATCGGCGATGGCGGATCCGGGGGCGATCCACAGGAAAATGGCGAGGATGCCTCCAATCCTTTTGGTGCCATCTTGCGTATCGATCCTTTGGGTACAAATTCCGCAAACGGAGCGTACGGGATTGTCGCTGCCAACGCCCTGGCCGCGGATGGAGATTCCAATACGCTTGGTGAAATTTATGTCTACGGCTTGCGCAATCCCCAACGCTTTGGATGGGATGCCGTTACCGGGAATTGTTTTATCGCCGACATTGGCCAGAACGCGGTCGAGGAGATTAACCTTGCCTCCAACGGGGCCAATTTTGGCTGGGATGTGCGCGAAGGGAGCTTCACCTTTGAGGGGGCGGATTCCGCAAGCTTGACGGGTCCGATTGCTGAATATGACCATACAAATCCTGTTGTGGACATGCCGACTGCTATTAACAACCGGGCTGTGACGGTCGGTGAAGTGGTGCGTGGCGCCTGCATACCGGAACTGGAAGGCAAGCTGCTTCTCGCAGATTTCCCAACCGGTCTCATTTTCCTTCTGGATGTTTCGGACGATCCCTTTGACGGAGGCCAGGACGGATTGTCGACCTTGACGCTTCTCGATGCGGAAGGCGCTCCCCGTAGCTTCATCGACTTGATCAACACCGCCAGGGCAGCAAGGGGGCTGTCCTCTTCCACGCGAACCGACCTGCGGTTTTCCGTCAATACGCCAGGCCGCTTGTATTTGACCAACAAACAGGATGGAATCGTGCGCCGCATTCTCCCGACCGCGAATCCTGAAATCTCGATTTCACAGGCACTATCCGGTGAGCTGGAGGTGATTTTTTCAGGCTCATTGGAGCAGAGTAGCAATCTTATGGAATGGGAAACCGTGAAGCCACAACCGCTTTCTCCGTGGACAATTGCCCCACCTCAGGAAAGCCAGTTCCTGCGGGTACTGAGCAAGTGATAAACGGCATAGAGCTCCCAACCAAACGGGATATAGCCACCGTATCCGGCGAGTGGCATTTCGAATACATGAAGAAAATCCAAATAAGGAATGGAGTAGATCCATTTTGGATAAGCGTAGACATTCCATAATTCCCAGAAAAAGCCACACATAAGGGCGGCTGCTCCAAAGACCAGAAGGGCTTGTCCGTTGCCTTCGGAAAGTTGCTTGATCAAGGAAGGGCGCCGGAACCGGGCATTCAATGGATCAATAATAAAAAACATGGAAAGCCACATGAAGGGGAAGAATGTGGACGGGAAGAAAAGCATCAGGATGAGCATTCCCCAACCGGACCCGTGCAAGATCCAGAGCAACCGCGAATTGAGTGAAAAGCCCGGCCACTTGCCCAACTTCTTCGGCCATGAGAATGTCGCGATCAGTTCTGCCGTGCTGAAAACGGCTGGGATAACTGTTGAGAACGAAAGCGACGAATAAAGGAAATACTCGGTCCCTGAGAAGGCTTCCCGGCCGAGGTAGATCCAATTCTGCGTGAAAAGATTGAGCCCTTCAAAGAGCCACCAGACTGGCATTGAGACAAGGAACAGTAAGAGGTAAGCCGAGGGCTTGCGGACCAGTAGACAGCTGCCCGTCCGGCGTTGCACAATGCCACTAACTAGAAGGCAGTAACCGACCCATTGCGGGAAAAATAACAGATGGGTTCGCAGCCCGGAGAGTCCCCAGCTGAAAGCCCATGACAGCAGGAGCATGATCAAGCCCAACAGCGCATAAGCCGGGAGACCGGATCTGCGCATCAGTTTTGTTCCGGCTGTAGGAGGTGAAACCTGCATATGTGAATTAAATCAAATGCAGTCATTAAACGGCAAGGAAACAGGGGGCATATGTAAATTGTTTTGTAATTTTTGAAAAAGCGTTATTTAATCCGGCCCCGACGGCCACAATTGCTCTAGAACAAACAGTCTACTGTATCATTTATTTATCATGAAGTTGCGAACAATTATAGCCTGTCTATTCCTGTATTCAGTTCACTCGGCGAGTGCCATTATCAGCGTGGGAGGACCCACCACCGAATGGGTGGAGATTATCTACCCGGGGGTGCAGTCTGATTATCTCACTGACCAACAGACCGGAATCTACGAATTTGATATTGTCGGATCGGCTGACGGAAGCCATCCCGGTATCTACACGCAATTCGACAATGGCGGCGATGACCTTAGCCGGACTGATGGGGAGCTTGCCTTTCGATTTCGGGTCGGCGGTAATAAAAACCCTGCCTACTTTGAAGGCTTGGCATGGGTTGGAATGGATGTGAACGGCGATGGGGTGCTTGACCTGTTTGCCGGTGTTGAAAATCCAAAAGCCGCCACTTGGACCATTTCGATTCACGATGCTGGGACCGGGGCGAACATCTCCCCAAGCACAACCAGCATTTCGACAACCCCCGAGTTTTCCTACAACTCAATCGCCGGGACATTTGATTGGGCTCCAGTCACTTCGACCAACGATCCAAGTGCCACCAACTTCGATCTCGATGGGGGAGGCGAAACAGACTATTTCATCAGTTTCAAACTTCCCTTCGCGGATTTGGTCAGCGCTATCAATACGCTTGTTCCGGGAACGGATTTTGATGACACAAAAGCCATCGCCTATGTTGCCGCCACCTCAACCCAGGGCAATTCGCTCAATGCCGATTTGAATGGGGTCGAGGCGGGCCGCGACAGCACAACGACCTGGGAGATCCTCGGAGCATTGAGTCCCGAGCTGACCGCCGATGGCACACCCATTCCCGAGCCGGCTACCTATGCTGTCCTGCTTGGCCTTTCCGCCCTCATCCTGACAGGCCGCCGTCGACTTTGCAGGGATTAATTTCCCACTCCTTCCAAGTGCTTGCCTTGACGCTTGCCGTGGCACCATCAAATATGGCCCGCCATGTTTGCGGCTAAATTAACGGGACCCTTGTTGCTGGGGCTTTTGCTCGTTTCCGGTTGTGCAAGCTTCAATGCTTCCCGGCAGGATAAGATTTATCAAGAGGTGCTCTACCTGACTACACGTGAGGACACAGGTAAATCAGATCCCGGTGAGCGTTTTGCAGGAGAACGGGGGAAGACCCGTTACGGTGCCGCGATGGTGGCAATCGATCCGGAGCCGGTCTTGTCAGCCTTTTCGGTTGCTCAAACAAACCGGCTGATGCAACGCCCTCAACTTCCACGGCGGCAAGCGCTACAGAAGATCCAGCCGCTTCAGAAGGATGCCTTCATGGAAGCTATTGGCCGGTATTCCATGGATCGCGAAGTGCCCGAAGACATTCTGATCTTCATTCATGGCTACAAGCGCAGCTTTGCCGATTCAGTGGAAAACGCCGCCCGCTTACGATACCAGCTTGCCTTCCCCGGACCGGCCATTGCCTTTTCATGGCCCTCGACGGATTCGGTCTCCGGCTACCTCGCCGACGTCGAAAACCTCGACTGGTCGGTGCCAGCCTTGCGCGACCTGATTGAAGGAATGGGGGAGCGATTCCCGCACACGCGCTTGCATCTTGTTGCCCACAGTCTGGGCAATCGTGCCCTTCTGCAGTTGCTGGCGGAACTTCTTCAAAATGATCAGGAAGCGGATCGTCTTCCCATCGGGCAACTCGTCCTGATCGCTCCAGACTTCGATCGCGACATCTTCATGCGGGACGTTGCACCCGAACTTCATCGATTACCGTTTCGCAAAACGCTTTATGTCTCCTCCGAGGACTTTCCATTGATGGCCTCCGGGAAGGTCTTCCAGTATCCCCGTCTGGGGGATTCGCGTGAGCTTCCTCCCATCATCAAGGGAGTGGAAACCATTGATGTCTCCGACGCCATCAACGTTTTCAACGGCCATGGCTACTATGAAGCAAACCGTGCCACCATCGAGGATCTATACTTTCTCATCCGTGAGAATAAACCGGCCCATGAACGGCCGGGACTGATTCAGGTCGAGACCGATGAGGGACCCTACTGGCGACTCCAGCCGGTCATGTGAAATGAGATTTGGAGGGGGTGCCGAGAGCGGGCACTCAGATTCTTTGAGAATGCAATAAGTGTTCAAAGGAGTCTCTATTCGTGGCAGTTGGCGGGTTTTCTCAACTAAGTGGCTGAATTTTTCTAATTAAAATTGTGAGATTTGTGGCATTCTCCTGATCCTAATCCAACCCAGCCTGTGGTTCAGGCTACCCACTACAACTAATATGCACTATTTAGAGGTTATTCTTTTTCTCACTGCCGTGATCGGCGTCATTGGTCTTGGAATCTGGAAAAGTCGCGATGAAGCGCTTGATAGCGATCATGGCGCATCAGATTACTTTCTGGCCGGTCGTGGCCTGACCTGGTGGCTTGTTGGATTCTCGCTGATCGCGGCTAACATCTCGACTGAGCAATTTGTGGGGATGTCGGGGGCTTCGGCTAACTGGCTTGGGATGGCCATTGCTTCCTATGAATGGATGGCCGCAGTCACGCTTATCTTTGTCGCCTTCTGGTTTCTGCCGAAATTCCTGAAAGCGGGCCTATATACGATTCCCGAGTTCCTGGAATACCGTTTTGATCCGGTCGCGCGGATGACCATGTCCATTCCAGCGGTTGTCACGCTGGTCTTCGTGACCACCTCCTCAGTCATTTATTCCGGCGCTAAATTTGTCTCGGAGTATTACCACACGGTTCCGATCTTGAACAGCCTGACGGCAATGTGCTGGCTAATCGCCCTGTTTGCGGCGGTTTATGTCTTTATTGGCGGTTTGAAGGCCTGTGCCTGGACAGACCTGATCTGGGGGGCAGCCTTGATTATGGGCGGGATGATTGTCATGTGGATGGCCTTCTCAACCTTGGCCGACAAGCCCGCTGAAGAGCTCCTGCTGACCAAGGTTTCCAATTCGGAAGCAACTTTGGCAGACATTGAGAACGCGGGTGCATGGGAGCGATTCATGTTGCTTAATGACGGAGTCAACGGGGAGGCTGAAGTTCGAAATGGTCCTAATGGATCTGGAGGAAAAGTGCACATGGTCCGGCCTATGGAGGATCCTGATATCCCATGGACAGCCCTCCTGCTTGGTCTGTGGATACCCAATTTCTTTTACTGGGGACTGAATCAATACATTGTCCAGCGGACTCTGGGGTCAAAGTCATTGGCGGAGGGTCAGAAGGGGATTGTTTTTGCTGCCTTTCTGAAATTGATCATTCCCTTTATCGTCGTCATCCCGGGTATCCTGGCATTCAATTTATTCAGTGGCGACCTGCTTAATTCCGTCACTGGGGAATATGATTATGACCGGGCCTTCCCGGTTCTGGTAAGGAATCTCATCAAGCCCTATCCATTGATTTCCTGGTTCGTACTGGCGGCCCTCTGTGGTGCTGTTATCAGTTCGCTGGCCTCCATGTTGAATTCCGCCTCAACCCTGGCCACGATGGACCTGTATGCGAAAATCACTGGAGAAAAGAATGAGGCCAAATTGGTCAAGGTTGGGCGGTTCCTCGTGATTGTATTCGTTCTTCTTTCGGCATTGGTCGCCCCGAAGCTGGATAATTTCACAAGTATTTTTGCCTATATTCAGGAATTCCAAGGCTTTATTTCCCCTGGAATTCTGGCCGTATTCATTTTTGGTTTCTTCTCGCCCAGAACTCCCCGATATTTCGGGGCCCTTGGCATTGCCATCAATGTTGTCTCCTATGGCGCTTTCAAGTGGCTGATCGGCCCGTTACTGGTTCAAAATGGTCTTTGGTACGCTGACCAGATCGCTTTTCTGGACCGGATGGCCATCTGCTTGTTCATTGTCCTGTTTACCGGTGTCTTCATTACAATAATCAATCCAATGAAGGAACCGGTGAAAATGCCGGTCAATGACACGATTGATGTCACCTCTTCACGGACCGCCAAGATTGCCGGCATCGGCGTCGTCATTTTGACGGGAATCCTTTATGTGGTGTTCTGGTAAATTGGGTTAGCCTTGCCCTGGTAACCTGAACCCTCTTCAATCGGCTTGTATGTTTCCTAGTGCCTTCGATCCAGATTGGCTGAAAGTATTCCGTTCCAGCTCCCGGATTCTCAAGCTCCTTACATGGCTGCTACTTCTCGGGAGCCATGCCTGGGCAGTCGTCGATTCGGGACCCAAACTGGAGTATCTTGCGTACGATAAATGGCGCTGGCGTGAGTTGAAACAATTGAGCGATATCCAAATACGGAGTATCGATGAGTCGATCGATGGAATTCTCTGGATCGGAGGAGGAGATAGTCTGTATGCATATGATGGATACAAGACCCGGCGTGTCCCGCTGGATGTGGAGGATGAAGAAATCCGTTCTATCGCGGTGCTGGATGAGGGGCATATCCACTATCTGACCAAATCTCATTGGGGCAGAATAAAAAACGGCAGCATGGAAATCCTGATGTCGCTTGAAGCTCCCGATGTGGCAACAAGCGAACTTGCGACCGATGATAACGGAAATGTTTTTCTTGGAACCTCCGGTGGCCTATTACGGTTCAGTCACAATAGTATTGAGCCGGTGGAAGTCTTGTTTGAGCGGATTGATAACGTCACTTTTTCATCCGCTGGAGAGATTTGGCTCTCCGAATCTAATTCAGGCCGGCTGGCTGTCTACAGGACGTCCACGGACGGATCGGCCAATGTTGACCTCGTAAAGCTCATTAGCCCTTCGATTCCGATTGCGGAATATCCATTCAAGTTGTTCCCGGATGCCAAAGGCAAGGTATGGATTGTCTCGGAGGATCCGGAGGTGCCCCCAGTCTATTTTACCCGGGACTACTCCGAAGTCATTCTTGATGATTTGAGGGGTTTGGGTGGATCCAACGTATGTTTTGGCATAACCGAGAGTCATGACGGGTCCATCTGGATATCCGCGCGGCGCTTTCTTCATCGTTACGTTAACGATAACTGGGAAGTGCTCGATAGCGAATTTCTTGATATCCCGACTTCGGCCCCGCTCCTTTATACCCTCAACGATGGATCCCTCTTGATTAGCGGTCCCCGTGAAAAAGTCGTGATCCTCAACTTGGATTCGGGCCGCTTTTCCGGTTTCAAGGGGCTGCACTTCGAGGGGGAGGACCGGTTTGGTGGGCAATGGTTTATTTCGGAGGATGGCAGGGTTGGGCGAAATTCCGAGGATGGGGCACTCTGGACCTGGTTTTCCGCTGATGACGGGATTCCGGAATCGCCCAGCTTGATCTTCTTTTCCAGTGATGGGACAATCTGGGTTGCCGGAAGTCATGAAATGGCAGCTTGCGTCTCCCGGTTTGACGGGGAGACCTGGACCCGGGACAGCTTCAATGAAATGGGTTACCGGATCGGGCACTTGAGCGCTTTTGAAACCAGCGGCGGCGATGTCCTCTTCGGCAATGGATCCGAACACACACCTCCCAGCAAGTGGGAGGGTGGTCTGGTTCGCTACTCGCCTGCCCAGGGTGGATACACCTATTCACGCCAACTCCCTCCCGAGGTGCCTTACCGTGTCTCCTGCATTGGGGAGGGCCCGGACGGGGCCCTGTTCATTTCCGGTCCTGGATTAAACAAAATCACAGATTCTGCGGTTTCGATTGTCCCGGTGCCCGGCTTGGAGCGCCCCAGTTGGTGGATTGACCATATGGCTGTCGGAACGGATAACACCCTTTGGTTATGTGCCTGGGGCAAGGGCGTTTACAGATACCTTGCCGGTGAATGGCAGGTATATACCGAGTCAGACGGTTTATTGAGCAACCGCGCCATCTATTCCCTGCCAAGCCGCTTCTGGGACGGTGTCTGGGTTACCACGCAAAAGGGAATTGTTCGTTTTGATGGCACCGCCTGGACCTCCGTTTTTCCCTTCCCTGACCAGATGACCCGTGAATCCAGCACCCTGCAGGAGACAGACGATGGCGAACTTTGGATTAATATCGCCTCGCGTGCATGGTTCTTCAGGTCTACCCCTGATCCGGTAAAGTCCGGATCCTACTATTCCATCCGGTATGTTCCGGAAAGAAATCCACCCGTTGTGTCACTTGTAGAGACACCGCGAGCCAGGGTCATTGACGGCAACCAGTATTTCCAATGGGAAGGCTTTGATTTCTGGTCGGAAACACCAGCTGATGCCCTCGAGTATTCCTACCGTGTCAACGGGGCGGACTGGAGCCCGTTTGCCACAGGAAACCAGATCAACCTGTCCGACTTGAAACCGGGCGACTATACCTTTGATGTGCGTGCCCGCGACAGGGACTGGAATGTCTCAGCCAGTCCAGCCAGTTACACCTTTGCGGTCGTTTCACCCCTTTGGAAACGGCCGTGGTTTATCGCCACAATGGTCTTCACGGTTGGACTGATTGCCTTCCTGATCACCCTGATCATTCGCAACCGGGTTCGTCACATCCTTGAGATCGAGGAGTTGAAAATCCAGTTTTTTACCTACCTTTCGCATGAGTTGCGGACGCCTCTCGCGGTTGTCCTCGGCCCGATCGAGAGTGCCATGAAACAGGTCGAAAACACGGCCGTCCTGCAAAACCTGGCCTTGGCCAGGAAGAATGCCAACCGGGTCCTTTCGCTGGTCGACCAGTTGCTGGATTTCAGGAAATTCGAGTATTCCAAGAAGACCTTCAATCCGGAGGCCTCAGACCTGTGCGTTTTCCTGCGAGATTCAGTTGAATCGATTCGCTCCCTGAGCGATGATAAAAACCAGCGCATTGAGTATCAGTCCTCCCTCAGTCCAGGGTATTTCCTGTTCGATGGCGATATGCTGCAGAAAATCTGCAACAACCTGATCAGCAATGCCATCAAGTACTCTCCAGAAGGAAGTGCCGTGACTGTGGAGGCTGAACTCCTCAGTCCAGCAGATCCGGAGGAGTCACCGGTGCTGATGCTCTCAGTGGCAGATGAAGGGCCCGGGATTACCCCGGATGACCAGAAGTTGATTTTTGCGCCATTTTATCGAATCAAGCGCGATAGCAGCCGGGGGAAGGGCGCTGGATTGGGCCTCGCCCTCGTAAAGGACCTGGTGAACGCTTGGGGAGGCACCATCGCCATTGAGAGTCCCTGCAAGGGTGAAGAAGGCACGCGGTTTCAAGTCAGTCTGCCCGTTCAAAAAGAGGATCGGCAGGAGGATTTGGCGATCCAGGTAGAGGAGGCCACGGCAAATGATGATCAAGGGAGAGGACAGGATGTGGTCCTTCTGGTTGATGACGATGCTGACTTCCGCAGCTTCGTAAAATCCGAGTTGCAGACACAGTTTCAGGTAATTTGCGCCAAGGACGGAGCGGAAGGGGTGAAGCTGGCCGGGAAGCACATGCCCGGAGTCATTGTCTCGGACTTTCACATGCCTGGCATGAGTGGAGAGGGCCTGTGCCGGGCGATCAAGGGCGAACTCGAGACCTGCCACATCCCGATCATCCTCCTGACATCAGACCTGTCGCCTGAAACGGAACTCGTCGCGGTTAAAAGCTTTGCCGACGAATTCCTGCACAAGCCGGTTAGTATCGAGTTGCTGAGTGCCCGTCTAGATGCGGTTCTGGAGACTAGGCGTCGTTTGCGGGAACGTTTTACAAAACAGTTGAAGATTGAGCCTGCAGAAATTGCCGTGACCTCGACGGACGAAAAGTTGCTGGGCAAAGCGATTGAAGTGGTTGAAAAGAACATTCAGGACGACACTTTCAACGTGGACGAGTTTTCCCATCAGATGGCCATGAGCTCCCGTACGCTCTACCGTAAGCTCCGGGCAATAACAGGGATTTCCCCCTCCCAGTTTATTCGGTCAATCCGGTTGAAGCGGGCGGCCCAATTCTTCCAGGGAGGCATCACCAATGTCTCCGATGTCATGGTGCGAGTCGGCATCCTGGATGCCTCCCATTTTAGTCGGACCTTCAAAAAGGAATTTGGCAAGTCGCCGCGCCAGTATGTTGCTGATTCTGAAGGGGAGGATTGATTCCCCCTGTCCTTTCTGGCGATTGGCGAGCGGAGCCAACTAATTGTCATCCCCGCGCAAACCAATGGCTGGCTTCAACTGTATACTGGCGGGTATTATGGTGATGTGTCTTAGCAGAATTTTTTGCGCCGGGCTTCTTCTGGTTGGTGGTCTCAGCGCTATTGCGGAAACTGGCGAAAGTTGGATGGAATCCTATGAGCCAGGCGCGTTTAAAGGGATGCCCTTCCGGCTGATGTCCCCCGTGAAGATCGATGCGGAAACCCGCTATCCGGTTATTGTTTCCCTGCATGGCGGTGGGGGTCGCGGGACGGACAATATGAGGCAGTTGCGCGGATGGAACCAACGGCTCGCGGAGGCGAACCGAAGGGCCGAGTATCCCTGCTATGTCCTCGCGCTGCAGACGGAACGACATTGGGATGCCGATCATCTGGCAGCCATCAAGGAGATCATTGCAAAACTACCTTCCGTGGATCGCAACCGGATCTATATCCTGGGTCATTCGATGGGGGGACATGGAACCTATTCCCTGCTTCAACTAGATCCCGGGTATTTTGCCGCGGCTGGTTCCTCTGCAGGAACGGGATTATCGACCACCGATGAGTTTATCGATGTCTCCCTGATCAAGGACATCCCGATCTGGGCCTTTCATGGGGATCAGGATCCACGGTGTCCATATGAGGGTGGACTGAAACTGTTCACCCAAATGGTGAAGGCGGGCGGAAACCTGAAATTTACGACTTGGGCAGGCGATAAGCATGGCGGCCCCGTGGCCGAGAAAATGATTACTGGAAGCGACAATGGCAGAACCCTGATGAGCAGCGAACGGTGTGATCCGGAACCGGAATTCATGAAGTGGCTGTTCGCTCAATCCCTTACCTACCGATAGATCTTATAAACATGCCCGCAACTACTCTATTTATGAAAACAAGAATCTCTCTATACCTCTCCCTTTGCCTTGTCTTCGTGGCACAGATCGTCGTCCACGGAGAACCCCCAGAGAAGCTGAACATCATTTATATCCTCGCCGACGACCTCGGATATGCCGACGTCAGTTTTAATGGTCAGGAAAAATTCACTACACCTCACCTGGATCGTCTTGCCAACGATGGGATGGTCTTTAACCAGCACTATTCAGGGAGCACGGTTTGTGCGCCTTCACGATCCACCTTGATGACGGGCCAGCATACGGGCCGGACGCCGATCCGGCACAATTCCAAGGGTCCTGCCGGTGGCCAGCTGCCTCTGCCTGCGGGCACCGTGACCGTGGCGAAGGTTCTGCAGGAGGCCGGGTATGTGACAGGCGCGTTTGGCAAGTGGGGACTTGGCTACACTGGCAGTGAAGGCGATCCATCGCGTCAGGGATTTGATGTGTTTTATGGCTACAAGGACCAGGTAAATGCCCATCATTACTATCCGCAGATCCTTTGGGACAATAATACAAAAGTTCAATTGAACTCGAAAGGGAAACAGGAAGTGTACGCTCCGTTCCGCATCCAGGAGGAGACGCTCAAATTTATCCGTGAGAACAAGGACCGCCCCTTCTTTTGCTACGTTCCCTCGGTCCTGCCTCATGCCGAATTGGTCGCTCCCGAAGCCTACATTGCGCGCTTTCGCGGGAATTTTGGTGAAGAGACGCCTTACGACGCGAAGAAGGGCTCACGCAAAACAGGCTATGGATCCCAAGCGGATCCCAAGGCGGCCTTTGCTGCCATGGTCCAGATTCTCGACGAACAGGTCGGGGAAATCCGTGCCCTCGTGGAAGAGCTGGGAATCGCGGAGCGCACAATCATCATCTTCACTTCTGACAATGGTCCACACGACGCGGGTGGGGCGGATCCTGAGTATTTTGATTCCAACGGGCCCTTCCGGGGAATCAAACGTGATCTTTACGAGGGAGGCATCCGCGTCCCGATGGTTGCGTGGGCTCCAGACCGCGTCGACGCGGGCTCCGAGACCGACCATGTCTCGGCTTTCTGGGATGTTTTGCCGACTCTGGCAGAGCTGGCCGGGGCACCGGTTCCGGATGATATCGACGGGCTCTCATTTGCGCCAATCCTTTTGCAGAATGGAAACCAATCCTCGCACCAGTATCTCTACTGGGAATTTCTCGGCGGGGGAGGCAAGCTGGCGGTTCGCATGGGCAATTGGAAGGCGGTTCAACTCGGTGTATCCAAAAATCCCGACGGGCCAATCCAGTTGTTTGACTTGCCCACCGATCCGGAGGAAAGCATTGATCTGGCAGCAGAGTATCCGGAGCTTGTCGAACAGGCTCGTCAAGTCATGCAGGAAGCGCATGCCAAGCCTCTCTACGCGAAATTTAATTTCCTCCCCGGGGACGACGCCAAGGATGCGCTGTTCCTTTATCGAAAGGGACCTCTCAAACTTTCCGCGGACGCCATCCACGATGCTGTCGGGAGCATTAGCCTGGACCAGTTGCCAACACCTAAGCCACAGATTGGAGTGAAGTTGAAGCCAGCGACAACGCCCTTCACCCAGCGTATGTGGGCCATCGCATTGGATGATATTGAACGCAACATCGTGCTCACCGACGACATCCGCTACTTTGGTGCGGGCAGCCGTTATGGGAACCGCGTCTATACCCGTGACATCGCGCTTACCGGAGTCCTCGGCGCAAATTTTTTCTATCCGAAGATCATGAAGGATTCACTGGTGCTGACCCGGAAAATACGCCGGGAGCTTGGGTACAAAGTATCGCAGAACAAAGACAAGGATCATGTTGTTGAAGAGATCAAAGTTCCGTGGGAAGTAATCGCCGAGAGTGACAAGGAAATCATGGCAAAATACCGGACCAACAGTTACACGCGGCGCACGGACGATGTTGTCTGGCTCTGGGCGGCTGATGATTTATTCACCAAACATCCCGAACTGGCCGATTGGAATTGGCTCTACACAGTCGGCGAGGAGTTTTTCAAGGATTTCTACGATCCCTGGTTTGATTCATCGGACGGACTGTACCGTGGCCAGCCGATCTTTCAGGATCTTACCAGCTCCGCCTATCCAAAGCACCTGACGATAGCGGATTGCGTGTTGATGAAGGCCGCTTCAACGAACGCGTTGTACTACCGAGGAATGCTGGCCATGGCCCATGCCGCCACCATGTCCAGTCAGGAACCGGAACAAAAGGTGAAGTGGCTTAAGCGGGCGGAGGCCCTCAAGGCGGCTTTCCAGAATGAATTCCTGCTTGAGGGAGGGGAAGTCACTTACTACAAGGACCGTTATGGTGAGTTGAGCCCGCATCAACACAACCTTGGAACAGCCTTTGCCGTGATGTTTGGAATCCTCGAAGGGCCTGACGCGAAAAGAGCCTATGCAAACTATCCGACCCACGACCGCGGCGTGCCATTGATCCATCCCTTCCTACCGGATAATAAGGGGCCGCACAATGCAGCCACTTGGCCTTTCTGCAGCACCTTCTTTCTCTGGGGCAAGGAAGTCGCGACGGGCAAGTCATTAGTGGACTACAATGCAGCCCTGCTGGGGCGCTCGCTTGGCACGAAGATGGCCGAGAAAAGCAAAAAAATAGCCGCCAACGAAGAGGATTGGGATGCCGGTTTGGGGTCATTCCACGAAAAGATCCAACTGCCTTCCGGCCTGATCGATGGATCAGGACATCAACTATGGTCGGCAGCCGCCTTTCTCAATGTGTGTATCCGCGCCGGTATTATTTTCGATTCCGACAAAGCCTTCAACTAACAGAATTTTAAATTATGAAAAGAAAACCACTACAATTTGGCCTTCTGGTAATTTGCACGACCCTTTCCGCATGGGCGGGACCTCCAGTTGTTTCACCGGATGGTGCCGCCTATTCCCTGGAGTGGGGTGATGATTTCCGTATAGATTCCTCGACCTTTGCCGTGGAGATCAATGGGGAGTGGATATACGGGGATGCCTTTCCACAGCACACCTGGTCGAAGGAGGGAGGGAAACTTACCCTGACTTGCTCCGGTCTGGCTCCCGTTGAGTCCTTTGAGCTGAGTATTGAGACAGCAACCGAGGGTCCTTATGCTGTCATTACAGCATCCCTCAAGGCATCGAATGAGTTCAAACTGGGTGGCGTGCGCGTGCTGACCCGGAAAGGAGAGGCACACAATCTTTCAGTCGGGGAAACCCATACGCAATGGAATGCCTTTCTCGAACATCTCGAAGCTCCCAAAACTGGAAGCATTTACTGGCTGGACCAGATGGAGCCGCTCAAAGCGAACAAGAAAGGGGAGGACCCCCGTGACGCGACCTGGATCTCGACCTTTCAGAACGATGCCACAAACCAGACATTTGCCATTGCCGCCCTGATGGGAGATTTTTGGCCGACCTCCATCGAATGGCGCAACGTAAAACTGGGCGACCTGCATGTCTCAATCCGCAGTGGAAGCCCCAAGGGCCTTGAAAAAATCCTCGTCCGCGCGGGAGCAAAAGTGGAAACCGATCCCATCCTGATTGGCTACTGGGACAACCGGCGACCAACCCAGGCATTGGCTGAAGTAGGCCGTATCATGGGCGAAAGCGTCCGTCAGGGGAGACCCATGCGAATGATAGAACCTGGATGGAGTACCTGGCACTCCTACGCCCGGACAATCTCTGCAGACGCCATGTTAACAGCCGCGCATACCATGAAGGACGAGCTTTACGATTTCGGTTACCGTTACATCCAACTCGACGGGGGATGGTGGACCGTTCCCGGTTCATATGTGGTAAACGATGAATTTTTGCGCGGCATACGAGACGTGGCCAATCAGATTACTGACATGGGCTTGAAGTTCGGCCTGCACATCAGCCCATTGCGGGTGAATCCGACGGATCCTTACTGGAAAGAACACGCGGACTGGCTGGTCTCGCCATACGGTAAAAAAACCATTGATCCGCATGACGACGAAATGATGACGACCCTTGGCATGATGTATCTGGACGGCAGTCATCCGGATGTGCCACCGTATCTGGCGGGCCAGTTCAAGCAGATGGTCGAAGACTACAAGCCGACCTTCATGAAGTGGGATCATCACTACGGAAGTTTGGAAGAAGCTGATCGTTTTGATCCGACCATGACCGGCCTGCAGGCACACAACAAAGCCGTCCGCATGATCCGAGCCGCCTTGCCGGAGGACCTTGTCGTGACCCGCAGCATGGGCTGGCTTTATGGAGCGATTGAATGCTATGACGCCGTCCGGATCGGAAACGATATCAATCATCCGGGCGTCCGCAGCAAGGACGAACCCTATGCCAACATCACCTATGGCAAGACAAGCGGAACAATCCGGGACGTTCTTGTAGGACGTGAATACAAAGGGTTGATCCGTTTCGCCCGTTCCGTTGCCCAGAATTACTACATCCACAATCATATCGCCATCTGTGATCCGGATGCCTTCTTTGCCTCGCCCCAATACACCTTTGAGGAGTCCCGTATGCACATCACCCTGCAGGCCCTGATGGGTGGATTCCTCTTTGGCGGCGACCGGATCGAGGCGCTTCCAAAGGAGCGACTGGCGCTATACAAGAAACAAGCCGTTCTCGATGTGTGGGCCAATCATAAGCATGCCGTTCCCCTCGACCTGTTTACCGGTGTAGATATCCCGCGGATTTGGAAACTTGAGCTGGAGGATCGCATTGTCTTTGGCTTCTTCAACTGGATGGATGAAGACGTGGATACTACCTGGTCGTTGGTAGAATTGGAACTGGCTGCTGGTGACTACCGTTTAACGGACCTCTGGAGCGGTGAAGCCGTGCCGATAATAACTGACGGAATACACCTGTCCATGCCGGCTCATACTGTTCGTTTGATTGAGTTCCAAAAATAGAGTCGTTCGCCACTCTACCAACATAATGAAACAACCCGTACTCTCGAAATCGCTTTTGCCAGAACCGGTTGCTTTGTTTTAAAAATCAAATGAAAAAAACAATTTTTGTAACTCTATTGCTGCTGGGTTGCTGGGCTGTGGTGGATGCTGCTGTTCCGGAAGATTGGCGCGCAGATCTACCGCAACCGATCGTAGAAGACCATCCGGAATGGGTGGATTTCTATTACGAGGCCTGGCGTTTTGCGGAACTGAAAAAGATGACCTACGAGGGGCATACGATTTTCGACACCGCCTTTAAGCCCGGCAAGGTTTGGTTGTGGGACACCGTCTGGATTTCCCATTTTGGGATTTATGTGCAGGATGCGAATCCCGACATTCGCGATCCGATGTATGCGTATGATATGTTTTATGCGCAGCAGCGTGCGGACGGTTGTATTCCGCATGTCTGGAAGACGACCGGCGACCACAGCTACAAAGTGCATAATCCAATTTTCACGCTGGGAGAGCTCAATTACTATCGGCACACCGGGGACAAAAGCAGGCTGGCTGTAGTGTTGCCAAAGCTTGACCGCTTCTACTTCTACTTGAAGCAGCAATACGGCGAACCCGACGGCCTCTATCGGAATTTTGACTGGCATAACGGAATGGATAATCGCCCGGTGGCTGATCTTTCCATCGATTCGACCTGCGAACAGGCGATGGTAGCGGGACATCTGAAACAAATCGCCAAGTTGGTGGGTGATGACGCACGTGCTGCAAAATTCGATAAGGAATATTTAGCCCTGAAGACACGCATCAATGAAACCATGTGGTCAGAACAGGATCAGTTTTACACCGATCTCAATGCTGACCGGACACCTTTCAATGCATGGTCCGTCGCTTCCTACTGGGCCTTGCTTTCAGGCGTCGCCGATGTCGAACAGGCCAGCAGCATGAATGCGCATTTATTTGACGAAGCCAACTTCAAGACACCCTTCATGGTTCCGACCCTCGGGCGGAAGAGTCCCGGTTACGATGCCGACGGCGGTCTCTACTGGAGAGGAGCCGTTTGGGTTCCCACCAACACGATGGTTATAAAAGGATTGCAGAAATATGGCTACACGGATGCCGCCCGTGAGATTGCGATCAACGGCTTGGAAGGCATGGTCGCCACCTGGCGTGAGACCGGCACCTTATGGGAGAATTATGATCAGGAGAATCCAGGGAAACGCGGCGAAAGAAGTCGGCCTGACTTTGTTGGTTGGAGCGGGGTTCAGCCCATCGCCACCTTGATCGAAACAATCATTGGCATTCAAACCAATGCACCGGAAAACCGGATTGAATGGACCCTTCGGATGACCGAGGAGCACGGGGCCAGAGATTTGAAATGGGGACCGAACTATATGAGAGAGGTTGACCTTGTCGCGGAGTCGCGAACATCGACGGATAGTCCCGTCAGCCTTATAATATCCAGCAACACGCCATTCACGTTGGTTGTGGATACTGGTTATACTATCAAGGAATTCGGGGTCGAAAAAGGCTCGAATCAGACCTTTTTAATTCAACACTAAAACACATCAGGGAATGAATTCCTTTAGGAACTATATGAATAACCTTAACACCATTTTGAGTCTGCTTGCAGTTTTTCTGTTTAGCGCTTCCGCATCCTCTGCGACGAAGATCTACTCTGCGCCAGAGGGCATTGATCGCAGTAGCGACTTTGTCGTCACAGTGGATGGGCGGGAGGCCTTTGTGTTCTTTGTGGCAGAGAATAAGCATAGACAACAATACCTCCCCGGTGCGGATTTTGAATTTCTCGGGGAAAAGAAGGTTATTGTCAGGAATGTGGTACATGATCCTGGAAACGTGAAGATTCACAAGGCCCGCGAATCATGGGTTTCCTTTGAGACTGAAAAAAGCGCCCTAATAAGCCTCGAACAACTGACTGATCCATTGCCGCTGCAGGATATTCTTCTGATTGATGAACTTGGCAATGCAGTTGATCACAAAGTTGAGGGTGAGAAAATCCGTTTCAGCGCAGTTGCGGGGAACAAATACCTGTTGGTTCTCAACAATGACCTTTCGCGCCGACTCACACTATTTGCGGAGCATCCCGAGATGGATGTGCCGGACATTAAAGGCGCGGACACCTTTCTAATCCAGCCTTGCACACCGCGTAACGACTACGAGACAACATCAAAGAAAACGCTCTACTTTGCACCCGGACTGCATGAAATGGGCGATGCCTTTCCATTGAAGCCCAGCCTCCAGATTTATCTGGCACCGGGGGCCTATGTGCGCGGCTATTTTACCTGCCCGCCAGGTGCCGGTACGGAGGGTGCATCAGAGGTGAAGATCTTTGGACGGGGTATACTCTCGAGTGAATACAATCAAATAGCCGAGGGACCCAACTACAATTTCCTGCCCCGGCCGATTGGATTCTGGAGCAACTCGATTTACCTTGGCGGCTTTAATCGCGAGCCCGCTGAAAATCAAACGGTGAAGGGGATCACGATTATTTATCCCACGCAGCAGCCAATCATGGGCAACGGTCGTAAAACGCTGATTGAGAATGTGAAAGTCATCAATTTCCAGAAGGGATTTGGTGGTATTTGCGTGGGTTCGGAGTCGATGGTCAGGGATTGCTATGTTTCGTCTGATACCCGGGTCCTCACCACCTTTGGCTCAGACACAACCTTTGATCGAAACATGGTTGTCGGTCTTAAACTCGACACGCCGTTTTATCTCGGCGACCGCATCCTCGACGATCTCAGCCATATCACTGTGGAGAATCTAACCGTCATAGGTAACTGGAAAACTTTGATTGGCGTGCATCAAGCGCATTTTGGTAACTTGAGCAATTTGACGTTCAGAAATTTCAAGGCCTGGTACACGGGTAAGCAACCACGGACAACCCTGTTGAGTCTGGCGGTGGCTTTCTCGCCATACCGGCGCGATGATTATTTTGGGAGTATCAGCGATTTAACGGTCAGTGAGATAAATATTACTGCCTCGAACTCAGCGCCTGATCTGATTGTCTCCGCATTCGGGTTTAGTGAGGAGTGTGCGGTTCGGGACGTCAGTGTTAATAACATCCGCGTCAACGGGGAACCTGCCAAGCTCCTGCCGAAGATTGCGCAGGCTGCTTTTAATATTTCCCTGGATGACCGAACCATAATAGAAGGCATCCGGCCTGTGGCCAAAACCCCCGGTCGTGAATACCCGCCCGTTCCAGCCGTGGACAATCCTGAGAAAACTTACAAGCGCCGGGACATGGACGGTGACAAGTTGGGTTGGAAAATTGCCCACGAGGTGGCTTATCCCAATGCAAAACAAAAAGCCGATCCGAATTTTCCAAAGACCTTATCCGCTGCATTTGGCAACACTGCCACCGGCGCGAGCCTGAAGGGGATCAAGACCATTGCCTCTCCGGAAGGGAATTTCCTGCAGACCTACGCGGCCGTCAATGACCCGCGTATGTATGTACTGCACTCGCCGGACTATGAGATGACTATTGCCCAACCAAGCAGTGGTACTGCAGCGGCGAGCGTGCCCGTCTATGAAAACATTGGCACGCTTTTGACCACCGGAAACCGCCTTGTCAACCCGCCACCAATGCTGACAGAGCATTTCGCAAATTTCACGCATCGCGGGCCTGTTGAGGTAACGGTCACGATGAAATCACGGGCACCTTCCGTCAAAGACGCACTGATCATGCCCTCGCACTTGAAGATCGAGCCGAGCTATGCGCCCAACGGGCGAAGCTTCTCGTTCACGATGTCTGATCCGCAATATCTGGTCATCATCGTCAATGGCGACTGGCTCCGACCGCTCTTTGTATTTGGCAATCCCCCGGAAGATCCGGTGCCCGATCCGGCCGATCCGGCAGTACTGACAATTCAAACCGGCGACGACTACAAGACATTGGAAAACCGCATGAAACTTGCTGATTACCGGGTGATCAATTTCGCGCCGGGTTATCACGACATAGGCCTGTTCTTTCCCGTCTTCAGCAAGCAGACAATTTATATTCCGGGGGATGCATTTGTGGCAGGAACGATACTCGGAGTTGACCGGAAGAAGGCCCGAAATCATGCTTACGGAACCAAGCTGATCACGATGAACAAGGAAATTTTCGAGTTTCCCGCCTTTAAGCATGGTTACCGGCAACCCGACGATTTTGTTCTTATGGATTCTTCTAACCGCGGCAGGAAGGAGTTTCTTGGTTCGATTAAAGACTTCACGATCCGCGGTCGCGGCATTCTATCCGGCGAAAACATGGACTGGTTCAAGGGGCAGGAAACCATTCCCGGCTATATTATCCTTGTGGACCGGAGTGGGCGCAATGGTGTGCTGGAGGGGTTGACCTTCACTGGTCGGCACTTCCACTCGGCGAATTTCTTTGGTACCCCTGCCTTGCTTCGCAACGTCAAGACCTTGTACGGTTTTCACGGCAACACCGATGCCTCACAGTGGGGAATGGTGCGCCGGAACCTCTTCAGTATCGAGCAGGACGATGGGACCTACATTAAGAATGGCTTGGACATCGATGGCTGGCTGGCTTGGCAGCAGAACAATGCCAACGCATTCTGCTTCGCCCGCTCCATGCCCTCGGAC
Source organism: Oceanipulchritudo coccoides (assembly GCF_010500615.1). Classification (NCBI taxonomy): domain Bacteria; kingdom Pseudomonadati; phylum Verrucomicrobiota; class Opitutia; order Puniceicoccales; family Oceanipulchritudinaceae; genus Oceanipulchritudo; species Oceanipulchritudo coccoides. The sequence goes on from NZ_JAAGNX010000001.1 coordinate 225,699, forward strand.
GGCAATACTCTCGGGCATGCGATCGTTCGAAACGTCACCGTCATTGACGGGCGCTATGGCGCGTATTCGGTGAGCAATTTAGCCGGTGTGCAATACAACCCGATGCGTGGCGGATTCTGGCTCGGCATCAATCATGACAGGAAGGGCGCCAGTTTCGGCTACATCGCCGACATTGTCATGAAGGACATCTATTTTGAGACCATTGTTAATCCGCTCTTCCAGTTCGCACCAATGACTGGAACGGTTTATAACAAGATGATTGGCGCTGAGGACATCACCTTTGATAACATACATGTGCCGATGGGCCAGAACTGGAAGAGTATCTTCGGGGGACGGACACAAGCTCCCGATGATGTGATGCGTGGAATTGTCATCAGGGACTTGATGATCAAGGGCAAGAAGATCACCGAATTTGATGATTTTGCAAGGGTGCGCAGCAATGGCCGTAATCTGGAGGTTACCATTGAATAAGGTCTGGATAAATTGGCCTTCCTTCATTCTGATCCTTCTGCTTTTCAGCTCTTCCGGGCGGGCAGAATTCGTATCTGACCTGATTTACGGCACAGCCGCAGGGGAGGAGCTCAAATTGGATTTATCCGTGCCGGAAGGGGAGGGACCGTTCCCCGTTTGCATCATTGTACATGGAGGCGGATTTGAACGGGGAGATAAGGGAATTCAGGTCAAGCCTCTGTTTGAACCGCTGAACAAGGCAGGCTTTGCCTGGGTGAGCATCAACTACCGGCTTGCCCCGCAACACAAGTACCCGGGAAGCGTTGAAGATGTCGAGACGGCAATCCGTTGGGTGAAGGCTCATGCATCCGAATACAGCTTTGATTCCAAACGAATTGCCTTGATCGGTGAATCCGCTGGCGGCTATCTGGTTTCCCAGGTCGGCGCGCGCAACCTCGGGGACACCCGTGTCGCAGCAGTTGTTTCCTTTTACGGGCCATCGGATTTGATGACCCGTTTTGATGCAACTCGTGGAAACCCGTCCTCGAGCTTCAAGAATTACTTTGGCGTTTCCGAGGATACTCCAGCAACACGCGAACGGTTGATCGAAGCTTCCCCCGTAACCTATGTCCGCCCGGGTCTGCCTCCCTTCCTGCTTCTTCACGGCGATGAAGATTCTCGCGTGCCTTATGAGCAATCAGTCATTTTGTTCAAGCATCTCCAATCGGCGGGAGTGCCATCGGAATTCATCACGATCAAAGGCGGAAAGCATGGCATCCGAGGATGGAGCAAAATGGGCTCCAATTACGCCGTGAAGGTTGTCGCCTGGTTGAAAAAAACCCTTCCTGCGACGAAGAGGACAAAGTCAAAAAGCAAACCCAATGTGGTAGTTTTATTGTCTGACGACCTCGGCTACGCCGATCTTGAGTGCTACGGCGGACCGGTGAAGACACCCGCAATCGACGGGCTGGCTGCCGCTGGTATTCGCTTTACCGATTTTTATTCAGGCGCCGCGGTCTGCTCACCTTCGCGCGCGACCCTTTTGACTGGGCGCCAGCATATCAGGGCGGGCGTCTACAGTTGGATCGATAACAAAAGCAACCGCTCGCATCTGCTGGAACGCGAAATCACGCTGGCGGAAGTGTTGAAAGCGGCTGGCTATGCCACGGCGCATTTCGGGAAATGGCATCTTGGCCAGCCTACCTCAACCATGGCCAAGCCGACGCCTTCGAATCACGGATTCGACGATTGGTTCGCGACGGAAAACAATGCCCAGCCAAGCCATCGGAATCCCGTCAACTTTATCCGCAATGGCGAGGAGGTTGGCGAGCTGGAAGGCTACTCCTGCCAGCTTGTAGTGGATGAGGCGATACACTGGCTGGATAATGAACGTAGTCAGGACAAACCCTTTTTCCTGAACATCTGGTTCCATGAACCGCATAACCCACTTGGCGCGCCGGACGAGCTGACCACCGTTTACGGAGGCCCGGAGATGGACGGGGCATTGTATTCGGCAACCATTGACAACACCGACCGGGCAATCGCGCGGCTTCTGGAGAAGCTGAAGACCATCGGCGCCCCGGAAGACACCCTGATTATATACGCTTCGGACAACGGAAGCCTGCGGAGGGACCGGGTCGGTGACCTGCGCGGCAAGAAAGGGCAGAACTGGGAAGGCGGTATCCGCGTTCCCGGAATCTTCTCGTGGCCGGGGCATATCTCCACTGCCAAAGTGGAAACGACACCCGCCGGATTGGTGGATTTGCTTCCGACGGTGTGCGGGTTGCTTGAAATTGATCCCCCGACTGTTCATCTGGATGGCGCCGACCTTTCGGCCGTGCTGACGGGCAATCCCGAATCCTTTGTCCGCCACCAGCCGCTTTTCTGGCATCTTCAGAAATCCGTTCCGATTGTCGCGATGCGGGACGGAGACTGGTCCCTGCTCGCTGAGCCGGATTACGAGCTGCCCACCGATAATAAATTCAACGAGGCGTGGATTCCAGCGATCAGAAATGGTGGCTACAAAAACTATCAGTTGTTCAATCTGAAGACCGATCCCTCCCAGGAGCATGATCTGTCCGCCGAATTGCCGGAGCGGGTGGAACGGATGAAAAAACAGCTGCTGGAAATCAATGCCAGCATCATGGCGGATGGTACGGATTGGAATGCGGACCTCAATCCGACTAAGCCCAACATCATCCTGATCATGGCGGATGATCTCGGATATGAGTGTGTTGGGGCGAATGGTGAATCCGAGTATTCGACGCCCGCTCTCGATCGTCTGGCCGAGACGGGGATGCGCTTTGAGCACTGCTATTCCCAACCGCTATGCACGCCCTCGCGCGTCAAGCTGATGACCGGAATTTCCAATGTGCGCAACTACATCGATTTTGGAATTATGGATCCGCAGGCGACAACTTTTGGCTCGCTGATGAAGGAGGCAGGATATGCCACCGCCATTGCCGGCAAATGGCAGTTGGGAACGGATCCTGCCCAGCTGGAGAAATTTGGTTTTGATGAGTATTGCCTGTGGCAGTTGGAGATGAAGGGGAGTCGATATAACGACTTAGCTTGCCTTCAGCTAAACACGGGCGAGAAGCTATCCGGCGGATATGGTCCGGACAAGGTGAATGCGTTTGTGCGCGATTTCATCACGCGTCACAAAGATGAGCCCTTTTTCTGTTACTACCCGATGTTGCTGCCGCATGCACCGTTTGAACCGACGCCCGACAGCCTGACGCGTGACGCTGACAAAAAGTCCAACTTCAAGGACATGGTTGCCTACATGGACAAGATGGTGGGGCAGGTGGCTGAACATCTGGAGAAGCTTGGGCTTCGCGACAACACGCTCATCCTTTTCACGAGCGATAATGGAACACATGGAAGCATCACTTCCCGATTCAACGGACAGGAGCTAAAGGGCGGCAAAGGAAAAATGACGGATGCGGGCACGCGCGTCCCGTTCATTGCCAACTGGCCCGCGGTGATCCGTGAAGCGAGTGTCGGCAAGGAACTGATTGAGTTCAGTGATTTCCTGCCAACCCTGTGCGATGTGGCTGGAGCAACGCTTCCCGCTGATTTGAAGATCGATGGGAAAAGCTTTTACCCGCTGCTAAATGCGCTGTCTGGCAGTCCGCGAACAACCGTACATTGCTGGTATTCCAGAGATGGAACGGATCCCGCCAAGGAGTGGGCAAGAAACCAACGCTACAAGTTGTATCGCAATGGGTCATTTTATGACCTTCAAAACGATTCACTCGAAAAGAAACCACTTCGAATCAGGGAACAATCCGATGGAGTCATGGCTGTCCATTCACTTCTCCAAGAGGAATTAAACCGCTACGCCTTGGCACGGCCAGCGCATCTGGTCAAAGCAGATGACTTGCATAAGCAAGGTGGAAACTGAGGGAAAAATGATAAGTAGCACACAGCGATACACACTAAACAGGCGGACGTTGGGAATCCTCGCCTTTGTACTGTTAGGCGCACTACCATTGGCGGCAGAGGATCAGCGGCCGAATATCCTTCTGATTCTCTCCGACGACCACAGTCTGCCGCACCTGGGAGCTTATGGCGACCCAAACTGCCAGCGCTTTGAAATATCCCCTAACCTGGATGCCTTTGCCAAACAAGGTATGCGCTTCAATCGCGCCTACACGAGTTCTCCCCAGTGTGCCCCATCGCGCATCTCGATATTTGCCGGACGTTCCCCAGTCGGGGTTGCCGCCACCCGTTTTGCACAACCAGCCCGGCCGGATACACCGTTCGTGACGGATCAGTTGCGGGCCGCGGGCTATTGGGTCGGGCTGGATGGCCGAAACCATCACCTCGACGGTAAAAACAAGGAGCTACCGCATGTCGAGGAAGCGCTGGTTGGCGCGGGGATGCGTGGAGCCCCTTTCGAAGAGCGCTTCGATCATGTACACGGGGGCAACTCCACGAAGCGTGCCGCCTTGGAAAAAGTTCCCGAAAAAATCTCGGCAGCATTGGATAAAGTGCCTGGGGGAACCCCATTCTTTCTTTACTTTGGTTTTAACCAGCCTCACCGGAAGTGGGGAAAAGACCACGTGGGCATTGATCCGGAAAAACTTGTCCTGCCGCCAGACTGGCCCGATTTACCGGAAGTCCGACTCGACTATGCACGTTATCTCGCGGAGGTGCGCGATCTCGATCGCGGATTCGGAATGGCGATGGAGCTTCTCAAGGAACGTGGGCTGGAGAAAAATACGATCGTCATCTTCATGGGCGATAATGGCGAGGCATTGCTGCGTGGCAAAGGCACGCTGTTCTCACGCGGACTGAATGTCCCGCTTATTGTTCGCTGGCCCGGTAAAGTGGCGGCGGCAACCGTGAGTGATGCTTTGATCAGCGGGGTCGACCTCGCACCGACTATGCTGGCCGCGGCCGGTCTGGATAAAGGGGAGGGGATGACTGGCGTCAGTTTCCTTGGGGAATTGCTCGGTCAACTTTTCACCGGACGGACACAGCTGTTCGGCGAGCGGGGTTGGCATCATGGGCCAATCACCCGCACCGACGGGTTTGATCTTTCTCGTTCTGTCGTGACTGATCGATACAATTACATCTACAATGCCTTGCCTGATCGTGGCTATATTCCCGTCGACATGGCTGGAGGAAATGTGGCTTGGGAGGCTCTCAAGGCGGCCCATGAAAAGGGTTGTCTTTCCAATTTGCACGAGAAGATCTACTTCCAGAATCCCCGCCCCATGTTCGAACTTTACGACCTGGAGAGCGACCCGTTTGAGCTGCACAATCTGGTGGGGAAGGAAGCCGTCAAGGATGTCGAAAAATACCTGCGCGAGCAACTGGACCGCTGGATGATTCGTGAAGGTGACTATCTTCCGCTTCCATCCCATTCTCTTGCTACCAGTAGTGAGCACTAATCTGCCATATTGAATAATCACAAATATTTTTATCATGAAAAACACACTCCTCATTGCTATCCTTCTCGCAGCTTTCTTTACCGGCTTACAGGCTCAAGACCGCGATGATTACGGGATCTGGGCCCGTGGAAACCGGTACGAGCAAATCAAGTTCCCGTTCAAGGGCATCGAGGCGAGTCCGGCTTGGTCCGACATCGAACCAAATGAGGGGGAGTTTAACTGGAGTGAAGTGGATGAAAAACTGGAAGAAGCCGAAAAGCTTGGATTGTATGTTCTGCTGAGTATAAACGTCGGCCCGGATGCTCCGAATTGGCTCTACGAAAAAGATGTCGAGAAGGTCATGACAGAAGGCCACCGGCATTCCGGTCCTTACCCGGAATATACAAAGCCGGTCCATATTCAGCATTATTACCGGCTTATCGAGGAATTTGGCCGCCATGTACGCAGCCTTCCCGCTGGGCAGGTCAAACGGATCTCGTCCGTTCAGGTGAAGACCGGGGCGACCGGTGACGAGTCACCTCACAAAGGCGACCTGCTGGATGACAAATTTGAAATTTCAAATAAAGCCTGGACGGATTTCCGACTGGCAGCCTTCAAAAAGTTTCAACACGCCTTTCAGGAGGGAGCAGGCCCGGTGATTCCCCTGATGTTCACCAGTGTGGTCGGTGAGAAGTTTGACCCATCCCTGATCGATTGGATTTCGGACAACGTCAAGGGCGGATGGGGAACCAAAATGGGTGGGACCGGACAAGGTTACCAGATCAACGATGAGGTAAACCGGACGGCTGCCATTTTACCGCATACCATTGATCCCGCGCCCGATACTTGGGAATTGTTCACCCGCTGTGAGATGGACCAGGGTTGGAAAGAGGGGATTTATAAGAAGAATATCAAGCAGGCCTTTTACTGGACGAGCCTTTCGGCCCTGCACAGCGGGCTGTCGATGTGGAACATGGCCCAGTCGGCGCTCGATTGGCACCAGGAAAACAATTTCTGGGTGGATGCCCTGTTCTTTAACGAATACGCCGGCCAGACACATTCCACTGAGGCCACCGGCGCGTTTTGCGCATTGCGTGAGGGTCTGGATTCGAGCGACACGGAGAAGTTCCCGGAAGCTGAATTTGGAAACGCCTCCATTAAAAATGCGGATCGGTACCTTGCTATTTGCGTATCCCGTTCCGCCTATGGGGCGAAGATGGATGACGTCAGCGGTGTGCTTGCCGGGATGATGAAACAGCGACGCGGGCAGGAAGGCTTGAATGATGCCGGGTGGGGAATCTTCCGCGGGAACTATGAGCGTTTCCTGCACCAGATCGATGCCGACAAGACCAGCGTCGGCTGGTGGCGCGTGGGGGGTGCAATCACACCCGACAGTCCCATCTATGGCCGCTTTGCCCGTGGCTTTGAGCACGCGTCCGGGAAGGACCGTATGGGTTTCGATATCAAGGACACTTTTTTCTCTGGTCAGCCCTTGGCGGGCGCTTATCCCATCAAGGTCAGGATTGTCTATTACGACAAGGGACATGGCCAGTGGGCGCTCAATTATGATGCCACAGACAATTCCGACAAGCGGGCCGCCACGATAACCAATACCGATTCCAGAGAGTGGAAGGAGATAGTTCTCCTTCTGAAGGACGCTCAATTCGGCAATCGCGGACCGAACGGCGCGGACCTATCGCTAATCAACACCGATGACGAGGACGACATCTTTCACATTGTGGAAATCGGCCGGCCGCCACAACAGGTGAATTGATTGCCGCAGGGCAGCTGGGAGAGAAGAAAGTATGAACCTCAAAAAAATCAGGAGCCTATTTTGATGATCAATCGAAAATTCATTCGATGGCTGATGGCCGCGGTATTTTCAGCCTCCCTTGCCCAAGCAGAGCTCGCGCTGACGCCCCCGCTTGGGTGGAACAGCTTTGATAGCTATGGCTGCAATATCTACGAAGAACGAGCGATGATGGAGGCGGATGCCTTTATCGAAAAATTCGCGCCGCACGGATACGAATACTTTGTCATCGATAACGGCTGGTTCTCGTCGCCCGAGTCTGTTGAACAAGACGGGCTGCTGCTGGCCGTCACGACGCATGCCGACCCAAAAGATGTGGCCGTGAATGAGTACGGCATTGTGCAACCGTCCAAGCTCTTTTTCCCAAATGGATTCAAGGCGCTGGCCGACAAACTGCACGCGAACAACTTGAAGTTCGGTCTCCACCTCATGCGCGGCATTCCGCGAGTGGCGGTCGAGCGGGATTTGCCGATCAAGGGAACCCCATATACTGCCCGGGATATCTACACGACCGAAGGGGACTGCGGTTGGTGCGAATATATGCACGGCATTGATACGACCAAGCCGGGAGCGCAGGAGTTCTACAACAGCGTGGTCAACGAAATGGCCTCGTGGGGCGTTGATTTTATCAAGGTCGACCACGTCACTCATAAACCCGCAGATATCGAAGCCTATGCGAGGGCGATCGCCCAGTGTGGCAGGCCGATGGTTCTGAGTCTCTCCGCTGGGGGCACTTCCAATGTCAAATACCTCAGCTCCTACCGGCAGGCCAATATGGTGCGCACAACGCCCGATATTTGGGACCGGAAGGACAGTATCGATCATTCGTTTGCCTCGATGCGCAAGTGGCAAGGGTTGGAGCAACCCGGCACATGGCCGGATCTCGACATGATCCCCTTTGGTGAGCTGTGCATCCTGAACCGTAAATCGGTCAAGAAGAAGAAGCCGGGCAAGAGCGATGCCCAGTTTGCAGGCTACCTGCATCACTGGTGCTTTTTCACGGAACCGCAGAAAGAGACCTTTATCACGCAGCGTGCCATTGCTGCTTCGCCGATTATTATCGGCGGTTCGATGGTTAGCATGGATTCCCACTCGATGGAGTTGTTGACCAGTGCGGAGATGCTCGCCTGCGTCTGCAATGGCGTATCGGGAAAGCTGCTACATATGGAGGGTGCCATCGAGGCGTGGATCACACCGCTCAGGAATGAAGCGGAATATGGATTTATCTCCTACGATTACCCACAAGGCGGATGGATCGCCCTTTTTAATCGGTCAGAAGAAAAGCGGTCGGTCCCTCTTTCTGGTAAGTTCGCGAGTTGTTTCAGTTCCAAGGACTATACGCTCCACGACATTTGGAATAATAGAACCATTGAGTTCAGGAAAAAGGGAAAGCCCACCACCTTTGAAATCGAAGCCAACGGTGTGGTCTTCCTGAAGTATGAGGAGCTGTAATTCACCTGCACTGGGAAAGTGGAATAGTAACTAGGAAATGATCAGGATAATTAAATTAATCGTAGCCGTTCTGGGCATGGCATCATCTGCTCAGGCAGATAAACCCAATATACTCTGGCTGTTTTGTGACGATATGGCAGTGAACGCCATTGGCGCTTACGAAAGCCGTTTTGCGGACATGAATCCCACGCCGAATATAGACCGCCTGGCCTGGGAAGGCATACGGTTCGACAAATGCTATGTCGCTAACTCAGTCTGCGCCCCTAGCCGCGCTACATTACTGACCGGCAAGCACAGTCATAAGAACGGACTGCGTGGCAACCTGGAGGACTTTGACCATGATCAGATGCAGTTTCAGAAGATGATCGGCCAGGCAGGATATCAGTCCGCTATTTTCGGAAAGACACACCTGCGTGGCGATGTCCAGGGCTTTGACCATTGGGAAACTTTGCCGGGACATGGCAAATATGAAAATCCAAGTCTGAACACGGCTAACGGAACAATCCAAACAACAGGCCATTCGTCCGACGTGATAACCGACCATGCCCTGAATTGGTACTGTACCCGGCGTGATCCGGACAAGCCCTTCATCCTCATGGTGCACTACAAGGCACCCCACCGGAAATGGATACCCGCTTCAAGATTTGTCGGGGCATTCAAGGACAAGATCTTTCCCGAACCCAAAACCTTGTTTGACGACTATGAAACTCGAAAGCTGGCGGCCACCCATGCCATGGGTATTGGCAAGCATATGAAAGTGGAGAAGGACCTTAAGGCCGACCGCTGGCAGCACCGGAAGTTTCTGTTGGATGAAAGCTTAACCGGTGAGGCGCTGGTCCATGCCAAATATCAGGCGTATTTGCAGGATTACTTTGCCTGCGTTGCCGGGGTCGATGCAAGTGTTGGACGCCTGCTTGCCCAACTCAAAGCCGACGGTATCTACGACAATACCATTGTCATGTTTTCCTCCGATCAGGGATTCTATCTCGGTGAGCATGGTTGGTTCGATAAGCGTTGGATGTACGAGGAATCCTTTCGCACACCCTTTCTCGTCAAGTGGAGTGGCGTTACAACTCCCGGTAGTTCAAACAGCGATCTTGTCCAGAATATCGACTTTGCGCCGACTTTTCTCGATATTGCTGGCGTAGATGCTCCTGGGGAGATGCAAGGCGAAAGCCTCGTCCCGCTGTTTAAAGGCCAGACGCCCACTGATTGGCGGAAGAGCCTCTACTATCACTACTACATGACTCAGCACGGAACGACCCCCCACGAAGGGGTGAGCAAGGGCGACTTCAAATTAATCCGCTTCTACGGGGAAAAGACCGGGGGCACTGATCAATGGGAGTTGTTCGATCTGGAAACAGATTCTGCGGAATTGAACAATCTTTACGACAACCCTGATATGACCGGTAAAGTTGCGGAATTGAAGGCCGAATTGTTCCGGCTCCGCGATTACTATGATGTCCCCGATGAAAAAGTCGGGAAGGTCCAGAGGAATAACAGAGATGGGCATCGGGCGAATTTTAGATGAATATTTTTCTGTAACGAGAGAAGCTTGTGAAGAGACGAAACAAAAAATTGGTAGGGATAGGTGCTTGGGTTTTACTGTTGTTAGCCAGTTACCTTTCCAGTCAGGATGTCGAATCGCAGCCCTTCCTGTTTCAATCCGACCCGTTGGCACTTCGATCTGATTCGGTCACCGACGCGCTGCGCACAATCAAACTGACTGACTTGCCCGATGTACAGCCCGCCTGTCCGGTTCGTCTGTCGGGCGTGACACCGATGACCGAGCGCCTTTGGCGTGCGGCCTTGGCCGATATTGAAAAGAATATCGTGACGCATGAAGGGGTGACCTACTTTGGTGCCGGCGCGTCGTTCGGTTTCAAGGTCTACACGCGGGACATTTCCTTCGCCGGTATCCTGGGCTGCAACGATCTTTATCCCGAGGTCATGCTCAGTTCGCTCAAGCATACAAGGGTTCTGCGTAAGCGACTCGGCTTCAAAACTTCGCGTGATCATACCATCGAAGACATTCCGGCCCCGTGGGAAACACTCAATATTGCCCGCCGGGAATTCTTTCTAACCTATCACACAAACGAAATCACGCGCCGGACCGATGATGTGATATGGCTTTGGGCGGCCGAAGATTTGTTGACGAAATTGGATAATCCCGAATGGGAATGGCTTTACGAGGAGGGGGAGTGGTTTTTTGAATACATCTACCACTATTTCCATGATTCGTCCGACGGGCTTTATCGCGGACAGGCAACCTTTGTCGATGCGCACATGAGCGATACACACAAGGAGACCGGCTATCCGATGGATTGGAAGTTGCGCGAATGCATCATGAGCAAGGCAACCTCCACCAATGCGCTCTACTATGAAGGCATGCAGGCCATGGCCAGAACCGCGCAACGGCTCGGGAAGGCCGAGGATGCCAAGCGATGGAAAGAACAGGCTCTGCAACTGAAAAGGGCAATGCTCCAGGAGTTGCGTCATCCTGACGGCACCTTTGGCTATTTAAAAACCTGGGATGGGCAATTGATGAACGAGCGCCATGGGTTGGGGGAGGCTCTCGTTGTACGGTTCGGGATTGTCGAAGGGAGTAACGCCCGCAAAGCACTGGAGGGTTATCCGATTACGGATGCCGGAGTACCCCTCTTTTATCCCTTCTTCGACCACGCGGACAATGATGAAGTTTACCATAACAATGCTTCATGGCCGTTTGCAGATGCAATTTTCCTCGCGGCCCGGGAACAGGCCTTTGGCGAAGACCGGACAGCTGAAAATGCCGCCCTCTTGGCCCGCACTTGCGTGAAGGGAACCTTCCATGAAGTGGTGAATATGCAAACGAAGGAACCGTTTGGATCAGGCAGTCAGTTATGGAGCGCGGCTGCCTTTATTGACGTATGCCGCAGAGCCATCTTGGGAGTCGAGTAACCCGTATGGTGAAGAAAATGAGCAAAGCATTTTTTGGAATTTTGGCTGGGTCATTGATTGCGGCAGCGAGCTGGGAAACGACCACACCACCGGATGATGCTGGACTGTATTTTCATGACGTCCATACAGAGGTGACCGAGCCCAATGGCCTGGGTGAGAGCTTTCTGCGTTTAATCGCTACACGGGTAAAGACGAGCGAGGTGTTGAGCTATCGAATCGAAGCCTCTCCCAATATGATTGAATGGGCGGAAAAGGATTCGGAGACATCAGAGCCCCTTACTGAAATCATCTCTGCGACACCCGTTGGTACCCGTCTTGAGGAAATTACCGTTCAGGATCGTCAGCCGATCGATTCAGGCGACCCAAGCCGTTTTCTCAGGATGATTGCGGCAAAGAGCCCAGAGGTGCCCAATGTCCTGATCATCCTGGCTGATGACATGGGGTATTCGGATCTGGGCTGCATGGGGGGCGATATTGAAACGCCGCATCTCGATACGCTCGCGGAAAACGGGATTCTCTTTCCAAACTTCTACAACAATGCCAAGTGTGCGCCGAGCCGCGCTTCCCTGATGACCGGGCAGAGTAATATTCGAACCGGTGCCCTGCACGGAGCAGGCGATGTCACGCAAGGCGGCATGACCATCGCGGAGGCGCTGAAGGGAAAATACACCAACCTCATGATCGATAAATGGCATATTAAACCAAAACCCCTCGAGCTCGGTTTTGAACGGTACTTTGGTTCGGCCTTGAGTCCGGTGTTCTGGTGGCCGACCGATGAAAAAACCGCGGGCAAAATGCGCCTCGATGACAGGACATACACCGAAGCCGACATGACCGAGCCTGTTGAAGATTGGTACCTGACAGTCAAGGATACCGATTATGCCATTCAGTTCATGGAAGAGGATGTGGTAGGAAAGGATAAACCGTTTTTCATGTACTATGCCTCCCATGCGCCGCATTGGCCTTTGCAGGCACCTCGCGCCGATGTGGAGCGCTTTCTCGAAACTTATGCGGAAGGGACCGAGGTCGCTCGTCAACGCCGTTACCAACGTTTGCTCGAACGCGGTCTTATGGATCCCGACACAAGTAGCCTGGGTTCCTTGAATGCAAATACACCGTTGTGGGAGTCGCTGAGCGAGGAAGAGAAGGCGTACTACCGCCTCGCCCTCGCCATTCACTCGGCGATGGTCTACCGGATGGATCAGGAGCTCGGCCGGCTCTTCGACTATCTGAAAGAAAAGGATCTTTTCGACAACACGGTTATCTTTTTCATGAGCGATAACGGTGCCAGCGCCGAGAGCGGCACGACCGTTATTCCGCCCGATCGGATCATGGGTGACCGTGGAACGGAATCGCGTCTCAACGACGTCGGGGCATCTGTCTGTAACACCCCCATGCGCGGGCACAAGTCGACCCTCTACGAAGGCGGTGTCAGCACACCCATGATTTTTCATTGGCCGGACGGAATTGGAACGCCCGGAATCGTTTCCAGGCAGGTGGGTCAATTCTGGGATTTGTTCCCGACAATTCTCGACCTTGCCGCACTGTACTACCCATCCGAATTCAGTGGGCGGACGCTAAACCCGCTTGATGGCGAAAGCTTGTGGCCGCACATTCTGACGGGCAAAGAGACCGAACGAACCCTTTTCTGGGACTACGAAAAGTATTCTGCTATCCGCATAGAAAAGTGGAAGGCGCTACGCAAATCCACTAGCAGCGAAATAAAGGACGCTATCTGGCAACTTTACGACTTGTCTCTCGATCGAACGGAAATGAATGACCTCGCCTCGCAATACCCAGAAACGGCGCAGGCCATGGCCAGCGCATGGGAGGAATGGTACATTGATGTCAGTTCCTCAAACAGCGCAACAGCGAGCCATTAAGCGATACCCTTTCATAAATTTACCAATAAAATGAAAAAAGTAATTTCAGGAATAACAGGTTGTGTATTGATCGCTGCCGCTAGCTGGGGGATGAATACGCTGTCGGATGATTCGACACACTATTTCAGGGGTATGACTGCGGAGTTGACCGAACCCAATGGCCTGGGTGAGCGTTTTCTTCATTTCACGGTTACGCTGGTCGAGACCGCTGAGGCGTTGAGCTATCGGGTCGAACGTTCGCCCGATATGATTGCATGGGTGGACAAGAATCCAGAGACATTGGAGTCCCTGACCGAAATCATCTCTGTGACATCCGTGGCTGCCGGTCTTGACAAGATTACCGTTCATGATTCTGAGCCAATCAATACAGACTCCCCAAGCCGTTTCTTTCGGATGGTCGCTGAAGCAAGTCCTGGAGCGATTCTGTTATCGGATGGCGCGGGCCTTTCACTGTCTATGGAAGAAGACGGTGGTGTTCAGGCAGTCAGCTTGTCTGAGAACGCACTGCCCATCGGCGGAACCGGAGGGTTTTACTTGTGTGAACCCGCTGACAAAGGCAATCGTGTTCCACTGGTCGGAAAAACGGTCGTGATAAATGATCAGGTCTATTTCACAGCGACCCCAGCCTTGCAGGCAACGGTGAGGGCCGTGTTCACGCAGGGCGACGGGTTTATCGAAGTAAGGGGCGAACTGGAAGATTTAACCGGTGAGGACCGTGGCCTCTGGCTGGGTTTTAATGTACCGGTCAATACAGTAGGCTGGAAATGGGGCCAAACGCTCAGCACCAGCCCGGTTATCACGAGTCAGGATACAGGCTATGAAAGTAGCTGGGACAACAGTTTGGTTCCGATTCCTGCCGTATGGACAACCAACGGCGGAATCGCGCTGTGTATTCCCCCGTCCGATCCGTGCGTATTCCAGCTGGCTTCGGATGCCGATGGCCTTCGCATCCAGATGGCATATGGGCTATCGGGGGACACGACCAAGTTTCCTTCGAAGGCGTCCTTCCGGTTCCGTATCTATTCGATCGATGGCACGTGGGGGTTTCGCGATGCCCTGGCAAAATACTACGACTGGTATCCAGAATACTACACCATCGATTCGGCGGCCATGTCGGCGATGGACCATCACCACGACTGGCTGGGGGTGAATTATGTGCCCGATTCGATTAAAGTCGACGATCTGGTTGATCCTGACTCGAAAGAGTATATGGGCTACACCAAAACCTCTGCGCGTATTCAGGGGCTGTCGAACGCGGCTCAGGTGATCGCGCAACAGGGATATCTTGGTGCGATTGCGATTGCCCCGACGATTCAGCATTATGAGAAAAATGGTGCCCCAAACTCTCCGCTGCTGGTTGAGGGACGAGCCGCGCTTATCAATTCCGTCGCGTACAAATCGGATGGAACGTTTGGGGATTTTGGCGTATATGACACAGACGGAATCGATTTTCCTCATAATTGTGATCCAGACCTTTTCAAGGATGCCGCCCATCCGGATTATCCGGTTTACGCCGATATGTATCTGCGCAAGGCCGAAGAGATCCAGACGCTCTTCCCCGATTTTGCCAGCATCCACTGGGATCGCCTCGGAGGATGGAGCCTCTTTCTCAACTACCGGCGGGAGCATTTTGCCTATATTGATCACCCCCTTACCTTCGATCAGAATGGTCAAGTCTGCATCTACACCCAGCTTACCAACTACGAGATGTTTGATGAATTCCGGTTACGGGCCAGCCAAGGCGGCCTGTTTCACGAGGCGGCCGGCATGAAGGACTATGGTGCTGGAAAAATCCAGGATAATCCGCCAGCTGGTCAAAGCCGAAATGGTATGTTCTTTCTCGCCGCGGTGGTGGCTGGCGGGTGGCAAGAGGGCAGTTTCAAGGCGCAGGAACTCGGTGGTTTTGATTTCGAGCGCATGTCAGTGGGACGCAAATCCTATCGGGTCTCTTCCGGAAATATCGTAGCAAGAAGGGAGGCCCCGACGTTGGCTCTTGTGAAACGCGCTTTGGCGCAAACCACGGCCTATGGCTTTGCCTGCCCCGTGCAGGTGCAGTACTTCTTCTCGGAGGATCGTCCCGGCTACCTCCCGAATTACTCCTGGTACAACCTGCCGGATCATAAAGCGTTGTGGGATCAATATGAACCCGCTAACCTCGCGATCCGCCTCGCCGGCTGGGAGCCGGTGACCCATGCCTGGGTAAACTCCAGTGCGGTCCAGCTTCAGCGCTTTGGTCGTGGTGATGAAATCTATCTCACCGTCTGGGGGCCAACGCCGCCCGCGTCCGTCGAGATCGAAATCGATGCCGCTGCCCTCGGTCTCAAGAGTAATCCGATCTTCGAGGAGATTGTCAGCGGCGTGGCAATGACGGTCACCCCAAGCCCCAAGGGCTGGAAGCTGACTGTGCCACTGGAAACAAACATGACCCGCGTGATTCGGATTCGTTAGGGGGCAGTCCGACGATTGCGGGATTCTTTTTGGCGGCTTCGAGCAACTAATTGGCTTCCCCGGACAACCCATCTTTCCTGAAATATGCCATACTGTCGGCGTCGGATTATATTTCGTACCCGATCAAAATAAAATAACGCTAATTCAAATCCATATGAAAAAACTACTTATCCTTGCCTCCCTTTTAGTTCTTTCCGCCAGCACAGCCCTTGCCGCCAAAACACCGAAGATGTTTACGGAAATGGATGCCGACAACAATGGCCAAGTCGATGTTCAGGAATGGATGACGGCAGAAAAAAAGAAGGCCGAAGACGCTGGCAAAAAATACAACGAAAAACAATCGATGAAGCGCATGGGCCGCAAAGACGCTAACGGCGACAATATGATTTCCGCCGATGAATTTATCGCCGCAAGGAAGTCGATGGACTCCGGCGACAAGGCCAAGAAAAAGAAGAAGGATTGACCCTCTTTCTTGCATTTCAAAAGGTGAGGGGGATTCTTTCCTCCTCGCCTTTCTTTTTTACAAAGCTCAGAAACACATGAAAGCGACTGCCATGAAGTTTTTTCTCATTTCGGCATTTCTCGGTCTGGTTTCAAGCTTTGGGGCGACCGGCCAGCCCAACATAGTCCTCATCCTGGTCGACGATATGGGGTACTCGGACCTCGGTTGTTACGGCAGTGAAATTGAGACGCCCAACCTGGACCGGCTTGCCGACAATGGGATTCGCTTCACCAATTTTACCAATGATGCCAAATGCGGACCCAGCCGCACCTCCCTGATGTCCGGGCGCTTCCACTCCCAAGTCAAGGGAGCAGGTTTTGGATCGGTCATCACGATTCCCGAGATCCTTGGGCAAGGAGGCTACCAAAGCTTCATGCTTGGAAAGTGGCATATTTTCGACACGCCGCTGGAGCGCGGCTTTGACCGGATGTACGGGTTCATGGAAGGGTGGTGCAACTCCCTCACCGGTGAGTGGAAGGGTGAGCAGGTGCAGAAGCTCGATGGAAAGCCACATCGCTTGCCGGAGGGACTCACCACGACGCAGGCCTACACGGAATTTGCGGAACGCTTCATCCGGGAACGGGATCCGGAGAAACCGTTTTTCCTGTATTTGGCCTACAATGCGCCACATTATCCGCTTCATGCCCCCGAGGCCGATGTGATGAAATACCGCGGCCGCTACCAGGATGGCTGGGGTGCCCTGAGGGAATCGCGGCTTGAGAAGATGAAGGCCCTCGGTATCGTACCGCAAGGTCAGCAGCTTTCCCCGACCGATGTCGCTTCATGGGATTCCCTGACCGATGCGGAGCGCGACCGTCAGGATCTCGTGATGGCGACGTATGCGGCGATGATCGACGGCCTGGACTGCGGGGTGGGGCAGCTTGTGGAAACGCTTCAGGCTGAAGGTCTTTTTGAAGACACGTTGATTCTTTTTCTGAGCGACAACGGGGCCTGCCCGTTTGAGCGCACCGAGCTGGAAACATTGGAAAACAACTACATGCCATGGGACGCACGCTCCTTTTATACATATTCCGAGCCTTGGGCCAATGCCTGCAACACTCCCTGGAGCAAATACAAGCAGAACCAGCACGAAGGGGGCATTTCAACACCTTTGATCGCCCACTGGCCAAATGGAATCGCCAACCCGGGTCGCCTTGACCGGGGTCGTGGTCATATCGTGGATTTTCACGCCACCTTCCGCCACCTCCTCGGGCTTGATTGCCCGGATCAATATAGGGGACATCTGCTCGGCCAGCCGCCCGGACTGAGCCTGGCAGCCGCCTTTGCCGGCCAACCCCGTCCCCTGCACGAGGAGCTGTTCTATTCCTTTAACAAGTTTTCGGCCCTCACCCAGGGCCGATGGAAAGTCGTCGATCAGCAATACCTTTTCAACTTGGAAGACGACCGCATCGAGGCGAATGACCTGCGCGCGGAGCGTCCTGAGCTGTTCCAGTCACTGAAGAATCGCTGGGACGAATTGGACCAAAGCTTCCGCTAAGCGCGATAAATAGCAGGAAAAACGACTGTTGGCGGATTTGTGCAAGCAATTGGCGTTTAAAATCAACCGCCTTTCCACAGATTCCAGTAAACTGCCGTCGAATCTGGGAGGATCCTATCCCTCTTTTCTCAGTCCAGGGAATTTCCCCTAAAACCCGCTTCACACACATACTAATCCACATGAAAATTAAACGACTCACCTCTACCCTCGGCCTTGCAGGCTACTTGCTGGGTTTTTGCCTGCTTGCCACCCAGTCATCTGGCGCAATCTACACATTGGCTGCGTCTGGCGATATTCTCAGCGCCAGCGACGGAACTACTACTTTAGCGGATGCCATTACAGCCAACGCTGGCACAATGCCGTCAGGTACTACAGTGGTAATCCCCACCGGCTTCGCTGCGACGATGCAGGGATTCAACGGCGTTGATTCGACTGACACCATCATCAATGTGGACGGCTCCTCCACACTTACGGCTATCGGTAACAATAACGCTGACCGGACTCAAACAGTTACAATTAATATAAAAGATTCGGCGCAGTATTTATTGGATTCGGATCACAAAGTGCGGGCTGATCTCGTTTTAAATTATGATAGTAGCGCGGCATCCAGCTCTGCTGGCAAATTGACTTTCCAGTCCAGTACTACGCAATCCACCACCATCAATTTGAACAGTGGTTCCTTAATCTTTGGTGAAATTAGTTTGGCCAAGGCAGGCGAGTTCAACTTGAATGGGGGTGACTTGTCATTTGCTGCAATTAACACCCTGACCGCCTCCGCTCCTGGTTTTATCGATTTCAATTCAGCAGCTGGCTCTGTGCTTACATTCACCGGTGCAAGCGCACTGACTGATCTGGACGTCAATATTGGGTTTGGCATGTTCCAGATTGATGGAGTCTCCCAAACAAGCATAGCTTCTTGGAGTCGGGTCCTGGATGGCACAACACTGACGCTCACGCCGACGCCGGTCCCGGAGCCGTCGACCTATGCCCTGTTGCTGGGCCTTGCGGCATTTGGCTTTCTCACTTTCCACCGCCGCTCTCATAGGGGTTGTTAACGTTATATACTAAGGGTGCGGAAAATTAAAGAGGTCCTTCCTTAGGGTGGAAGGGCCTCTTGTTTTATACAGACAGGAAGGATTCAAAGGCAGATTGGCGATTCCGGACAAGCAATTGGCCTGAAAAAACAACCCGGTATACGCGTTTATCCCCTATAGTGGCTCTTCACATGAACATCCTAAAGCTAACCCATATGAAAAATACAATACTCCATAAAACCTCCATCATTGCAAGTTTTGGTCTTGGAATGTGCCTCCTGGCTTCCAGCACCTCCGCGCAGTACACCTATATCGGGAACGATCCCGACATTGTCCTCGACGGCAATGGTTTTACTGGCGCGGCCGGTGAGACCTTAGATATCGGGACCACTGGTGATGTGGGTGGCCGATTTGATACCACGATGACTGATGTTGTTGGTGGCGGAACTCCTTATCCCATTGTCAGCGTTTATGGGAGTTCGACTTTGACGGCTAGTGGCGTCGGCTATGGAGGTGATCCCGAGGACATGGCGATGGAGAAATTGACTGTCAATATTTCCGATACGGCTGAGTTCCTCGTCGGGGTAGAACTCGAGTTTCGTAACCAGTTCGTCCTAAATTATGATAGCAGTGCCGACTCTGTCAGCAGCGGGAGTCTTCGCTTGCTCGACCAAGCCGCGGCCGAAAAGTTCACATCTTTCAATCTCAACAGCGGCTCATTGACCGTAGGCCCACTCAGGTTTGGTGAAGTCAGCGACAAGGGTCAAATCAACCTGAATGGCGGTGACTTCACATTTGCAACGCTGAACGATGGTGATACCCCTGACCTGCCGGTGAACGCGCAGATCAACTTCGCCGATCCAGTGGGGGCTCCTTCGGTACTCACGATTACGGAAGCTACCGGGGTCGATTACCTCGATGAGTATATTGCGAACGGGTTATTTGCCATCCAAGGCGTTCCCGTGACTTCGCTTAGCGCTTATAACCTCAGTTGGACTCAGACCGGGACGATTACTGTGGTAGACCCGATAACTTTGGAAGAGACAATTGTACCAATTGGAGACCTGACCATGACGGCCAATGCCCTGCAATTTGTTACGGCGTCGCTTGAAATGAGCACGGACCTGCAGAACTGGAACCCGGTAGATCCTGGAGATTTTCAGATCACCACGACTCCGCGCTTTTTCCGCGCCGTTGTCGTACCGGTTCCCTGATCTATAAAGTCTTTAGCTGATTTTGCACGGCCGGTTCTGGAGTTCATCCGGGACCGGCCTTTTTCTTCTGCAGAGCGCTATTTCCTCACATTGGCGGGGAAAAGCAATTAATTGACCAACAGGAGCAATCGGATTCCGAGACAATGTGTTTTAATAGAGCTGTTATGACACAACCTGCCTCATTAATACCCCTGCTGTGACCCTGACCGATCAGCGCCGATATTGTGAGGTTTTACACGCACCAAAAACTACCAAAATAAGATCGAATAATGAAATTATACCCTACAAAAACAAACCTGCTGCTGACCCTTACTTTAGGCGCATTCCTCACGGGGACTGCGCTGGCTGACATTGCCTTTACGAACGGAGGCGGAACAGGAGACTGGAGAGATCCCGCCAATTGGGACGGAGTTAATTTTGTGGGCACCAGTCCCGCTCCCGAGGAACCGTTTGTGGTGGGCGACTCGGCCGATGCCGGCGGGGTTTTTGACACCATAGCCGTCACGGGCTCCAACCTGAGTGGCGCGGGCGCGATCATCAATGTCCTGGGAACTTCCAGTGCCTCATTTGAGGGAAACAAACAGGGCATCAGTATGACTATAAACTTTGAGGACAATTCCCGCTATCTTGTCGTTGATCTCAGCAAAGTCGGGTATGACTTTGTCCTGAATTACAACAGCGCGGCAATTTCGGATTCCTTCGAGGGCGAATTGCGGATCTGGCGGGCAAGCGGCCTGGTTAATGAAGTCTTCCGCATAGGGGCTGTCATTAACGTGAATTCCGGAGGAATTAACCTGGGAGCACTTGTTTATAACGAGGCAGGCATCGTCAACTTGGATGGTGGAAATCTCACGGTCGGGACACTGGATAATCCGGTTGGTGGTATCATCAACTTCAGTTCCAACGGCGGGTCTACATTCTCTCTTAACTCAGCCGTAACCGTTAACGATCTGGATACGCTGATTGCCAGTGGATCTTTCACCATCGACGGTGTAGCCGAAGCGGAATCGCCGCACTCATTCTCCAAGGTGCTTGATGGTACGACTCTGGAAATTTCGGTTATCCCCGGGCAGGTTTCGACCTGGTTCGGATATGATATCGTCGACGGAGCGGTGGATACAGGCGGTTGGATCGGCCCGGTCGACGTGGTTAATGACCCATGGGTATTTTCGTGGAACCTCGACGGCTGGATGTACGCGCCGGCGCAACCCTCAGATAACGGCGCCTGGTTCTTTATCGCCCGTTAAATATGATTCCCCCCCCTTTCCCTCCTCGAATCCTTCTTGCCGCCTCCCTTCTTCTTGGAGGGGGGCTGGCTTTGGATGCAAAACTCGGTCTGGACCGCGAAGCTTACGGCGTCTGGGACCGGTCGGGTTTCCAGCCTGTTGAGCAATATCCCTTCACTCGCGGTCAGGAATGGTCGACGGGGTGGGAGCACGTGCACCCGGCCCGCGGGGTTTATGACTGGTCGGAACTTGATGAGCTACTGGAGTTTGCACACCAGCAAAACCAGAAAGTGTTTATCAAGGTGCAACCCGTCAGTGGACTAGGTGAGCCCCCGGCGTGGATTTACGGTGCAGGTGTGCCAAAGTTGTCCGACCGGAAATACACCTATGGCTATTATCTTGATCCGGAATTTAAGCTCTATTTTAGCGAGATGGTGCAAGCCATGGGCGACCATGTCCGCAACAATGTTCCAGACCACCTTTTGGAATTGGTCGCTTTCGTGAGGGTTGATACGGGCGCAACCGGAGACGAGGAACCCTACGAGTACCAAAACCGAATCCCTTCGGCGTACAAGATTTCAGATGCGGATTGGCAGGATTACCGACTTTGGGTCTTCGAGCTTTACCGTCAGGCCTTTCAGGAGGGTCCCGGGGCCAAGATTCCCCTTCTCTTCCAAGCCATTGATCCGACCAAGGATACGGATGAATGGAACTGGGTAAGCCAGAACGTGACGGCCGGCTTTGGAGCCAAATTTGGTGGGCTGGTTCGGGGCCATCACATGACAAATTCCAATACCGTGACCATCGACTTTAAGGACAAGGCGGTTGATTCAGACTTCGGGCTCTTTTCGCGGAATGAAATGGACCAGACCTGGTCCAAGACCTTCTTCCAGCTTAATATCCGGCTGAACATGTACTGGACAGCGGTTGAGCAGCTGCAACCCGGCATGAGTGTCTGGGACGTCACAAAATCCTGCCTTCAGAATACCTATATCGACGGATACGCTTTCGCCTTTGAATTTTTCAATACCTGGGCGGCAGAATTGGATCCGCCAACGGCGCGTGGAGGATTTTCGATTCTCCACGAAGGATTGGATTTCGATGATAAGGAAAAATTCCCCGAATCGATATATGGGGAGAAGTCTCCTGAAAACCTTGACCGTTATTTGGCCATTTGTGAAGCCTATGCCGACCAGGGTGCACAGATGGATGACGTCGATTCGGCTCCGCGCGGTCAAGTCTATCAGCGCGCCAACATGACGGGCTTCAATGACTGCGCAAGAAGTCTCTGGGCGGGTAACTATGAACGCTTCATCAGGCAGATTGATCCAGACAACACCAGCAAGGGACTCTTTCGAGTTAATGGTCCCCTGACCCCGTCTTCCCATCCCTACGATCGCTTTGCCCGGAGTTTCGACAGCACGACGGGTAAGAATACGATGTACTTTGATGTTCATGACAACTTGCTGCCATCGCGCAGCCAACGGGTGCAGCTTTCCGTGATCTATCTCGATAAGGGAACCGGGCAGTTTGAACTGGAATACGATGCCACGGACAACAGCCAAAAAAGTGCGTTTGTTGTCACCAAAACCAATTCCAATACCTGGAAGACGGAAACCGTGGTGGTCGACGATTGGGTCATGGCAAACAATGGTCCGAATGGTGCCGACCTGATGCTGCTGAATATCGATTCGGAAGACGACATCTTCCATATGGTGGAGTTGGTCAAGCTAGCCGAAGTTGTTGTTGTTACAGAGGGGCAGGGGACCGTCACCGGGCGCACCGATGCCACCATTTACGATCCTGTGATTGGCACCTTTGCCGAGGGTCAACGGCTCGAATTAACTGTGACACCTGCCCCCGGATGGGAATTTTCCGGGTGGAGTGGTGATTTGGACGGAACGAATCCGCGTCCTATTCTTTATCCGACTGAAGATACGCAGGTAACCGCCCATTTCACCCGGGTGGGCGAGACCTCCACCTGGTTCGGATTTAAAATACTAAATGACTATGTGGATACAGGAGCCTGGTTGGGTTGGGTGCATGTCGCAAACGATCCATGGGTCTATTCTGAGAACCTGGGAAGCTGGATGTATGCCCCCGAACAATCCGGTGCGTTTGGCGCCTGGTTTCACTTGAGTTACTAATCATCAATTATGAAGACACCCCCTTTACCCTTAAGAATAATTCTTGCCTCATGCCTCCTCCTTGCAGGTGGTTTGATTTCTGAAGCCAAACTGGGGCTGGACCGTGAAGCCTATGGCGTTTGGGACCGCACCGGCGGGTTATCCGTGGAAACGTATCCTTTCACGCGTGGTCAGGAATGGACCACTGCATGGGAGCATATTAATCCCGCCCGCCATGTCTTTGATTGGTCCGAACTGGATGCCTTGCTGCAATTTGCCTACGATCAGAACCAGAAGCTATTCGCCAAGGTCTCGCCGGTCGGAGGGCAGGGCGGGCCACCTTCATGGATCTACGAAGATCAGGGGGGCGATGTGCCTCGAGTAACCGGCGATGTCTTCGACTACGGCTTTTATCTGGATCCTGAGTACAAGCTCTACTTCAGCGAGATGGTGCAAGCAATGGGGGATCACATGCGCAACAATGTACCGGCCCACCTTCTCGACCGGGTCGCCTTTGTCCGCGTGGATACAGGGGCGACAGGCGATGAGGAACCTTATGAAAATGCCGGCAACATCGATTTCCCTGAACTCTACGGGATTACGAATCAGGAATGGGAAGACTTCCGCCTGTGGGCTTTTGAAGTTTACCGGCAGGCCTTTCAGGAAGGTCCCGCAAGAAAAATTCCGCTATTGTTTCAGGACATTGATCCATCACAGGACCCGGTTGAATGGGCCTGGGTGACTGGGAATGTGACTGCCGGCTTCGGGGCAAAGTTTGGCGGGATCGTCCGTGGACACCATCTAACAAAATCCAATACTGCGACCACCGACTTCAAGGATAAAGCGGTAGATTCGGACTTCGGACTGTTCTCGCGTAATGAAATGGACCAGACATGGCAAAAGACATTTTTCCAGCTCAACATCCGCCTGAACATGTATTGGACTGCCGTCGAACAGCTGCATCCGGGGTTGAGTGTCTGGGACGTGACCCAATCCTGCCTAGGAAACACCTATATAGATGATTACACATTCGCCTTCGAGTTCTTCAACACATGGGCAGCCGAGTTGGATCCCCCTACCGCGAGGGGTGGATTCAGCATCCTTCACGAAGGCCTGGATTCATCTGACACGGTCAAATTCCCGGAGTCAATTTACGGGCCGGCCAATATTAACAATGAGCAGAGATATATTGATATCTGTGCTGCCTATGCGAGCCGGGGCGCTTTGATGAATGATTCGTTCGCCGCGACTAAGGGCCAGGTTTACCAGCGCGATGCACAGACGGGTTTCAACGACTCCAGCTGGCTCATTGTTCCCGGCAACTATGAACGTTTCATCACCCAGATGGACCCGGATAACACCAGCAAGGGCCTTTTCCGGATCAATGGGCCGTTAACAACAGCCTCTCATCCGTATGACCGTTATGCCCGGAGTTTCGACAGCGCAACGGGTAAGAACACGATGTATTTTGATATCCATGACAACCTGCTTCCTTCACGCAGCCAGAGCGTGCGGCTTTCAGTGATCTATCTCGACGCGGGAACCGGCCAGTTCGAGCTGCAATACGATGCGGATTCCGATAGCCAGAAGACAGCCTTTGTTGTCACCAAGACCAATTCCAATACCTGGAAGACCGAAACGATAATTGTCGATGATTGGGCGCTCCAAAACAATGGTCCCAACGGAGCCGACCTGATGCTCCTTAATGTCGATTCGGAAGACGACATCTTCCACATGGTGGAGCTCGTAAAGATTTCCGAGGTCACCCTTGGCACTGTCGGCAAGGGAAGCGTCAGCGGGCGCACCGATGCCATCGTTTATGATCCGATGGTCGGGACCTTTGATGAGGGCCAGCGGTTTGAATTGACCGTGACGCCCGAACCAGGCTGGGAGTTTGTGGGTTGGAGCGGTGACCTAGACGGGACTGAGACCCGCCCCTTCCTGTATGCCACGGAAGATGCCCGGGTGACTGCGAATTTCATCTAT
Source organism: Oceanipulchritudo coccoides (assembly GCF_010500615.1). Taxonomy (NCBI): domain Bacteria; kingdom Pseudomonadati; phylum Verrucomicrobiota; class Opitutia; order Puniceicoccales; family Oceanipulchritudinaceae; genus Oceanipulchritudo; species Oceanipulchritudo coccoides. The sequence continues at coordinate 251,148 of NZ_JAAGNX010000001.1, forward strand.
CTGGGTGCAGACCTGACTGAAGACAACTTTAATTCAGCTGACTGGACCGGGGGGACCGGTTGGAGTGGCAACTGGATTCCCTCAGGTGAGGCAACGCCGGGCGCCATTGTTCAACTGAACAACACCGGGGAGATCACCCGCAACCTTGGGACCCCACTGAGCAACGCCACTTTGTCTTTCATGTGGGATGTTGACCGGATCACGACCGGCCAACCAGGAGAAGTTTACATCAAGGTTGGCAGCATCTGGCTCCCGGATCCGGTGTGGAGCGAGGGCGTGAAGGGCGACGATTCGGGAAGCAGCCCCGAGCTGGCCCCTGCCACGGTCAATCTCAGTTCCTTTGGCACGGTGTCTGGGATCCGCTTTAAGCTGAACGGTAACTCGAGTACCGACCGCTTCTGGATTGATGATGTAGTTATTCTTGGCTCAGACGGTGGAGGAGGCACCTATGAACAACCCTTGTTCACATCCGATCCCGTTGAAAAAGGTCCAGGTGTCGAAGGAAGTCCCTACGCGGGCACACTCGTTGGTTCAGCGTTGGATGCAAACGGTGACCCAATGACCTTCTCCAAGGTCCCGGCTTCCGGACCTGCCTGGCTGAATGTGGATTCCAATGGCACACTTTGGGGTACACCGACCGCTGCCGACATTGGCCTTAATCGGTGGACCGTCGAGGTCACCGATGGATCCGGGGTGCCGGATGAGGCGTATTTGCTGATTACGGTAGAACCGGATGGAGCGCCCGCGTTGAGCTATGCCGAGTGGTCGAGCCTCTTCCGGTTGGACCAACCGCAGGATGGTGATGACGATGGTGACGCTGAACCGAATATCATTGAATTTTCCAATGGTGGGAGCCCGGTCAACCGCTTGGACAATGGCCATCAGTCCACCTTTGAATTGATGAGTGGTAGCGGTTCGACTTGGTTTGAATACGCTTACGCCAAGCGTGGCAGCGGCCTGAGTTACCAGATGGAAGTGTCTTCCAGCCTGGCTCCGGGAAGCTGGTCGGGGACCGGATATACCGAGACAGGCAACGATCCCCTCAATGGATATTTTAACCTGATCACCAACCGGATCGAAATTCCCACGGATTCCCCCGTCTTTATCCGGCTGAGAGTTGAGGAAAACTGATCCCGGAAGGCAACCCATGAAACTCCTCCAATCCATTGCCCTGATCACTCTCGCCTCCCTTCCATGCTCTGCCTTTTCCGCAGTGGCCAGCCCTGCGACAATCGCCCTGTTTGAGGAGATTGATACAGGGGAATACCTTCCGTATCGCCTCCTCCGACCAGAGAATTTTGACCCGGATGAAAAATATCCAGTAATGATTTCTCTGCACGGGGGGAGCGCCACCTCAAGTTATCCCAAAAATGAAAAGAATGTTCGCAATTGGATAGAGCACCTTGTCCGGGAGGACTTCCGCGATCAGTTCAACTGCTACATCATTTGCCCGCATTCACCTGGTGCCTGGAGACTCGCGCAGTTCCGGGCCATCAAGGATGTGATTGCTGAGCTTCCGTCGGTCGACACGGACCGCATCTATGCCATTGGCCATTCAATGGGTGGGCAGGGCGTCTATACCTTCATTCAGTCGGAACCGGAGTATTTCGCCGCAGTGTTTTCCTCTTCAGCCAACGGGAACAAGGTGGACAATCCTGAGGCCTTCAAGGATCTGCCCGTCTGGACATTCCATGGTGATAAGGACGGGACCATCAACATTGCCGGCAATCAGGCATTGTTCGCAAAAATGCAGCAAATCGGCGGAAACATGAAGTTTACGACATGGATCAATGAGGCTCATGGGTCCAGTGAGTTGATGGTGGCCGCTGGAAGCGGGTATGAGTTTTTCGACTGGGACAAGGACAATTACGTTTGGGTCCCGGCCACGCGGGAGTGGATGACCCAGCTTTCCAGCGACCTGTGCGATCCGGAAACGTTCTCCATGAAGTGGCTCTTTTCCAAATCACGCACGGCGGAGCCCGTTGATCCGCTTTGGTTTGGGTTCGAGGTTATCGACGGATACGCGGATACCGGAAGCTGGCTGGGATGGGTGAATGTCCAGAACGATCCGTATGTCTATTCACACCGTCTTGAAAGTTGGATGTATGCCACTGGACCATCATCAGAAGCGAGGTCATGGTTCTTCGTTTTTGGCGAATGAAATTTTTCAATTTTCAATTCTGCCTCTCGATCAGTGTTCCTTTGCTCGCATTTGCATTATCGGGCATGGGCCAAAGTATTCCGGCGGCAGGTATCCATAGCTGGGCCTCATGGAAGCCAGGGAATGTCTCTCGTGTGGACTGCCCCGAATTGCGAGGCGTTCCCCTTATTCTGAAGTGGAATCAGCTCGAACCAAGCGAAGGGGATTACCAATTCGAAAGCCTTGTCGGAGCGCCGTTACAGGTTGCCGCGGACGATGGCTTGTATGCAACGGCAATGATCTGGGTGGGCCCGGCCTGCCCGGAATGGATCTACGGGCTGGGGGTCCCTGAGGTATTTACGGATAGAACGGTAAATGCGCTTGGCCAACCAATATCAGCTAAACCTTACCCTTATCCCTTTTCGACGATTTATATGGAGCGATTCATTGCCCTCATCGATGCCTTTGGCACTTACCTCAATAATCTTCCGGAGGATCTACAGCAGCGAATTGTTTTTGTGCAAAGCGCCGAGGGATCGACTGGTGATCCGGCTCCCTACAAGGGCAAACCACTTGATCCACAATATGAGATTACTGATGAGGAGTGGTATCTCTTCCGCAAAGAGATATGGAGTCACTACCTGCAGAGTTTGGTGGACATTCCCCTCATGGTAAACTCAAGCAGCAAGAGTCCGGAACAGAGCGATTGGGTACTTGATAATCTGGATATTCTCGCCGTCAAGAACGGCATGTTCAGTCACGGTTATCATGTCAGTGGGAACAAAGAGCGATTGGCCAATTTTAAAACCCTTTCCAATAGAGCCCGGAGCCTTGGAAAACCGGTGATCAACCGCGGAGAGATGGATGGAGAGCTCTTTGTGATGGGCTGGTCGAGCAGTAATATCCCGCGAGCGCTCTATTGGTCCGGCATCTTCGCGATGCATTGCGAATTGGATATTTGGAATGTACCGAATAATGCCTTGAAAGATGAGGCGAATGCTCCAGCTCTCGAATTTTTCAACAAGTATGCTGGTCATTGGAATCCCGCTCTTGCGCCAGGGGCCTTCTGCGCCTTGCGGGATGGACTGGATGCCTCCGATTTCGAGCGTTTCCCAGCAGAAGTGTTTGGAGGAGCACCGGGGCAGAAAAAAGTGCCTGAGCGCTACCTGAATATCGCACAAGCTTATGAGTCCCGTGGGGCACGGATGGATGATGTCGAGAGTGCGATGGGGGGTGGCATGCTGAATCGCAAACGAAGCGGGCCCAACGACGTTGGCTGGGCGATTCTTCCCTCCAATTATGAGCGTTTCCTGTATCAGCTGAATTCGGGGACAGAGGATGTCGGATGGTGGAATATTGATGATTCCATATACGGTCGCTTTGGACGCGGGTTTGATCACGGGAACGGCAAGGACACCTTGTATTTTGATGTTCATGACAAGCTGCTGCCTTCGCGCAGCCAGCGCGTGCGGCTCTCGGTGATCTATCTCGACACGGGCACCGGCCAGTTCGAGCTGCAATATGATGCGGATTCAGACAGCCGGAAGTCCGCATTCGTTGTCACCAAGACCAATTCCAATAAATGGAAGACGGAATCCGTGGTGGTCGATGATTGGGCATTTCAAAACAAGGGTCCGAACGGAGCCGATCTCATGCTGCTCAATGTCGATTCAGAAGACGACATCTTCCACTTGGTAGAGCTCGTCAAGTTGTCGCAGGTCACCATTGGCACTGTCGGAAAAGGTAGCGTGAGCGGACGCGCCGATGCCACCGTTTATGATCCAGTGGTCGGTCCCGTTAATGAGGGCCAGCGACTGGAATTGACAGTAACACCCGAATCCGGATGGGAATTTGTGGGTTGGAGCGGCGATCTTGACGGGACAAACACACGCCAGATTCTCTTCACTGCGGAAGACACCCGGATCACAGCACACTTTGCTTACGGTGGCACCTCTGTGGCATCCGATGACTTTGACTCAAATTCCTGGACTGGCGGCACAGGCTGGAGTGGTGGATGGAGTAGCTCTGGAGGCATCACCCTGACAAGTTATGGAGGGGGAATTACCATCCTGCTGAACAGCAACGGACAGATTACCCGTGACCTCATTAGTGCGCTGGCCAATGCGTCGCTTACCATTGATCATGATATCGACAGCCTTGATACGGGTGAGACTGCAACGGCGGAAGTCTTTGATGGGTCCTGGCATGTTGTTTGGGTCGCGACAGAGAGCGATAACGGCGGCGATCGGGGCGTTGAACCCGATGCCTTGGTCACAGAGACCATCGACCTTGCGGCATATGGAGACATCTCAAAAATCCGTTTCACGGTGAATGCCGGAGGCGGTGCGGACCGGTTCTGGATCGATAATATCACACTCACCGGGGACAGTGAGGGAGGAACTCACTCACTTCCATTGTTTGCCTTTGATCCCGTGGAAATGGGTCCTGCAGTCGAGGGCGTACCTTTCTCGGGAACGCTGGCTGGTTCGGTCAATCATGCCAACGGTGATCCGATGACCTTCTCCATGGGTTCAGGGCCGGGTTGGCTGAGCGTGGCACCCGACGGGACCCTCTCGGGCATGCCAACTCCTACGGATGTTGGCCTGAACCACTGGATCGTCGAGGTCACTAATGAATATGGGGCTCCTGATAAGGCTAATTTACTGCTTTATGTCGAGCCGGATGGAACACCCGCTTTGAGCTATGCCGATTGGTCGAGCCTTTACCGGCTTAATCAAGCACAGGAGGGGGATGACGATGGGGACACTGAATTGAATTTAATGGAATTCGCCAACGGCGGGAGCCCGGTCAATCCTTTCGACAGGGGCCATCGTCCGGCTTTTGAAATCAAAAGGGATGGTGGATCAACATGGTTTGAATACGCCTATGCCAAGCGCGGCAGCTGCCTGAATTATCAGCTGGAATTCTCTTCCAGCCTGGCTCCGGGAAGCTGGTCGGGAAATGGTTATACGGAGACGGGAAGCGACCCCCTTAATGGATATTTTAACCTGATCACCAACCGGATCGATCTACCCGCGGATTCCCCTGTGTTCATTCGCCTGATCGTTGAAGAATACTGAACCTCGACAGATACACGAAAATGCCCCTTTCCCTCCTTCTGGCCACCGTTGTCTCTGCCTTTTCTCTGCCATAAAATGTATTTGGCGGATATGGCCGATCAATTGGCACTCAGTGACAAATGCCTTTTCAGGAATCCTCGTATATTATATGACTAACGAAGCAGAGATCGAACGAAAATCCCCGCACAAAAATCCCCTTAAACCTTACCCTGATCGATGAACTTTTTGAATGCCTTTTCAAACCGTCTTAAGCCTCTGGCGGGGACACTCCTTTTGTTCGGTGGGCTGTGCATCTCTATGGCCTCGGCCGATAAGCCCCTGAACGTCATCTTTATCGCGGTTGACGATATGAATGACTGGGTTGGCGTGGTCGGAGGCCATCCACAGGCCAAAACGCCCAATATGGACCGTTTGGTCGAGTTGACCGGGGCAATGGTCTTTAACAGAGCCTATTGCCCAGCTACGGTATGCGGCCCTTCGCGGTCTTCAATTCTAACGGGCCTGCGTCCCTCGACCACAGGTGTTTACGGGAACGGGAATAACCTCAAGGCTTCACCGGTGGCAAAAGATGCCACGACGCTGCCACAGTATTTTTCCGAGCACGGCTATCATACTCTTTCAAGTGGGAAGATATTTCACAAGCATCCGGTCTGGGAAGGAATGGATGAGGGGCAATGGGCCTTTGATGAGTGGGCCTCCAACGGCGGAAAGACCGGAGTGGATACTTCCAAGGGCCCGCTCAATAAATTGCCCATGCTTAAAGGTGGCGGAGGAAGAAAGGGTAGGGGCCTGGAATTTGATTGGGGACCAACCGGTGTCCCGGTTGAAGAAACGGGAGATTACAAGACCTGTGCATGGGCGGCCGAGCAGTTGGATCGGGATTTTGACGGAAAGCCCTTTTTTATGGCAGTAGGCGTATCAAAACCGCACCTGCCTTTTTATGTTCCCCAGGAATTCTTCAACATGCACCCGCTCGAGGATGTCCAGATCCCAGAAATCGTCCCGGATGATCTGGACGACATAAAAAACCCGAAAGGAAAAAACAAGTTTAAGCCGTCGGATGATTTCCAGCGCGTACAGAATGCCAACATGTTCAAGGAGGTTACCCAGGCCTATCTGGCCGCGGTCTCCTATGCCGATTACTGCGTTGGCGTGGTTCTGGATAAACTGGAGAAGAGTCCCTACGCGGACAACACGATTGTCGTCATCTGGGGCGACCATGGCTGGTTCCTCGGGGAAAAGCTCAGGTACCGCAAAACCCATCTTTGGGAGGAATCAACGCGGGTACCCTTGATCATTCGTGTTCCTGAATTGACGCAGCCCGGCTCACGGTCCAACCGCATTGTCAATCTGTTGGATCTGTATCCGACGCTGGCGGAATGGTGCGGGCTTCCCACCAAGGAAGGTCTCGAAGGTGTTAGCTTCGCCGACCTGAAGAGCCTTGCACCCGAGGATGAGCGCCCGACCTTGACCACAATGGGGTACAAGAACCATTCGGTCCGCGGTGACCGGTATCGATACACCCGCTACGACGACGGGACCGAGGAGCTCTACGATCACTTGAAGGATCCCATGGAGCGCCGGAACCTGATCACAGATCCCGAAATGAAACCGGTTGTGAAGCAGATGAGGGCATACCTCCCCAAGCATGACGAGCCAAGAAGCCCCGACAACGACATAGACAAAAAGCGGTTGAGAAGAACTTTGGGCAAAATTTTCAAAATGGATCCGAAGTACAGGGACATGGCAAATCGCGGTGAACTGGATCCGGAGTTCGTCAAAAGCATTTTCAACGAGACCAAGTAATAATTGGAAGGAAAACGATGAAACGATTTCTGATAATTAGCCTACTGGGTCTCATGCAGACCGCCTTTGGGGGGACCCCGCCAAACGTCATCTATATTCTGGCCGATGATTTGGGGTATGGCGACTTGAGCACCTACGGGCAGACACATTTCAAAACGCCCAATATTGATTCCATCGCTGACAACGGGATAAAATTCAGCCAGCACTACTCCGGAGCGCCTGTATGTGCGCCTTCGCGGAGCACTTTGATGACAGGCCTGCATACAGGCCATGCCCCGATTCGGGGAAATGGATTTGTCGATCCTGAAGGGCAGATGCCGATGCCAGCGGACACGTACACGGTCGGGCACCTTTTCCAGCAGGCCGGTTATTCAACAGGACTTTTTGGAAAGTGGGGATTGGGCGACCCTGAAAGCGCCAGTGAACCCTTGAAAATGGGGTTTGAGCGATTTTATGGATACAACTGCCAAAGACAGGCACACCACTATTATCCCTATTACCTTTGGGATGACGACCAGCGTGTCATGCTCTGGGAAAATTTCGGCTACGAGCGCGGGGAATATGCCCCGGACCTTATCCAGGACGAAGTCCTTGGGTTTATCGAGGCCAACAAGGACAAGCCTTTCTTCTGTTACTACGCATTGGTTCAACCGCACGCTGAAATGTTCGCTCCCGAGCCTTACATGGAAAAGTATCGTGGAAAATTCCTTCCTGAGAGTTCCTACGAGGGGACGGACAGTGGGCCAGATTTCCGCAAATACGCCTATGGGTCACAACCGGAGGCCCATGCTGCTTTTGCCGCCATGGTCTCAGTGATGGATGACGATGTCGGCGAGATTATGGCCAAGCTGGAGGAGTTGGGGATCGCCGATAATACCCTCGTGATTTTCACTTCCGACAACGGGCCGCATCAGGAGGGCGGGCATGATCCGGAGTATTTCAATTCCTCAGGGAGCTTGCGCGGATTCAAGCGCGATCTTTACGAAGGCGGCATTCGCGTACCGATGATTGCCAGCTGGCCCGGAAAAATCGAGCCTGGCACACAAACTGATCATGTTTCGGCTTTTTGGGATGTCCTACCCACGATGGCAGACGTCCTCGGCCAAAAACTCTCCGTTGAAGTGGATGGAGTTTCCTTTTTGCCAACCCTTCTCGGCGCGGAGTCCCAGGCGAGCAGTCCGATGTATTGGGAATTTCATGAAAAAAAAGGCAGGATAGCACTGCGCAAAGGCAATTGGAAAGCAGTCCGATACAATGTCGCTGTAGATCCGGATTCCCCATTGGAGCTCTACGACCTTTGTCAGGATCCGTCTGAACAAAAGAATATCGCGGATCAATACCCGGAGATTGTTGCGGAATTGGATGGATTGATTGGATCAGCCCGCACGACTTCGCCGGTTACAGACTTCAATTTTCCTCTTAAGCGTAACGCCCCATCCGGGGCCATGGCTCATGAAAAATAACTTTATGACCTCCAACTCAAAATTCCTACCGGTGCTTGTCACCTGCTCATTGTGTTTGTTGCAAGCGCCCGTTTCCTTTGGTCAGTCGGTTGACTGGAAAGGCATCACGATTGATGTTGAAGCCACTCATCGGGTTGCCGTTGAACATCAAATGGTTCCTGATAAGAACGGCTTTCAGCGTCTGGAAATCATTTTATCCAATCCTGGTGACGCCCTGCTGACCATTAAGGAAATCGATATTTCCATACCGTTTAGGAAGACATTATCCGAAGACCTTGAAGTAATCTATGGAAGCAGTTGTATGGGCAGGCGCCCCATGTTGCGGGAAACTGTTGAAGACGATGGGAAATTGAGCTACAGTTACATGTATGAGATGATCAGATCATCCGAAGGCGAGTACCTGCTCGCCGGGTCCCTGAGTTGGCGGATATTCCTTCCGGTACTGACCGTTTCAGAAAGTGCCGTTTTGGTATATTCCGATGGGGAAGGCAAACAGCTCCTCCCCGGCGAATCCATTTCCTACGAACCAATTATCATTAGGCAAGCACCCGACTGGATTGAATTACTCAATGAGTTCGGGAAAGCCATCGCCCTGGAAAACGGCATCAAGGCAATCAAGAAGACCGGTTTTAAGGGCTGGGCGACTTGGGACTACTATGGCAGACTTTTTGAAGTGGATGATGTGATTGGAAACCTGGATGCGTTGAACAAATTATACCCGGCTGCCAATCTGATCCAGATCGATGGTGGATGGTGGACTGAGCGCGGCGATTATACCAGCGTTCGTCCGGATCTGCAGGGCGGCATAAAGGCCATGGCTGACCAGATAAAGACGGATGGAAAAACCGCTGGATTGCATTTCGACGGATTCCGGGCGGATCTTGCCTCGGAGGTCTACAAGTCACACCCGGACTATTTCCTCCACGACCAGCACGGGAATGTCATCGTGGAAAAAAAGCAATTGTTCGACCGGGTGATGAATTACATCTACTTTGATTATTCACATCCCGGGGCCCGTGCCCACATCGCCGCCTGTGTCCAGCAGATGCGGGAATGGGGCATCACGTATTTCAAGGTTGATTTCATGCGCTATGGTCTGGAGTCCGAAATTAAACAAGCCCATCCCTCCGTCACCAAAGTGATGGCTTACGATCCTTCGATATCCGGGGTGGAGCGTTTTCGCCTGGGCATGCAGGCAATTCGCGAGGCTATTGGTGAGGAGAACTATTTTCTTGGATGCTCTGCTGTCTTTGGGCCCTGCATTGGTTTTGTCGACGGTATGCGAACGGGCGGTGACGTCCATCCAAAGTTTGAGGCCTTCTCGGAGCGTTGCCTCGCTAACAGTGGAAACTTCTACCTCGACGGCACTGTTTTTAACGGTGATGCCGATTACCTTGTTTTCCGGGAAGCTGCTGATGAGGATGAACGCGTATCCCGGGACAACCACAAGTCGGGAGGCAGCCTGGAAATGCACGAGGCTGCAATGTGGGCGGACTATAACAAGATCTACGGTAATTGCCGTTTGCAGAGCGACAATTTGATGTCCCTCCGGGCCGAGCGGAAGGAACTGGTCCGTGAAGTCTTCGAGTGGCCTGCCATGGACGAATCGGTGCCTCTTGATATCTGGAATCACGCGGCAAACAAGCAGGATGGATTTGAACTGATTCTTGCCCAGCAGGGGGATGACATTTTTCTCGGTGTCTTCAACTGGGGTGATTCCCCGAGAACCTACGATCTGGCCGCCTTCGGCAAGAATCCCGCCCTCATTTTGGAGGGTCGCCACTCGACAGTACTGACGTATCAAGGAACTGACACATTCAACCAACTGCGAAGAAAGCTCCAGAGGAAATAGTGCAGGGAACGGGGCATTTCATGTTATATCAAAGTGTAATGAGGCATCATTACATCAGGTTACTTGCCATCATTTTTGCAATGGCACCGCTGGTTGCGTGTTCCTCGCCTGAAGCGCCTGTCCTGACAGGACAACCCAACATCTTGATCATCCTGGTGGACGACATGGGGTACTCCGACATCGGGTGCTTTGGTGGAGAGGTGCAAACCCCGAACATCGACCGGTTGGCGGAAAACGGGCTGAAGTTTTCCCAGATGTATAACACCGCCAAATGTTATCCGACCCGGGCAAGTTTGCTCACAGGGGTCTATTTCCAACGGACCGACAGGGACTTCTCAAATACCGCTACTCTCGGGGAAGTGCTGCGGCCCGCTGGGTATCGCACGCTTTGGTCTGGAAAGCATCATGCGCGATTCAATCCGATGGACCGCGGATTTGATCGCTTTTATGGCCTCCTCGGCGGTGCTCAAAACCATTTTAATCCGGGCTCGAAAGCAGCTCCGGGACAGCCAGCACCAGCCGGTAAAGGTGATGGCAACCGATGGGTGATCAACGGGAATGAAGTTAGGGACTTTATCCCAACGGATCCAAAGTTTTATGACACTGATGCCTTCACGGATGAGGCCTTGAAGTGGTTGGACGAATACAATGAAGAGGAAAAGCCCTTCCTGCTCTATATGTCTTACACAGCCCCACACTGGCCGCTTCAGGCATGGCCTGAAGATGTTGCCAAATATGAAGGCGTTTATGACGAGGGCTATGAAATAATTCGAAATGCACGCTACCAGCGACAGATCGAGCTGGGCCTCATCGACCCGGAAACATCTCCGTTGCCGCCCATGGAGCTGGCGAAGAAATCTTTAAAGTGGGGCGACCTCTCCCCGGACGAGCGCCGGAATCAGATAATGCTCATGCAGCTGTATGCCGCGATGATTGACCGGGTCGACCAGAATATCGGTCGTCTTATCAACCGTTTGGAAAAGCAGGGCAAGTTGAATAACACGATGATTCTTTTCCTCTCGGACAACGGAGCCTGTGCAGAGTATCCGAAAGTACAAGTAGTCGATCCGGAGGCACCAATCGGTTCCGTCGCCAGCTATCCGAGCTATGGGACCAACTGGGCCACGGTCAGCAACACGCCTCTGCGCAAGTGGAAGACTAGCAGCCATGAGGGAGGCATCCGCACGCCAATGGTCGTTCATTGGCCGGCAGCCATTAAGCCGCAGGACGGTTGGAACCGTGATCCCGTTCATCTGATCGACATCATGCCGACTGTCCTATCCGTTGCCGGTGCGGATTATCCACGCCAATCCGGTGGATCGCGTATCCCGGCGCCCGATGGTCTCAGCCTTTTACCCGCTTTTCAGGGTCAGCCGTTGCAACGCGGGGAACCTTTGTATTTTGAATTCAACAAAGGCGCAGCCATTCTCGATGGGAAGTGGAAGCTAGTCCGTCTTGGGCTTGAGTGGGAGTTGTATGACATGAAAGTGGATATGACGGAAACAAACAACCTCGCTCAGGAGCACCCTGGGATTGTCGAGTCCATGGCAGCCAGTTGGCACCGCTGGTGGACGGAATGCACGGGCATGAGATACGATTACGCAAAGCGGAAGGACTACAATTAGAGGGATGGAATTTGGATCAAAGTTTATGACCGGAATTTTTCCGGGGACCGGTATGCAGAAGCACCTTCGCGTCGTGGCGTTTTCAATTCTTGTTTTTTTGCCATTGGTCGGTGTTGCTGAATCTTCGAAGCCCAACATTCTTTTCTGCATCGCTGATGATGCCTCCATGAAGAGCTTTGGTGCATACGGGGACACTTTTATTGAAACGCCGGCAATTGATAAACTGGCCCGGGAGGGGCTTGTCTTCGAGAACGCCTTCAACGGCAACCCCAAATGCGCTCCCGCACGTGCCAGTCTGGTTGCTGGAATGTACAGTTGGCAACTGAAGGAGGCTGCCAATCACTGGCCCCTCTTCCCTGAGGAGTTTGCATTCTATCCGCACATCCTGATGGAGAAAGGATACCATGTTGGGTTTACAGGGAAAGGGTGGGGACCTGGCGTTTATAAAACAGAGCATAACCCGGCTGGCCCGGCATACAATTCAATCAAGACGAAACCGCCTTACAAGGGAATCAACAAGATTGATTATGCGGGTAACTTTGCCGCTTTTCTTGATGAAAAGGAAGATCGTCAGCCCTTCTGTTTCTGGCTTGGTGTGAAGGAACCCCATCGTGCGTACGAGGAGGATTCCTGGAAAAAAGCAAACCGGAATCTCAATGACGCAACAGTCCCCGGCTTTTATCCGGACAATGAGACAATCCGTGGAGACCTCCTGGATTACGGACTTGAAGTGGAATGGTACGACAGGCATGTCGGGTTGGCGGTCGAATTGCTCGAAGAGCGCGGCTTGCTGGACAATACCCTGATCATCGTCACATCCGATCACGGGATGCCCTTTCCGCGGGTCAAAGGACAAATCTATGAGGAGGCTTTTCGTGTCCCCTTCATTGTTTACTGGAATGGCGTCGTCACGCCCGGGCGTATCCTGAGTGACTATATCAGTTTTGCGGATGTCGCCCCTACACTGATGGAGGCGGCTGGGTTCGAGGCGCATCCTCAAATGACGGGTAGCAGTTTCCTCTCGATGCTGAAGGCGGAAGATTCAGGGCGGTTTGATGCAAGCCGTGACCATGTCCTTCTCGGAAAGGAGCGGCACGATACGGGGCGGGCCAACGAGGACGGAACAGATCTAGGGTATCCTGTCCGCGCCATACGAACTGACGAATACCTCTATGTGAAAAACTTCAAGCCTGAGCGTTGGCCTGTCGGCAACCCGGAATACGGTTGGCGTAATTGCGATGGCTCGCCGACAAAGGATTTTATCACTCAACTGGATCCGGATTCGGCGGACTACAGGTACTATTCATTGAATTTTGGAAAACGGTCTGGAGAGGAACTCTACCGGATTAAGGAGGATCCCGACTGCCTCGTAAACCTGGCCGACAACCCGATATACACATGCGTCAAGGAGCGTCTTCATGACCAGATGGTCGCCGAGCTGACCGAACAGGGCGATCCGCGTATGCTGGGTCAAGGAGACATCTTCGACAAATATCCTCACGAGGGAAAGATTTTCAATTACGACACAGGCAAAATGGAAGGCTTCAAACATCCATCACGGCCTTAGGCAGAGAGATTTTTAAATGATTCACTCAATCACAACCATCCCTAGGGGTCTTATCAGCAAGTTATCCTGCCCGATGGTCTTCCCGTCTGTTTTGGCGGCTATCATACTGACCGGATGCATATCCTCTGAGCAGGCTGATGCGTCAAGCGAACAGCAATTCGTGTTGACGAACAGCAATGGTATGGAAGTTCGGCTTGCTCCTTATGGGGCGCGGGTCACTTCGATTATGGCTCCTGACCGTGAAGGCAACATGGCGGATGTTGTGCTTGGCTATGACGATATTGATTCCTACAAGACCGCCGCGAAAAAGCCCTATTTTGGAGTGACCCTTGGCCGCTATGCAGGACGGATTGCCAACGGGCGTTTTACCCTGGATGGGGTTGAGTATGTTCTACAGAAGAACAATGGACCCAACCACAACCATGGCGGTTTAATCGGGTTTGATAAGGTTCTCTGGTCAGCGGAAAGAATCCCTGACGGTATCCGGTTCAGTTATCTTTCTCCCGATGGAGAGGAAGGGTACCCGGGTTCACTCGACGTGAGCGTGACCTACACCCTCACGGATGAGAATGAGCTCATGATCGATTACCGGGCAACGACCGACAAGGCGACACCGGTCAATCTGTCAAACCACACGTATTTCAATCTGGCGGGCGAGGGGGCAGACACGGTCATGGATCACCTCCTCATGATCAATGCGGATGCCATGCTACCCATCGGTGAGACGTCTGTTCCAACCGGTGAATTTGCCAGTGTTGCCGGTACGCCATTTGATTTTCGCCTGCCCAAAAAAGTTGGCCTCGAAATCGATACGGAAAATGTTCAATTGGCCAATGGCAGCGGTTACGATCACACATTTGTCCTGAACGGATACGGGAGTGAGAAGCAGGTGCTGGCAGCATCCCTCTACGAGCCGATCAGCGGACGGGTATTGGAAGTTTTCACGGAGGAGCCGGGGATGCAGCTCTACACGGCCAACTTCTTGAACGGCACCTTGGTTGGCAAATCAGGAAAACCCTACATGAGACGGAGTGCGCTCTGTCTCGAAACCCAGCATTTTCCTGACAGCCCTAATAAGAGTGATTTTCCCAATACAATTTTACGCCCCGGCAAAGTGTACGAGACACGGACCGTCTACAAGTTTTCCACTAATAATCTTTAACCCTTACCTCCATGAAAAATATACATAAAACCCTCCTTCTTCTTGGCTCCATGGCTGGTCTTTCTGCCTCCTTCGCAGAGACACCCAACATCATTATCATCTATGCCGATGATGTCGGATACGGCGATCTGGGTTGTTATGGTGCCACCGGTGTTGATACACCCAACTTGGACATGCTGGCTGAAAGCGGTGTGCGCTTCACTTCCGCCTATGCGACAGCCGCTACCTGCACGCCGTCACGGTATTCCCTCCTGACAGGTGAATACGCGTTCCGCAATGATGATGCGGTCATCCTTCCGGGGAATGCACCCTTGATCATTGACCCCGCCAAACCGACGATTGCCTCGCTGCTTAAATCCAATGGTTACGCCACGGGATTGGTCGGCAAGTGGCATATCGGATTGGGAAGTCCCAGTGAGCCGCTTGATTGGAATGGGGAAATTGCCCCCGGCCCGAGGGAAGTGGGTTTCGATTACTCATTTCACATGGCGGCTACGGGCGACCGTGTCCCTTCAGTCTACATTGAAAACGGTCGCGTTATCGGTCTGGATTCCGGTGATCCGATGGAAGTGAATTATCAGGAGCCCGTCGGAAATGATCCGACTGGAATATCCCATCCACAGTTGCTCCGCACTCAGGCGGATGAACAGCACGCGAAGACCATTGTCGATGGCACGAGCCGTATTGGCTACATGAACGGGGGCAACTCTGCCCGCTGGACCGATACCGAGATGCCGGATATATTCCTCGGAAAGGCCGTTGAGTTTATTGAATCAAACGTGGAGGAACCGTTTTTCCTCTATTATGCAATGCATGAAAATCACGTTCCCCGTCTACCTCATCCGCGCTTCCGTGGAGCCAGCAGCCTGGGCGTTCGAGGTGATGCCCTTGTCCAGATGGATTGGAGTATCGGCCATCTCCTCGAGGTCTTGAAGGTAAACGGTCTGGACGAAAATACCCTGATCATATTCACCAGTGACAATGGTCCGGTCCTGTACGACGGTTACTATGATGGCGCCATGCAATTGAACAAGGAACACCGGCCCTCCGGTCCCTGGCGCGGTGGAAAGTATAGTGCATGGGAAGGCGGTACCCGCATGCCTTTTATCACTTACTGGCCCGGAACAGTTGAGTCCTCGATTTCGGATGCCCTGATCAGTCAGGTGGATCTGCTGGCCAGCCTTGCCGCCCTGACGGGAGTGGAAGTCCCTGAAGAAAGAGCCACTGACAGCCAGAACCTCCTGGATGCCTTGCTCGGCAAAACAGAAGTGGGTCGCGAGTACCTTATTGAGCAAGCGGTCAAGATGGAGGCCATCCGGAAGGGCCCGTGGAAGTACGTGCCGGAGGGCGAAGTCACCAACAGGGGCAAGATCGGGAAATTTTATACGGATACCATTGCAGCGCCGGGCGCACTGTTCTACTTGCCTGAGGATCCTGGTGAGGAGAATAATTTGGCCCATCTGTATCCGGCCAAGGTTGAGGAGCTGAAAGCGCTTCTCGACAAGGAAGTGGGTGCTAAGTCTGCCCGCGCATCCACCCGTGATCAATTGGGAGGTGCGGTTAATAAGTAGCAAAATTTTGATACATTTCTCTAAACCGCCACAGGGTGAATGCCCGTACAAATTTCATTCAATATCATTCCAAAAAGTCAGTTCTTAAACAAACAATAACCACTAAAATACTCCACACTATGAATCCAAAAACTACATTTAACGCTAAATCATGGGTGACGCCGATTGGCCGGTTGTCCCTGGTTTTATCCTTAATCTGTGCTACCCACATATCCTTTGCCCAGGAAACCGAGGAAGGTGAGGAAGATATCTTTGAATTGTCACCGTTCGTGGTATCCACGCAGGAGACGGGATGGTATGCGACTGAGACCCTTTCAGGCAGCCGCCTCCGCACCAAATTCGACGACGTTGCCTCACAAGTTGAAGTGTTGACCATGGAATTCATGGATGATTTCGGAGTGAACAGTATCGAGGAAGCATCCATCTACTCACTCAACGCTGAAAACAGTGAGGAATACCTGGCTACCGATGATGGCCGACAGAGCCTCTCTGGCAGTCTCCGGATTCGCGGAATATCCAACGCCACCCGGGGCAGGGAATTTTTCGCGGCCTACATGAAGCCCGATAATTACAATCTGGAGCGGGTCACCCTTTCATCCGGACCCAATGCCATCTTGTTTGGCACGGGAAGCCCGGGGGGTGTCGTGAACACGACCATTGCCCGTGCCCGGTTCGATGATTCCTTTCAATTCAAGGTTCAGTTTGATAGCTGGAACAGCAAACGCTATCAGTTCATGGCAAACCGGGAAATTATTGAGGATGTGCTCGCGGTGAAAGTGGCTGCCGTTTACGACGACCGTCAATTTGAACTTAAGCCCTCCGGGGAAATTTCCAGGCGTTTCTATGGAACAGCGATGTACAAGCCATTTAAGAAGACCAGCATTTCATTCCATATTGAGGATGTTGAGATTGAGAGTCGCCGTCCTGTAAGAAACCTTCCCTACGATCGCGTATCGGTATGGGCCAACGCCGGAGACCTCGGATCCGTTTACCCGAACGAGTATATTTTCCCCAATGATACCGCATGGATTACTGGGGGCACTGGGATTGCTGACGGAAATGTTTTCAGCCAACATGATGCCCGGCCTACGCTCCTGATCGGGCCGAATCCAGCCGGCGTGCCATCTGTTCAAAGTTACAACAATACTGTAGTTCCGGGATTAAGGACCAATTATGGCGGGGTCAACGATCCATTGGTCGATCCTGTTAACGTAGACAACCGGGGAACCACCTTCGTTGATGGGTCTTACTATCCAACCACTTTGAACCAGCTTTATTACAACGAGTCTGAGCGTGACCATAACAAGGTTTATAATATCTTCCTTAATCAGGAAATTCTTGAGAACCTCTACCTTGAAGCAGCCTGGCAGCGTGAAGATTATGGTGATAGTCTGGGAACCTGGATGACCTTCAATAGTTCCACGCAGCTTACTGTGGACCCCAATCAATTCCTTCCGGATGGCGTCACTCCGAATCCTTATGTTGGCGAGCTCTACTTCGAGGGAGATGGGAAATACGAACGCGGTGAACGAGACCGTGATGAATATCGTTTAGCATTGTCCTACGACTTCGATTTCAAGGATCACTTTGACAACGTGATCCTGCGCAACCTAGGCCGTCACCGTCTTGCGGGTTTATACAACAACCGCCAGTCAGAATCCATCAATCAGGAATACAAGCCGAGGATCGTACCGAAGTTCAACGAGGCAACCGGGCTCTATTATGATCCGCAGATTCCGAATTTCCCATATTTTGATGCCGCTCGACCACTGATTGATTCAGTCGATCCCCTGAATTTGAGTCAGGGCACAGACCGAACTTTCCATGTGCGGAATTACGTAACCCTCAATGGAAATTATTCGATCATCCAACCTCCATTTGATCTGTTGAACGGCCAACCCATCAGCTTTTTAGACGCCAACGGGGAGGAATGGATTCTGGATCCGGAAAATGCCGCCGTCGGCACCAATGGCGAACGCCTGACAACGGGCCGGAACACAGTCGGAGTAAAAGATAAAATCACCACGGCACAATTTGCCTATACCGGATACTTCTTTGATGACCGGCTTGTCTATACTTTCGGATACCGTGAGGACGAGTTGGAGTCCGCCGATGAGATAGCACCCGAATGGACATGGCTGAACCGGGAAACTGGGACCACCCAGTCGGGCGGATTCATCGCCCACCGTTCCCTCTATGGCTATGAGAAATTCGGCAGTGAAGATACGGATAGGGATTCAGGCATTACGCGATACCACGGTGTTGTTCTGCATCCGTTCAGGGGTTGGCGCTGGAAGCTGCCTTTAGGTGCTGATCTGTCACTCCATTACAGTAAATCCGATACCTTCCAGGCGAATACCCCGCGAGTTGATGCGAATGGGATAACTGTTCCGGGTGAGCAAGGTGAGGGTGAGGATTATGGATTCAGCCTGAGCCTCTTTAAGAATAAATTCTCCATGCGGTTTAATCGTTTCAAGGTTACCTCATCTCCCTCTATCGGTGCCTTTAATGGCATTCGTGGGAGAATTCGGCCAACGGTCCGCAATTTGCTTTATGGCTTTGGTGCCGCGGATCCCAACGGGGACGGGACACCAGCCTTCCAGGACTATGAGGAGTTCACGACCCTGCTTTTCCCGGATTGGCCATTCCTCGATGATCCCTCGGCTGACGCGAGGAAGATCTACCCATTCTGGGCAAGCGATAACTTCAATACAGGTGATTTCGGGAATGAATTGGATCCCTACACGACAATCGCCAGTGCTGAAGCAACGGGGACGGAAATCACGATTCGGGTCAGTCCGATTGATAATCTTGATATCCGCTTCACCTACACTGAACAGGAGGTCATTCAGACTGACATCGCTGGAAACTGGATGCGGTTCATTGATAAATTCACCGCTTTCATGGACAATTCGCCCAACACCCTCTTCGTCGAGGGGTACAACCCGGCGGACAATCAGGCACAATACACGGATCCCAATGGATTCGACATGGACGGTTTGGATTTGGATCCGAACGACGGCCTTGCTCCGGGAATCGATTACTTCCGATGGGACCAGATTCCCAATGGAGGTTCGGAAAACTCGCGTGCCCTCACTGATCCAAATACCCCGTGGGGCCAAGATGACCTGAGTACCACAGGCGGTTGGACCAGAACAACCTTGAGGGAGCGCTTCATCGAACAGGCCGTGAATTCCAATCAAGGCGTCAACTTTGTCCAGAGCCTTGAAGGGCGACCCAATGATTTTGTACGCCAAAAGCGCTTCAATATCAATGCGATGTACCGCTTCCGTGATGGCGCCCTCAGGGGAACCAGCGTTGGACTCGCGTATCGCTGGCGTGAAGCCCCGACGATCGGCGTCCTTGCGGTGCCCTTTATCGACGACGGGGTTCAGGTAGGATTCAAGCCCGACACGTCCAAGTTCATCAAGGGCAAGGCTGAGAAGTCTATTGATTTGACCTTGTCGCACAGCGGGAGGTTTAGACCAATCAGTAATTCCCGATACACTGTCCGTTTGATCGCGCGTAACCTCTTTCCGGGTGACAACATTGTCCCAGCGGCAATTGATTCCTTCACCGGCGAGACCCTCACCGCGATTCGAACGAACGGCCGACAGTTTGTGGTCTCCTTTGAGCTGAAGATGTAATCAGCCTGAGTTTAAGTAATTCACTCAAATAGGGAAAGGAGCCTGCTGGTAGTTTTGCAGGTTCCGAGTAAAGGTTAGGTATGCTGCACCCCCTCCGAGGGGTGCAGCATATTTTTCAGGTTGGCAGCCTCTTCCTTGGCGAGGTACAGCAAATTTCCGTCAAGGGTCTTCCCATGACATCACCGTCAAGGTCCGCGTCGATCTCCGGGACAAAGGGGAGGACCTTGTATTTGCCTGTAATGTCATCAAAGATCCGTTTAATATCATCTCGCTGATTGCTTCCATAAATAGGGCCTTGGCTTTCGGGGTTGCTGATTCGGTCGCCTCGGCCGTTTTGAAGAGGCCCAAGACCGTATCCAGCCAGCCCGTTATCCCCAGATTTGGCGACAGTACGCAGCTGCAGGTGATCAAAACATATATTTCGGATTATCTGGGTATTTTTACTCTAAAAACATTACAAGTAGGAATGGAAAACTAGAAATTCGCTTTTGGAGGGGGTTAATCCTCCAAATTATGGTGCATTAAAGGGGTTTGAGACAAATTATGCAGGTGAAAGGCACAAAATCACCGCTCAATTCCTATTCACTTTAGGCTAGGATCAAGTCGAATCGCCCCGATATAGGACGGACGGTTTGGTGTCGGTACATACTGGCATCCCATATCTGAAATCCCCTAACCCTTGAAGATACCCACTATATGAAGCAGAAATCTGAAAGACCCCTGAAGCGCTTTCTTGGCCTTGTCGCGCTCCCCCTGATGGCCTTGGCTCTCCCCAGCTCGTCCGCGCTGGCGAATATTGTCAGCCTGAATGTTGCCTCCGCCGCGACCTGTAACAATACATCGGTCAGCAGTCCCTTCGGCATTGCCACCGAGGGAACAGTCGTCGGTAACTGGAATAATACCAGTTCTTTTGGCGCGTTAAACCCGACTGCCAATTTGGTCAATGACCAGGGGGTCGGAACCGGCATTTCCGCAACGATCCTCAATGCGGCGGGTCAGGCTTTCTGGGGTGCTTCCTATATCCAAACCCCTTGGAACTACGGGATCGCACACTATGTAGCGACACCAAACCCCGTCGAGGTGACCCTTGACAACCTGAACACGGCCTTTCCGACCGGTTATGTCGCCATTGTCTATGTTAATGGAGCGGCAGCCAACCCGGGCGCGGCCATCACCGATGGCACAACTACCTATTATTTCCAGACTTCCAATCCGCAAAACACGACGCCGATACTGATCACCGACACGAATTCGGGAGACGGCTATGACGTCGGAAACTACGCCAAGTTCGGCAGCAGTGGCACGCCGCTCACTTCGGACACGATCACGTTTACCATCCCTACGGGGAGTGTTGTGGCGAACAACGCCGGAATCGGCGGGATCCAGATTGTCGGTGTGCCGTTTGACCTGGCCCCTCCGGACGATCTTGTGGCGAGCACATACTACGTCGATCCGGTCTCCGGGAGTGACTTGAATTCGGGAACATCCGCCGGGTCGGCCTGGCAGACGCTGGGCAAGGTCAATAACTGGAACTTCGGTCCCGGTGACCAGATCCTCCTCAAGGCCGGTGCCACCTTCATGGGAAAAATCGTCCTCTCCGAGGATAACGGGGCAGCGGGAAATCCCATTGTTGTAGCCTCCTATGGTGCGGGTGCGGCCCCGATCATTGACGCCTCCGGCTACCTCGCCGGGGTGGTGATCCGCGACTCGGAATACATCGAGGTGCGCGACATTGAAATTACCGGTGATGGCGGCGCCATGGTTGACGGGTCGCCGGAAACAAACCGTTACGGGGTCTACGCGAAGAACAGCAGTTGCGGAGCGCTCAATAACATCATCTTGGACAATCTTTTCATTCACGATATTTACCCCAATGTCGGTACGGCAAGTGATGGTGCCACCGCTACAACTCACCAGGGTTTCGGGATTTCCATGGACGGGGGAGACGCCACACTTTCCCAGAATATTCAAATCAGCAACTGCGTGATTGACACTGTCGGTTTCAAGGGAATTGAACTGAAAAAGCTCGGTAACATTGAGGTCATTGACAACCAACTGCAGGATATCGGAGGACCCGGCATCCAGGTCACGACTGTCAGCGACCTCGTGGTGCGGGGGAACTCGATCGACAGCTCGGGATCGTTTGTTGATTCCCGCATGCATGGCCGCGGCAGCGGTATCTGGCCTTACGGAAGCGATCGCGTGCTGATCGAAAAGAACACGGTCCAGAATGCCCTCGGCAAGGCCGACTCCTGTGGCATTCACATCGATTCCCTCAACAACGATGTGGTCGTCCAGTACAACCTCAGCATCAACAATGCTGGTGGCTTTATTGAGATCCTCGGCAAGAACGTGAATTGCGCCTACCGCTACAATATCAGCATCAATGACGGTGCTCGCGTGGTGGGCCAGCCGTCCAACGGACCGGGCACATTGAACAACGTACAGCCCGGGCAGATTATCTGGACCAGTGGGTATAATTTTGCAGCCGACGAAGGGCCCACCAACAGCTACCTTTATAACAATACAATCTATGTGGGCACGGGCATTACCGGTAACTTCAACATTCATGAATCAACCGACGGACTGCTCATCGCCAACAATATCTTCTACGTGGTCGATCCGACTGCCGATGTCACACCTGCGGGGCTTGATGATTACACGGTGGCCATGGCCGACCGGGTTGTCTGGAACAACAATCTCTACCAGACGACGGGTATCGTACCGACCTTCAATCTTGATCTCTTCGGAGAAACTGGCGAAGTCATCGGTGACCCGCTCTTCGCCAATACTGGCGGGCTCACTGCCGCGGATTACATTCCTTCTTCAACCACCTTTGTTGAGGACCAGGGGATCGCCATTCCGTTGATAACCGGCGACACGGTCGGCCTGCTCATCGGTCTGGAAGTCGCCACGGATTATTTTGGTAATCCAGTCATTGGCTTGCCGGATATGGGGGCGATCGAGATTGGCGGCACGCCGTTCCCGATCCCCGCTGCCGCCTTTGCCTCGAATCCCGCTGCCGTGAATGCGAACTCAGTCACCATGACCTCGGTTGAAGGGCCGCTTAACACGGAATACTACTTCGTGGAAACTTCGGGCAACTTCGGCGGCGACGATTCCGGCTGGCAAAGCTCCCCGGTCTACGTTGACGACGGGCTCCTTCCGAATACGACGTATTCCTACACGGTAACCCTTCGTGACGTGCTGGACGCTGCAGGGGCACCCAGCGCCGCGGAGTCCGTCACCACGCCAGTGGTCACGCCATTCGACAGCCCGGTTGTCCTGGATGAGGGTTTTTCCTCCGAGCCCAACCCGATCAACACTTCGTTGCCATGGCCTGAAGAAACATGGTTCCTGCCGGCCACGAATGATGCGACAAAAGAAGTCGATAATTTCTCGGTATTCACGTTTAATGGCGGATTGCAAACGGGGTACGGTTACGATGAGACCTTGATCTACTGGTATTCCTCCCTCACATGGGACCTGGCACGCGACTACCGCTTCACTGGCGACTGGGAGATTAAATCCGTTCTCGCCAACACGCTTGGCCTCATTGTCGGTATCGGGGAATTTGATCCGTCAACGGGCGCCTTGATACAACGCGTGAAGGAAGTGACGACCGGCGAGCTGGTGACACCCGTTGTCGGCCAGACCGGCTCCTTCAACCTGTCCGTGACATCGACCGAGTTGGCCACTGCTGGCGTGAGCAGTTCCAACCGCGTTGGTGTGTTCCTCCAGCACGACGATGAGGGCACGCTCGGTACCCAGGCGGCCGGATCCAACGACGTATATATCGTGGATAATCTACGCCTCACAGGGACCATCGACCGCGACGGGGATGGTATTGATGATACCGATGAGCCCGGCTTGGGTCTTGATCCCAACAACCCGGATGATGGAGCAGAGGATCTCGACGGTGACAGCTTCTCCAACCACGACGAATACCTGACCGGTACAGGATTGAATGATCCCGCAGATTTCCTCAGCCCGGCACTCACCGCCAGCCCCACCTTGGCGGACCTGCTCGTGCCCGGTAGCAGTGTCCTGAACGGACGGGTCTATATCCTCGAGCAATCCACCACATTGGGTGGATGGACAGCTGTGGATGCCGTCAGCGGCAGTGATGCCCCCGGATTGGACATCCTCTTCCAGGTCGTGGATCCTGACGCTACCTCCTTCTTCCGCACCCGCGTGGAATGGGAGTAATCCAATTCTAATGCTTAGACGGTCCGGGGATAATTTCCCCGGGCCGTTTTTTTGTGACAAATTTGGCCGCCGATTAGCCCGGCCTTATTTTTGTAAGCTGTCGATAAACAGTGGTGCCCGGGGCGGGACTTGAACCCGCACGCCCTTGCGGGCAACAGATTTTAAGTCTGCAGTGTCTACCGATTCCACCACCCGGGCAAAGAATGGAAGGAGAGTGTATGGGGCCGAATTTGGGGTCAACGCCAATTCTCGGCCTGAAAAAATCTTTTGGATACGCCTTGGCTAAACAGGGGAATAGGTCTATATTTGGTATGTGAAACCAAGTTCAAAGTTGCTGTTGCTCATTGTTCTGTTGCTTCCTGTTGTAGGCCAGGCTGCTGCTGAATCGGCTGATTATGAGCCGGTCAAGCTGATCCGTCCCCTGGAGACAATTATTCCCCATGAGTTGAAGGAACTGGGGATGGTGAATCCACGTGCGAGTTTTCAGGTGATCGTGGGGCCAAAAGGGGAAATGGTCGATTATCTGGCGGTTTCGGCCACGCATGTGGGACTGCTTCCAAAAGCGGAGGAAAAGCTCTCCAAGGCGCGTTTCAAAGCGGCCACCCTGGATGGCGTCCCCACCACAGGAAAAATCACGGTCATCATCACTTTCTTCGACCCCGAGCAGCGCGCATGGAAGCAGGGATTTGCCGGTGCCCCGATGGGAGGCAACGTTTCCGATGCAGTGGCACGAAAGCTGTATCGCGCTGATCCCGACGCGGTTGCCTTCCAGGAATCCAAGCCAACGGAACTCGATTCTCCGCTTACCCTGGCTGAGACAAAACTCTACCGCCTGCACGCACCCGATGCTGAGCCTCCCTCCGGAGCGGTGATTGCCGAGTATTTCATCGATCACCATGGGCAGGTGCGACTTCCCGAAATCATAAAGAGTGACAATGAATACCTCAGTATGAGCGTAATCATGTCCTTGCGGGAAACCCGATTTGTCGAACCGACCAATGGCGGCCGTCCGACCTATGTGCGGGTTCGCCAGCCGTTTAACTTTGATTAAGCTTACCGGTTGGTCCGGATGAGGATATCCTTCGCGGACGCCCCAGCCGGGATGAAGGGCATGACGTGCTCAGTGTAAGGGACGACGACATCGAGAAGGAATGGCCCGTCGTGGTCGATCATCTCACGGATGGCGGCACGGAGGTCCTTCTTCTTGACCACGCGGCGTGACTTGACACCGAAGCCCTTGCAGATGGCTGGCCAATCCGGATAGAGGGCGTCGAGATTTTCGGGTCCACCGATGTTATCCGGGTGACCGAGGACAGTCTGTCCACGGGTACCCTCGTAAAGGATATCTTCCCACTGAACCACCATGCCAAGGTGCTGGTTGTTCATGAGCATGATCTTGACCGGGATCTTTTCCATGATGGCGGTGGCCAGCTCCTGGACATTCATCATGAAGGAGCCGTCGCCATCAATATCAACAACCGTCCGATCCGGGCAGGCGACCTTGGCACCGAGTGCTGCCGGGAGGCCAAATCCCATTGTCCCGAGACCGAGGGAGGAAATATAGCTCCGGGTCTTGTGGAACTTGTAGAACTGGGCGGCCCACATCTGGTGCTGACCGACGCCGGTGGAAATAATGGCCTCGCCTTCGGTTTCCTCGTACAGGGTCTGGATGGCCAACTGCGGAATGATGTGCGGCGACTCCTCGAACTGGAAGGGAAATTCCTCTTTCCAGCCGTTGACCTTCTTTGTCCAATCCTTGATGTCCGGCTTCTTGAATTTGCGCTTCTTGGCGAGTTCACAAAGCCGCTTGAGGGCATACTTGATTTCGCTATGGACCGGGAAATCGACAATCTTGTTCTTATGGTGTTCGGACTTGTCGATATCGATGTGCGCGACCTTTGCTTCCGGGGCAAACTTGGCAATGGCACCAGTGATCCGGTCATCAAAACGCGCCCCGAGGGCGAGCAAAAGTGAGCTTTCGCAAACCGCCCAGTTACCGGCCACGCCGCCATGCATGCCAAACCAGCGCAGGCTCTGGGGATGGTTTTCATCGAAGCCGCCGAGTCCCATCAGGGTGGAAGTCATCGGAAAACCGGTGATCTCAGCAAATTCCTTCAATTCCTCCTCGGCGTTACCGCTGACGATACCGCCCCCAGTGTAGATGACCGGACGCTTGGCCTCGGCACAGGCGTCGAGAATTGCGTTCAGTTCCTCATCAGTGGCCTTGGGGCTGTGCGAGTAGCCGGGGATGGCCATTTCCGCTTCAAGGGCTTCCTTGAGCTCTTCACCTTCGATGTATGCCTGCTGGACATCCTTGGCAATATCGATGACCACGGGTCCCGGTCGCCCGGTCTGGGCAATATAGAAGGCCTCTTTCACAACCCGTGGGATGTCTTTGATATTCAGGACGAGATAGGAGTGCTTGACGATCGGAAGGGTCATGCCGAAGACATCCGTCTCCTGGAATGCGTTCTTTCCGATAAAGCTCTGATGCACCTGGCCTGTGATCGCGATCAGCGGGATCGAATCCATCTGGGCATCGGCCACACAGGTAACAAGGTTGGTCGCCCCTGGGCCACTGGTCGCCATGCAGACGCCGGCCTTGCCGGTCGTGCGGGCGTATCCGTGCGCCATGAAGCCACAACCCTGCTCGTGGCGGGGGAGAATTGTGCGAATCTTGCCGGAGCGGGTCAGCCCCTGATGGATTTCCATGGAGGCTCCACCGGGATAGGCGAAAATGACATCCACACCCTCGCGCTCGAGACACTGGACAAACAGGTCGGCTCCACGGACTGCCGCCATCGGTTTGGCGGCCTTGGTGGAGGATTTCTTCTTAGGGCTCTTTTCGGATGTTTTTTTCATTTTTGCACAAGCTTATGGATTCCGGTTTCCTTGAAAGCGGTAAAGGCAGGCACCAACAGTTAGCGGCCCGCCTCAAGCGACGACGGGGACGACGAGCTCGACGACTACTAAAAGCTGAGCGATGGGCGTCCGGTATTTCACAATAATAATGGGTGAGGATTCGTCTAAATAGTTGTTGCAGAGGAAAGTTGGACCCTTTGGAAAATGCAAGCGCATTTCCCCTAAAAATGCCCTTCGGGGGATTCCGGCATTGCAGGAAGCATCCCGCATGGCCTCAATGTCGGCATGGCTCGAATTTTATTTCTTGGCGACATTGTCGGCCGCGCCGGCCGGACCGCTGTCCAAACCCACCTTGCGGAGATCCGTGAGGCGGAGCAGCTCGACCTCGTTGTCGTTAACGGGGAGAACGCTGCCGGCGGCTCAGGAATCACTGTGACCATCGCTGAAGAGCTGCATGCCGCAGGAGTCGACGGTATCACTTTGGGCGACCATTGCTGGGACCAGCGCGGGTTTGACAAGGAGATTGGCTCAATTCCCTACATGTCGCGGCCCTTCAACCTGCTCGGGGGAAGCCCGGGCGCAGACCACCTTATTCTTGAGACAGACGGGTTCCGGCTCGGGGTCGTCACGGTTCTTGGCACCCAGATGATGAAAATCAGCGCGGATGCCGGTTTCCCCCGGATACTTCCGCGCCTTGAGGAGTTGCGCAAGCAGTGCGATGCCGTCCTCGTGGAGATGCATGCTGAGACGACCTCTGAAAAAATGGCGATGGGCTGGTATCTTGACGGGCGTGTAGCTGCGGTCATCGGGACCCATACACACATTCCAACGGCCGATGCGCGAATCCTGCCGAGAGGGACCGGTTACCTTACGGATGCGGGCATGTCGGGTCCGTACGATAGCATTCTCGGCCGGGATATTGCCCCGATTCTCGGGCGTTTCCTCGATGGTTTGCCGCGCAAGTTCACGGTCGCGGAAGCCAATGTACAGCTCTGTGGCGTGATTTTTGAGGCGGAAAAGGGTAAGCGCGGTTGCCAGAGCTTCACCCCGTACAAGTTTGTCGTGCCTCAGGGTGGTTAATCTCAGCCGGCGCCCTCGATTGCCTTGAGGAAGGCCGCGCGATCGGGCGCCTTGAAGAAGGCTGTCCCGGCAACAAAAGTATCAACGCCCTGATCGCGGCAGAGCGCTGCCGTTTCAAGGTTAATGCCACCGTCGACTTCAAGCCGGTAGGCAAGCCCTCGTTCCATTCTCCACGAATGAAGCAAATTCAATTTTGGAAGGGTGTCCTCGATAAAGCTTTGTCCGCCAAATCCGGGCCAAACGGTCATGACCAGAATCAAGTCCACATCCTTGATGAAGGGGAGGGCGGCTTCGGCCGGCGTGGCTGGATTGAGGACGACTCCGCAGGAGCGTCCGGCTGACTTGATCCGGTCGAGGGTCTGGGCGACATCGTAGTCCGGTTCCACATGTATGGAAATCAAGTCCGCCCCGGCATCGATGAACGCATCCACATGCTTGTCCGGATTATCAAGCATCAAGTGTGTATCGAAAAATAGACTACTGTTACGCTTGCGCAGGTCAGCCACGGTTTGAGGCCCAAAGCTCAGGTTCGGGACAAAATGGCCGTCCATGATATCCAGATGAAGCCATTCGATGGGAAGGCTTTCGACAATTTCCAGTCCGTTCTTGAGGGATGAATGATCAGCCGCGAGAATGGACGGTGCCAGACGGAAGGGGAGCGGACTGTCGTTTGCACTCATTACTGCCCGGAGCCTGCTGGCCAATTGATCCTCGAGATGATTTTACGGGAAATCTCCTCTGCCAGCTCGCCGATAGCGGCAGCCTCCGCAGCCGTCAGGCTGGGTTGAGAATAAAGGACCGTACTGGCCGAGACCATGCTAACGGGCTGGACGCCCCATGGTGGAGGGAGGTCGCTTTCCCAGAGAATGGAGACCATTAATTCCTCGTAATAGGAAAGCGGTCGCCCGGTGTCATCCGGATCCCGTGAAATGGCATTCCGGTCAAGCTGGAGGACCGTGAGCCGTAGCAGGACTTCCGCTTCTTCCGGTTCGACAAGTTGCCAGGCAGCTGAGTGGTTCAATGCTTCGCGCAGGTTTCGGGAGAGGGGCGCAATGATTTGCGGCACTTCTGATTCATTCAGGACCGGAGCCAGCGCGATGGTACGCGTTTCAACTGGACGGACCGGCGCATAGCTGCTGCACCCCGCAGCAAGGAGAACCAGCACCAATAGGAAATAGTTAAGAGCTGAGCGACAAGTCATCTGGTCATCCTGGGATTATCCGGTCTAGCCAGCGACGAATGAACGACTTCTCTTTCTGGCGTTCAGGAGAAGCTTCCTCCTGCTTGGTCATGGGCCGGTTGGCCCGAATCGCCTGAATACGGCTGATGTATGCACGGGCAGATTCTGCTGCAGCGGATTCAGGCGCGATGGTGATCGCTTCATTGAAGAAGATCTCCGCGGCCTGGAACCAGCGACGGTATTTGAAATAATATTCGCCGATGACCAGCTTGCTTCTGGCGTAGACATCTTCCATGTCGGCGAGCCCCTTCTCGGCGCGGGCAACATCCTGGTTATTTGAGAAGAGAATGAGGAAATCCTCGAAGTAGGAAATAGCTTCCCGTGTGGCACCCTGATCGTAATCGGGTCCTTGGACTAGCGTGGCAAACGTTTCCGCAAGGGAGAGGTAGGCATCGTCGGCCAGCAGGCTGGACGGGTAATTGTTGATCAACCGGTCGAGGGCGTCAATTGCCTCGGCAGTCTGCCCCTTGTACTGGTGGATCAGCGCGACATTGATCAGGGCCAACGGGGCGTATTCGGAGTATGGGGCATTGGAAATGACAATTTCAAAATAGCCCACTGCCCGGTTGAGGGCCCTGTAAGGAATGACATAAAGCAAGCGGATGCTTTCGCCTTCCGCGGTGGCCAATGCGATCCGGAACTGGTAGTCTATGAGCTCATTGAATTGGGGGAAGTCCGGATGGTAAATGAGAATGGTTTGAAACATTCCAAAGGCCTTTTTCCACTTTTTCTTCTCAAAGTAGATGATGCCTGAATTGTAAAGTGACTGTGCAGCAAAATCAGCAGCCGGATAGTTCCTGTAAACTTTCTTGTAGGCTCTGAGGGCCCGGCCTGTTTTGCCCTCGCGCTGGGCAGTGAGGGCCTTTTCGTAAATCGGTCGGGCCTTCTCAGTCTGCAGCACGGGACTGGTGTCAATCGGGTCTTCGCCAAACCAAAGAAACCCGTGCGCGGTTGAGAATGCCGTGACCAGGCAGATGAAAGTGAAAACGGTCCGGATCATATGTTGTTTATTGCAGGGTAAATCCATTTGAGAGCAAATCAATTTCGACAAACGAGTGATCGATTAAGCGGTTAAGTTATTGCCAGCGAACCAGACAGGCAGCCCAAGTGAGCCCCCCGCCGAAGGCGACCATCAGGATATTGTCTCCGGATTTGATACGCCCGTTGCGATAAGCTTCATCGAGGGCAATTGGGATTGAGGCCGCGGAGGTATTGCCATAGCGGTCAAGGTTCACCTTGAAGCGGTCGATGCCGATGTTGAGACGTTGTGACAGCGCTTCAATAATGCGGTTATTGGCTTGGTGCGGTACGACAAGGGAGACATCTTCCGCAGTCAGCCCGCTCTTTTCCAGGATATCGAGTGCGCTTTGGCACATGACCCGCACGGCGATTTTGAAAACCTGGTTGCCCTGCATCTGGATTGTGTGGAGGGAGCGCTCAATGGTCTCGACAGTGTATGGACTGGCACTTCCGCCGCCCGGAACACAGAGAATGCCGGTTTCGCGTCCATCTGCCCCCAGCAAGGCATCAAGAACCCCGACATTAGGTTTGTCCACGAGGCTCAGTACCACGGCACCAGCACCATCCCCGAAGAGCACACATGTCGTGCGGTCTTCCCAGTTTGTGATGCTCGAAAGTTTTTCCGCCCCGATGACCAGGGCATGCTTGGTTCCCTTGACCAGCATGAGGCTGCGCGCCACATCCATGGAATAGATAAATCCGGAGCAGGCGGCCTCAAGATCGAAGGCCGGAACTTTTCCCAGTCCCAGTTTGTGCTGCACAAAACAGGCGGTGTTCGGGAAGGGCATATCCGGAGTGACCGTACCAACGACAATCAGCCCGATGTCGTCCACCTCCAAGCCGGCGTTTTTGATCGCTTCCCGGGCTGCATGTGCGGCCATGTCGGAAGTTGTTTCATCGTCGGAAGCAATGCGGCGTTCACGAATTCCTGTTCTCGTCCGAATCCACTCGTCCGAAGTGTCCACAACCTTTGAAAGGTCGTCGTTGGAAAGGATTCTTGGCGGGGCGTATGAGCCAGTGCCGGAGATGATTACTGAGTTCCCTGAAAGTTGAGTCATGATCGTATAAGAGACTGTTGCAGGGGAGTCTCACGAATGGTTAAGGCGTGTCAAGGCAGTGCTCATGACGCCCTTGGAAGGCCTTTGTCCGCCCCGTCAATTCCCGCTTGCGAGCTGATCCTTCAGGGTCTCATTCGCATTGGAAATAGCGGCCAAGGTATGGGCTCCAAGGTCGTGCTCGATGGCTGTGCCAGCAATTCGAATGGCATTGGCGATGGCCTCCCGGTCGCTGGAGCCGTGTGCCTTGAGAACCGTGCCCCGAAGACCGAGAAGCGGGGCTCCTCCGTGTTTCTTGGGATCCAGTCGGTTCTTGGCTGCTTTGAGGCCGCCTTTCATCAGCAGCGCCCCGGCCATGCGGATCGGGCTTTTACGCACTTCTTCCGTGACCAAGCCCTTGAGCATTTTCCATAGGGATTCGCAAGTCTTGAGGATCACATTGCCGGTGAAACCATCGGTTACCACGACATCCACCTCGTTGTTGAACAACTGAAACCCTTCGATCAGTCCGATATAATTGATCTGATCTCCCAGGCCCTTGAGCAGGTTGTGGGCTTGATCGGTCAGATCCGTTCCTTTGCCCTCTTCGGTGCCGATGGAAAGGAGCCCGATGCGGGGTTTGGAAATATCGAGTGCATCCTGTGCGTACTGGTGTCCGAGAATCGCATAATGGAGGAGGTTTTCCGGACGGCATTGTGGATTAGCTCCGACATCAAGCACAACAAAGCGGTTTTCCAGACTGGGCCAGACAGAGGCCAGGGCCGGCTTGGAGACCCCTTCGACCGGCCGTAGCTTCAGGGTGGCACAGGCCATGAGGCTTCCCGTGTTGCCACAGCTGACGGCCGCTCCACAGGTGCCGAGCTTGACCAGCTCCACCGCACGGACCAGGGAAGCATCCTTTTTTGAGCGCAGGCTCTGGATCGGCTTGTCCTGCATTGCAATGACTTCCGAGGCGGCGAAAAGTTCGATCCGCGGATGGGAGGACAGCCCTTGTTCTTCCAAGACGCCTTCGAGGACTTCCTCCTTGCCGACGACAACGATGTTCCCGGGGGCCCAGCCCTTTTCAATAGCCATAGCCACACCGGCCACGACTTCAGCCGGTCCCATGTCCGAGCCCATTGCATCAACGGCAATTGCCTTGGTTGAATTCTTCTCTTCCATCTAGGTAAATAAAAACGGCCTCATAAGAGGCCGTGCAAGGGGAAAAAATCTGCTTTGAAGGAGGTTTTATACCTCAACATCAACAACTTGGCGTCCGCGGTACATGCCATTTGCAGGATTTACATGGTGCGGGCGGAAGGCAGTCCCGTCAGTCGGGTCCTTGGCCAGCTGGGGAGCCGAGAACTGGTTGGCTCCACGGCGCTTGCGTGAACGTTGCTTGGATTGTTTGCGTTTTGGCTGTCCCATGATGTGTGCGGGTTGAAATTGATCTAATTAATGGAAAACCGACGAAAACAACACCGCGAATCACGCAGGTCAAGACCGAAAAGGGGATTAATTGTTGTTCCAGGCTTGTTATTGCCCGGGCAGTTGGACGATGAATTCGTTGATGTCAGGGACCGGTGCCTTGGTCCGTCCTGCCTCTTCATCTGGTGCCCTGTAGGGATCCCGCTCGGGTTCCTCCATATCGAGGTCGCACGAGGCCTCAATGATCAGCCCGGGAATTTCCTCCCCGCCGTTTTCCTTTAGGTCAAACAGCTGCGACAGCCGGCGTGTATCCGGGGTGAGAATTTCAAGTGGCTGGCTGGGGATTCCCTTGCCTTTCAGGAAAAGGAACAGGCACGGGTAGCAGTTTTTCTCGTAGGTCTTCTGGAAGTCACGGACAAAGGATTTCGAGGCCTTGGAACGGTTTCCGAGCAAAACGATATCCGAGTAATAGACATTTGCCTCCAGCCATGCCCTCAGATGGACACTGGTCTCAGCCGCCTCGCAGTCCACGCAGGTGATGACCTTCAGGGGCTCGATCAAGCATTTCTGGAGATCTCCGGCAATTGTCTCCAATTGGGGGATCTGGGGAACACGCGGGTCAAGCAGGATGAAAATCGATGCCTCTTCATCGGGATTGAAGACCCATTGAACCTCATCAGCTGAGTAGAAATTGACCTCCGTGCCCTCGGGTCCGGTGCTTTGCCAGCTGATCCCATCCGGGATGTGCCACTGGACCGGTGCGCCTGGTGGGCACTGGCGGGCCAAGGCATCAAGGCATGTCCCGAGCTCAGGCAAATGAGTCCCCATCAAGAGGTAGACGTTCATGAATTGCTGGATTCCGGATTGAAGTCAAAAAGATGATTCTGGGCGTGGTCGCGCATCCAGTGATCCATCAGGACCAGCGCTGTCATGGCCTCCACAATCGGCACCGCACGTGGCAGGACACATGGATCGTGCCGCCCCTTACCCATTAGTTTGGTCGGTTCGCCCGCCTGGGTGACGGTGTCCTGTTCCTGGATGATCGTGGCTGTCGGCTTGAAAGCGACCCGGAAGCGCAAGGTTTCGCCGTTGGAGATGCCCCCAAGGACACCCCCGGCATTATTTGTACGGGTGCGAATTTCCCCTTCCCTTGCCTCGAAAATGTCATTGTGTTCGCTTCCCTTGAGCCGGGTTCCGGCAAAGCCGCTACCCACCTCAAAGCCCTTTGTCGCTGGCAGGGAGAGCATCGCTTTGGCAAGGTCAGCTTCCAGACGATCAAAGACCGGCTCGCCGAGCCCGGTGGGCAACCCGTAAACTTCACAAGTGACGAGGCCGCCGATGCTGTCGCCTTCGGAACGGACCTCCTTGATCCTGCTGATCATGCGCTCTGCCGTTGCCAGATCGGGGCAGCGTACCGGTGTGGCCTCGACCTGTTCCCGCTGGATTGGTCCCTCGCTGGCGGGCATCTGGATATCTTCAATCGATTCCACATAAGCTACAATCTGAACCCCTCCACCGAGTTTGAGGATTTTCGAGGCAACGGCCCCGGCTGCCACCCGGCCGATTGTTTCCCGGGCGGAGGACCGTCCGCCGCCTTCCGCCATCCGCCGGCCGTATTTCTGATCGTAGGTAAAATCAGCGTGGGACGGACGGTATGCCGTCTTCATTTCACTGTAGGCGGATGGACGGTGGTCCTTGTTCCTGACATTCATGGCGATGGGTGTCCCGAGGGTTTTTCCGTCGTGTACACCGGACAAGATCTCCACTGAGTCAGGCTCCTTTCGGGGCGTTGTGATATCGCTCTGTCCGGGCTTCCGCCTGTCCAGCTCAGCCTGAATATCCTCTGCACTTAGAGGCAGGCCGGGCGGGCATCCGTCGATGACAACGCCCACACTGCCGCCATGGCTTTCACCCCATGTGGAGATCCGAAAAAGAGTGCCGAAGCTGCTTCCCATAGTCTGATAATCACTGCCACCGCGCACCCTGCAAGCAAGAAGATCATTGCCAAACGGCCGGATACGGTAAAAATACATCCCAATGAGCAAGATGAGTTTTTCTGGAGTAAAAGGGCTGGTTTTTGTGGGTTTGGCGTTATTGGTTACTTCAAGCGGGTTTGCGCTGGACGCAGAGGATTGGACCACTGAGAAGATCCTCGACAGGCTGGCTGAGGCAAACGGAGGTCGAGATGCCCTCCAGGCAGTTTCGGACCTGCGCATGAGGGGCTTTGTCAGGACAAGCGACCTGACCTATGATTTTCTGCTTTTGAAGAAGCGTCCAAACAAGCTCCGCATGCATTTGATGTATAAAGGTCGTTCCGTGGAAACAGGATTTAATGGCATAGATGCATGGCAACGTGTCTGGAGCGCAGGCACTGACACGGTGCGCAAGATGTCCAAGGAGGAGTTGCGGAGCAGTGGGGTTGAGACCAGTTTCGATGGTTCCTTGACGGCGGCGGACAATCCACTCGTGACCCGGACTTTTGAGCGGATTGAGCGGATTGATCGTACGGATTATTTTATCGTTCTTCATCAAGAAGGGAACAAGCGCACATCTCACTACGTCGATTCCCGCACTTTCCGTGAATGGAAAACCATCCGGGAAATTCTCGATGATAATGGCGAAGTCACAGATACGATTGAGACCATCTTCTCCAAATACCGCAAATACGGGACGATCTGGTTTGCTGAAAACGTGACCCGGACTTCCTCGGATGGAACGGTTGAGGAAATTACAATCATCGATATAGAGATCAATCCGGGCATTCTTGACCGTGCCTTTGCCATGCCCAAGCAATGGTCGGGTATTGAATAATCCTCTCTGACCTCTTTTCGTTGCGAGCGCTCTGGAATACTCCTCCTCGTTGGCTGGTTCTTCTCAGCCTTCCAATCGTCCTGCTGGCAGTTATTGCCCTGGTTTTGTATTTTCTGGCCCCCGGACTGCTTGAGCGACACATAAAAGTCCTTCTCTCCGAAGAGGGGATCGAGGTTGAGCAGCTTGAGGTCAAACAAGTCGGCCTGACCAGTAGCCGGTTTGGCTCCGGGACATTGCGGTTGCACGGCCAGTCCTTCGGTTGGGAATCAGTCCACGCGGGCTACCGGCCCGCCGGCCTTCTGGATGGACAGATTGACCATGTCACGGTCGGCAAGCCATCCCTCCGCTTGCGAATTCCAGACCTTTTCACAACGGCGAGTCTCCCCGAGCAGACAAGCGCGCCGGACTATTCCCTTGAAGAGGTGCCCTCCCAACAGGAGGAAGCAGCCTTGGAAGAGCATTACACGCAGCCAACTGACGGAATTCAAGGCCCTGAAAAAAGTCCGGCAGATCCTGGTCAATCTGTCATGGCAATGCCGCTACAATCCCCGCCTGATTCATTGGATTTGGGAAAAGTGTTTGCCGACTTGCCGGTTGCCAGCGGGTTGCTTGAGCATGGATTGATTAATATTGAGTGGCGTGATGTATCCCTGCTACAGGCGGCTTGGGAGGGGCAATTCACAAACGATCCTGAGCAGTTTTCAGGTGAGTTGCGAATTGATTCCGACATGCTTTCCTCTGCCTTCACCCTGACGAGCCATAATCCTTCATCAAGCCTGCGCCTTTTGGGTGACATGAACATGAAGCCGGGTCCACTGATGAAGCTGTTCCATCGGCTTGGCCCGGAATTCGGGTTTGAACCAGCACTTGCCAACAGTTTTTCCATACAGCACCCCATCAGAGGGGAAATACTTTTTGAATCAAACCGGGGAGCCCTTCCCCGGATGAGTGCGCGTATGTCGACAGAGTCCATCGATTGGCAGCCGCCTCTTGAAGGGTATCCGCCCTTGACCATTTTGGACACGCTTCTTTTGGCAACCTCCCAAGCGGGGTTAGTCAATCTTGAGGGAGCCGGAAGGTTTGCCAATTATGCCTGCAGGGACTTTTCGGTGGAGCCATTTGGGTGGCAGTATTCAGGCAATCTCTCCGAGCTGACTCTGCGTGCTGAGCCCATTGGGATAAAGCGGAAATCCACGCTTTGGTTGGAAGACCTTACGGCGATGTATTCCATGCCCGATCAATCATTTGGTTCGGCCTTCACCTGGTATAACGGGGCGGGCACGCACATGGGCGATGTCCTTTTTAATGGCCGGTCCAATGGCGCCGGAGACTTGTCTGCCAGGATCCGTCTGGCTTATCCAGATGATCAAGTATTTCTCACAAGTGGGGTCGACCAGTCGGCGGCAGGCGCGACCCTGACCATTGACGGTGAATTGCCCCATCAATGGCTGAACGCTCTTGGTGATTGGTGGTGGGGCAGGCGCATCATGTTTTCCGGGACGAACCCTTCAATCCATGCAAAGCTTGATCGAACCGGCTATCTACTGAAGGGCGATGTCCGCATGGAGATGGACTCGCTCAATGTGGTCCTTTCAAATGGAGCCATCCTGAATGATATCGTTGGATCGTCCCAGTTCAGGCTAAACGGGCTTCCCTCATCGGACGGACCACAAAGTTTCCGGGTCAAGTCACTTGCCAGTGGAAACATCCGCATCCGTAACCTGCTCCTCGAGTGGTCCCTCCCAACCATGCGGAATTTCCGGCTCATCCGGTCCTCGGGAAATATCGGGAGCGGCTTGGTGAATCTGGATCCGTTTACTTGCGATCCATTCGATCCCGCAATCAAGACATCCCTACGCTTTGAGGAAATACCGGCCCAGGAGCTACTCGACTGGATCGGGGAGAAGCGCTTTTCCCTGCAGGGAACGGTTTCCGGTCACATCCCGCTTCAGTGGATTGAGGGTGTCCTCTATGTGGGCGCAGCCAACTTGCGTATGGATTCCACCACTACAGAGAACCGTTTCCTATTTACCGACAGCCAGTTCCTTAAGCAGCAATTTGCCGTCATCAACGGCGTGCCGGCCGAATTGAAGGAACCCTTTCTGGCAACACTGCTTTCCGATGGCATCCGCATCCGTGACATGGGATTGGACCTTGCCCCGGACCTGGCGAATGGGGAGGTTGTCCTGCGGTTACGCGTCAGCGGTGAAACCCGCAGCGAGAGCATGGAAGTCCCGATTGAAAGCCTTATCATTAATAACGTTATCTCGGACGAGGATCTTGGGCATGTTCTCGGGTTTCTCGGCCCGGTTAGATTTCTCGCCAATCCCTGACGGGGAAGGGTTGACCTGACGACCAGTCGGATTCATAAAGTTCCCATGGCTTTTTTTAGCAGGCTTTTGTGGATTGGGGCGGCCCTCATCGTGGTTGCCTCCGGATGTGTCCGGGTAAAGACTGATCCAATCAAGATTGAGCCAATCTATGTTGAGATCACGATCAATCATCGTGTCCAGAAGGAATTGGATGATGTTTTCGCTGATCTGGACAAGGCCTCGGAAACGACTGATTACCTGCCGCTTCCTGACGAAACAATAAGCCCCAACAACTGAACCGAAATGAAATCTTTCAGCAGTCGCCTTTTCTTCCTGATTATTCTTTTAAGCATCCTGGCAGGGCCCTTGAGCGCCGGGGACTTTGAAGAGGCCAAGGTTCGTATGAAGGAACGGCTTGTCCAGATTGATCAAATGAAGTCCGAAGGCAAAGTGGGGGAGAATTCCAACGGATATCTCTCGATCAGAACCACCCTTGGCCCGCGTCAAACCTCTCTCGTGGAAGGGGAGAATGCTGACCGACGGGTCATTTACCAGTCGATCGCGCAATCGACTGGGCAGAGCATCGAGGAAGTGGGGCGCCAGCGGGCCATCCGGATTATCAAGCTTGCCCGTCCCGGTGTCTGGTTATTGAAACCGGATGGGGAATGGATCAGGAAGCCCTGATTACTGGAGCTGCTCAACCGGGCCGCTGAATCACATCGGGACCCTCTTTACCGGCGGTGCGATGGTACCGTCCGGTCAATTTGTCCTTCTCGTATTTGGTAAATCCGGCCTTTTCGAGGTTTTTGTTCTCGAGGCGTTTATTCGTTTGGGCAGGCGTGTACTTTGAAGCAAGATTCGGGGGAAGGAAGACCCGTCGGACAGGTTCTCCTGTTTCCGGATGTTTTTCCAATGGGGCCTCAGACATGGATTGCTGAATTTCAAAACGCGGGCCCGGGGTGCCATCGGCTTGAACAACTTCGTATACGTAGATCGGCATAATCTTCAAGTTAGGCATTCCTCGCACAAATTCCAGTCAGAAGAGTCGTTCTTTGCCTTTATCAGCGGAGTCAAGGCTTGATGAAATTACGAAAGATCCTCAACCTAGGGTTCATCCATATGGGATCCAAACTTTCATCCGCAGGAATCCGCCAGGCGGTCATCCTGAATCCAATCGTCGCCTTCCTCATATATCTTGGATCTGCGGGTCTTGGTCTGGAGATGGCCCTCTGGCAACAATTTGCGCCACTCATCTGGCCACCTGCCGGGTTTGGGCTCGTCCTTCTCCTTCTGGGAGGGCTCAACAAACTGCCTGTTATATTCATTGGGGCCACCGTCATCCGGTTTTTTGAATCGGGGGGCTTGGGGGATGCCCTTCTGTTCGGGACTGGCTATTCCCTGGCTGCTTACCTGACGGTTTATGTGCTGAACCGGTTTTTAAATTTCAAGACCGGTTTGGAAAGCCTCAAGGATGTCAGCTCATTCATGTTATTCGGCGTCCTGCTGTTTCCCGTTATCAGCGCCCTTATAAGCACAGCATCTATATGGCAGTTCACGCCGGATTTTTGTCCTGACTTCTTCTCCCTGTTCTCGGTCCGCTGGTTGAGCGATGCGTTGGGTGTCCTTGTCCTCGCCCCCTTCCTCCTTGTCTGGTATTCCCGGACCCGGATTAACTGGCGTAATGAGCAAACGGTGGAAGTGCTGGGCTGGCTGGCAATCCTGATCTTCCTTGGCGCGCTGGTATTCCGCAACTGGGCCCCTTCAGACACCCTGCGGTACCCCATGGAGCTGGCCATGTTCCCAATCATGGCTTGGGCGGCGATCCGGTTTGGCCAGCGCGGTGTGACCATCGGGATCCTCGTCATTTCCATGATGGCGGTCTGGGAGCTCAAGGACGTGATTGGCCCGGATGCCACCAAGACAATCAGCCAGCCTCCCGGTTACCTCTGGGTTTTTGTCGGAGTCCTTGCGACGACCGGCCTGTACCTTGCCGCAACCTGGACTGAATTGCGCGAGCGCGAAGAGGAACTGCGGACGAATGAAGAGCGCTTGCGGGCTTTTGTCCACGCCTTGCCCGACCTTGCCCTCGTCTTTGGGCAGGATGGAATTTGCTCGGAAATCTTTGCTCCCTTGAACAGCCACTTTCGGGCGCGGATGCATTCCTTCCGGGGGAAGACTTTGGAGGAAATCTACCCCAGGGATCTTGCGCGGAAATTTGCCGACACCATCGATTCAGTTATCCGTGACCGAAACCTCGAAGTGGTCCGGTATGCGATTTCCATCGACGGAGACGACCGGACTTACGAAGGCCGTTTTGCCCCGATTGAATCATTCGAAGGCCAGCCCCCATCGGTCATGGTGGTGTCTTATGACCTCACCGAAAGTCAGCACGCGAGACAGGATCTCCAAAAGCGCGATTTCCTGCTCAATGCACTGACCCGTGCGGAATCCATCCTCCTGAAGGAAAAGGTGTTTCACCGGGGTGTTCGAAAAGCTATTGAGTGCGTTGGAAAGGGATTGTCCCTTGATATTGTCCAGGTCTACCAAGTCCGCCCCGGTGAGGATTCAGCCGATGGCTGGGAATGCACACACGAATGGCTCCGGGAGAGTCCCTTTATTTTCGGTTCCCCGACGATTTCCGGCGCTGAGCTCAGGAAAATCACCTCCAATTGGCAGACCCTGATTGAAGACGGGGAACCTTGGAATATGCACTATTCCTCAGCCAATGAACCTACCCGGTCCTTTTTGAGCCAGTTGGGCATGCGGTCACTGACAATTTTTGGATTTCGTCCGGATGGCGGTGTGGCCGGGTACATTGTCTATGGAAGCACCCTCGAACGGTCCGAAAAGGATGCCAACACGGCTGCCGTTCTTCAGGCGATCACGGAAAGCTTACGCGCGTACATGGAGACCCAGATTATTCAGGATCAACTGCGGGAGGCCAAGGAAGCCGCGGTCTCCGCCGACCACGCCAAAAGTGAGTTCCTTGCTATCATGAGTCACGAGATCCGTACCCCGATGAATGCCATTATCGGGTTTTCGGATTTGCTCCGTCAGACGGAAGTCTCGGAACAGCAGGGGGAATATGTCGATATCATCACCCGTAGCGGCAAGGATCTCCTGGAGCTGATAAATAACATTCTCGATTTCTCCAAGCTTGAGTCCAATAGCGTGCAGCTGGAGCATACCCGCTTTAATCTGGAAACAACGCTCATCGAGGTGCTTGAGATGGTCCTCTTTCGGGCCAAGGAAAAGGGGATCACGCTGGATTTCGAGGGCAATGACGACCTTCGGGCATTGTTCTGGGGCGACCCCCTGCGCCTGCGCCAAGTCCTGTTGAACCTGCTAACGAATGCGATCAAGTTCACCCAGAAGGGTTCGGTGACACTGGAAGTTCTAACCGTTGAGAAGGATTCCCCATGGATGACTTTTGAGATGCGGGTGATCGATACCGGGATCGGCATTCCCGAAGAGCATCGTGGTGAGCTGTTCAAGGCATTCCAGCAGGTCGATTCGTCGACAACCCGTGAATACGGGGGCACGGGGCTTGGCCTGACGATTGTGCAGCGGTTGGTGGACAAGATGGGAGGGCGTGTCTCACTCGAAAGCACTGAGGGCGAGGGCTCCACTTTTTCCGTCGTCCTCAGATTTGAAAAGGACCTGCAGGAGGCTGTCGAGCCGTCGGCAAAGAAGCCCGAGGACACCTTGAGCAAGTCATTTTCAGAGGATTACCCGTTTAGAATCCTTGTGGTGGAGGATGACTTGGTCAACACGCGGTTGATTTGCGAGGTTCTCAGTCGTTTGGGATATGAGGCGGATGCCGTGACGGACGGATACAAGGCCCTCGCAGTGATCACGGAAGGGCGCCATGACCTTGTCATTATGGACATGCAGATGTCCCGCATGGATGGCCTGGAGGCCACCAGCCGCATTCGCTCGGGTGAGTGCGGGGCTCTTGTGAAGAATATTCCGATTATTGCCCTGACAGCCTTGGCTCTGGAGGAGGAGCGCGCCCGCATTCTTGAGAGCGGGGTGGATCACTATCTTTCCAAACCCATCCACCTGCCCAGCCTCAAGAAGATCCTGATGGATGTCTCCGGCGACCCCGCAAATTGAGTATAAAAAACGCCGGAAGCCCATCGGGCTGTCCGGCGTGAAAGTGTTTGCGTTGAAACGGGTTCTCAGGCCTCAGCAAGGATGTTGACCTTGCGCTTGGCAGCTTCCCATTTGACGCGTCCGTCCGTGAGGGCGAAGAGCGTGTGATCGCGGCCCTGACCGACATTAGCGCCCGGATGGAAACGAGTTCCACGCTGGCGAATGAGGATTGTCCCCGCGGTTACGGCTTCACCGTCGTAACGCTTGACGCCAAGCATCTTTGGGTTGCTGTCGCGTCCGTTCTTACTGGTTCCCTGACCTTTTTTGTGTGCCATGTTGAAAAGTGGTTATTGGGTTAAGCCGTGATGGATTCAATTTTGATAACGGAAAGCTCCTGTCGGTGGCCCCGCTTGTTGCGGTAGCCCTTCCGGCGCTTCTTCTTGAAAACGAGGACTTTCTTGCCTCGCTTATTTTCAAGAATCTTCGCTTGAACTGAGGCCCCGTCAACGAGTGGCGTGCCGAATTTCATGGATTCGCCATCGCCTACAGCGAGGACGTTGTCGAGGGTTACAGAGTCACCTGTTTCCGTTTCCGGATAGCGGTTGACGAAGAGAACATCGCCTTCCTGAACAGTAAATTGTCTGCCTTGGGTCTTAATTGTCGCTTTCATTGGAAAAAACGGGCAACTAAAGAAGCCCCTGTCGAAATAGCAAGCACTTTTATATTTTCAGGCTGCCCCGCCCGCTCATGATTTCTCTTGATTGGAATTCTATTGATCGTGATTCGAAAAACGCTTCAGTTGGGTCCATGGCGGAACGTGTCGTCAGTTACGAAAAGGAAGCAGCATTAGTCAAGCTGCTGGATGATCCTTCCCCCTTGGTGCAGAAGGCCTTGAAGGAGGAATTCCAGCGGCTGGGCAGAGCGGGGGTGACAATCCTTGACCGGGTTATCCGCGAGGAATCGGCTGATTTGAAAGCTCCTGCGACCCGGATTCTCGGGACAATTGCCGAACCTGATCCCTCCCAGATGTTTTTGGACTTCATCCGCAGCCTCCATTACGAGCTGGAAACCGGCCTTTTCATGATCAACCGGGTCATTTTCCCCAATCTCAAGATACAGCCCCTGCAGAGCGGTCTGGACGCGCTGGCAAACCGCTGCCGTGAAATTTCGACCGCGCCAATGAATCCGGGCGAGCAATGCAAGCTGATCAACCGTGTCCTCTTCCATGAGGCCGGTTTCCGTGGAAATACGGAGGATTACGATGATCCCCTGAATAGCTGTATTGAGGCGGTCTTCCGTCGCCGGAAAGGACTCCCGATCCTCTTGTCATCGATTTATATCCTTCTGGGTCAGCGACTTGGGATGGATCTTGAACCGATTGGGCTGCCCGGTCACTTCCTTGTTGGCTGTTTCCAGGGACCTGAACCGTTTTATATCGATCCCTATGAACGGGGAAGATTCCGGAGGGTTGACGAGCTGAGAGAGCTTCTTGCCCAGCATCACGTTTCACCTGAATTCCACCATCTTGTGCCCATGCCCGTGGGCGAAGTCCTTTGCCGGGTTTGCCGGAACCTGGTCCTGCATTTCGAGGCCCGCCAACAACCCCGCTGGGCAAATCGCT
Organism: Oceanipulchritudo coccoides; assembly: GCF_010500615.1. Taxonomy (NCBI): domain Bacteria; kingdom Pseudomonadati; phylum Verrucomicrobiota; class Opitutia; order Puniceicoccales; family Oceanipulchritudinaceae; genus Oceanipulchritudo; species Oceanipulchritudo coccoides. The sequence goes on from NZ_JAAGNX010000001.1 coordinate 294,773, forward strand.
TCCGGACATTTGTTCGTGAATTTGAGGAGACCTATCGCCGGCGCAGCGAGGCTTAAATATCGGTCATGCGCGCTCAAAGTCTCGAAAACCTCTCTTTTAAAGCGCCTCCTGGTAAGCGACTGGTCGTTCTTGGGGATCCCATCTCGCATTCACTCAGCCCGGCCATGCACAATGCCGCCTTGCGGGAGATGGCCCGATCCCATCCCGATCTTGACGGATGGGCCTACTCCGCCGTCCATGTGCCTGCGGACCGGTTGAAAGAGGCGCTGGAGACTCTTCACGCGGCGGGCGTCTTCGGTATTAACCTGACCCTCCCCCACAAAGTGCGTGCCTTGGAGCTGGTCGAGGAGATTGATCCGTCCGTTCGGGCCATGGGTGCCGTGAACACGCTCATTCGCACCGATAATGCTTATCGGGCAACCAATACAGATGGGTATGGAATTGGGAAAGCGATTCTGGAAGCCTTCGGAAAGCCGCTCAAGGGGCAGGACATTTGGCTTTTTGGAGCGGGTGGGGCGGCCCGGGGAATTGTTGTGGCCTGTCTTCAAGCCGGATGCCACCGCCTGACGGTGGTTAACCGAAGCGAGGAGCGCTTGGGTGAGTTGGAGGAACAACTGTATGGATTTGATTGTGGCACGGTTGAGCTGAGATTTTGCCTGTCTGCCAGTGCCCCGGATGACCAGGCGGAACAAAGCATTCTGATCAATGCAACTTCACTGGGACTGAAGGACTCCGATCCCTGCCCGATTGCAGAGACTTACCTGCGTCGTGGTGCCTGCGTTTACGACACGACGTACGGGGTCCGGAACAAATTGGCCGCACTCTCCTCCCGGGAAGGGATTCCCTACGCTGACGGTCTGTCCATGCTGGTCTGGCAGGGTGCGCGAAGTCTTGAAATCTGGACAGGGCATCCTGTGCCGGCGGAAACAATGCGAAAGGCTGCAGAGGCCCAATTAATGGAAAGAACACAAAATGGATGAGACGCTCTTTATGACCCTGTATTTTGGGACACTGGTATTTGCCATCGGTGCCTGCGTCGGAAGTTTTCTCAACGTGGTCATTTATCGCATGCCAGCTGGAAAGTCGGTGGTGAGCCCGCGTTCCCAATGCAAATGCGGGGCCTTTATTGCCTGGTACGACAATATACCAATTCTCAGCTGGTTCATTCTGGGCGGTAAATGCCGCCATTGTGGGGAGCATTTCAGTATCCGCTATCCGATGGTTGAACTCGGAACGGCATTGGTTTTTCTCGGCCTCTGGATCGCCGGCGGGTGGCCCATAGGAATTGTCTGGATGATTTTTGCCGGAATGATGATTCCGGCGGCCTTGATAGATTTGGATACGATGGAGATTCCGGACACTTTTTCGATTGGCGGCTTTATCATTGGGGTCATCCTGAGTGTAGTGGTCCCATCGATACATGGAGTTGATCCCAGCGGATTTTTCGTCATTGACGGAACCCACGGGGCCATTGCCGCCCTCCTTGGGGCCTTTGTTGGGTCCGGTTTGATTCTCTGGGTTGCCCTTGTTGCGGAGGCATTGCTCAAGAAGGAGGCAATGGGTTTCGGGGACGTCAAGTTGATGGGGGCCATCGGCGCTTTCTGTGGCTGGCAAGGGTCCATCTTCGCCTTTTTTGGCGGCTCGGTCCTTGGGTGCCTTCTTCTCCTGTTTCTCTGGCCTTTCATGAAGAAAAAGAAGGAGGGGGAAGAGGATGAGGGCCACCGTATCCCATTCGGGCCGGCTCTTGCCGCGGGAGCTGTTCTCTACCTGCTCGTCGCCAAGCCCTTTGTCACAGCGTATTTCAGCGGGATTACTGATATCCTCCAGTCCTTTTAACATGACGGGATTGCCACAATTCCGAGCATCCTGGCTTTGGGTGCTACTCTTCGGTTCGTGCATTCTCAATGCCGCGGCACCACAGTGGCCTGTTCCGGGCAAGGCATTTTCAGAGGGCAAACCATACAGCAGTTTTGTCCAGCCGACAGCGGCAGGAACGCCCGAGAGTGCACTGTTTGGTTGCACGCGAAACAATGGAAGGCGCTTTCATGAAGCGATAGATATCGCCCCTGTCTTGGAAAGGCGGAAAGGGGAAGCGACAGATCCCGTGACTGCGGTGTTTGATGGTCTCGTCATGCACATTAGCCGGGTCGCGGGCAACAGCAGTTACGGACGGTACGTGGTCATCGAGCACCCTGGAATCGAGCCAGCCATGTACACGCTATATGCGCATCTTGCTTCCGTTGTGGATTCACTTGCCATTGGCGACCGGATCGAAGCGGGTGACCTGATCGGAATCATGGGACGCAGCGCGGGCGGCTATTCCATTCCGCGCTCAAGGGCGCACTTGCATCTGGAAACAGGACTTCGTCTGAGTGATGACTTTGAAGGGTGGTATCAGCGGCAGCGGTTCAGTTCCAAAAACCAGCATGGTGACTACAATGGAATGAATCTTGTCGGCTGGGATCCTCTGGATTTTTTTGAGGCCTTTCGCGATGGCCGGGTCGGGTCAGTCCTTGAATATGTTGAGCAAATTCCACCAGCGGTTGCCTTGCATATCAGGAGCCGCCGCTATCCGGATTTTCTTGAACGATACCCACAACTCAAGCTATCCGGTGTCTCTGGGACGGAGCGCAAGGGCTGGCAGGTTCTGTTGAGCGCCTGGGGTTTGCCGCTTTCCCTGGAAGCGCTGCCCGAGGAGGCCCTGCGGGGCGTGAGCAATCCCGGAGACATCAGTGTGGTTGCGGTGAACAGGAACGAACTGGAACGCTTTGCCTGCAGGCGAATCGTATTCGAGGAAAACGGGACCTGGTCAATCGGGCGAGGTGGCCGGCAAGTATTGGAGCTCCTGTTCAAGCCGGATTAGAGGAATTCAACCTTGGCTCAGGCGGACTGTCCAAGGTCTTTGCCTTGGCATCGATCAGTGGCTTGAGCGGCAGGAAAATCAGGGTGGAGATGCCAATCAGAAGCAAGGCAATCCAAGCCGCAAAGGCCGGGTGGGTAAACTCCATGACGCTGTAGCCGATCAGTGGGGCAAAAGCCATCCGCAGACCTGTCATGAAACTGTGCACACTCATGTAGGTCGCAACCTTGTCTGGCGGGGCAATCTTGGTGACATAAAGGGACCAGAGAATGCCGCCGCCGCCAAAGGCTGTCCCTAGCAGGGCGCAACCAATACCCATGACCCAGATCCGGTCGGTGAAAAAGAAGAAGAAGATGCTGGCACCAAAGACCATGTTGAGGGAAACACGCAGGATCACCACGTTGATCCGGTCGAAAAGATATCCCCATATCTTTGTTGAGATGAGGCGAAAGGTGAGGACGGTCGATATCAGCAGGGCACTGATCTGTGTATTTGAAGCATTGATACCATAAAGGGGATTGGCGAGGTATTCGACCCGGATCGGAATCATCATCAGGTTTCCAAGACCCATAAGCATCCAGGCGAATAACATCATCCCGAAGAGCCGGTCATGCCAGGCGATGGCAAGGCTCTTGATGGGGTTTTGGGTTTGCAGTGAATGCGCTGATTCAGACGGGATACGCCATGCGGAAAAGGCGGAGCAGAGTGCGGCGATAATCCCCACGCCGAAAATAACCGGATAATAGTGGACATCCCAGTCAAGAAGCTCTCCTCCAACATATCCGAACCCGATGCCCATGAAACTTGCCAGGAGGAATGTCGTGGAAAGCCAACTACCTCGCTTGTTTGCGGGATAATTCACCGAGTACAGATGCGTTTGCATGGCAACTCCCTGGCTTGCCGCTATCTGGGCACAGGCAACAAAGATGACAAAGGGTATTATCGAAGGACTCAGTATCATCCCAGCAAGCCCGCCTGCCACACCGACCCACAACAAGGCGACAATTGTCGAAATTTTCAGGGGCAGCCGGTTGGCAAGGCTCAAGCCAACCGGGGAGAGAAGGAATCCAATCCCAAGACCGGCAGGAATAAACTGCTTGAGGGATTCATCCGCAGAAAAGACGCGAATAGCCACCAGGAGTGCAAAGACACGCCAGCAAGTTTCAACAATTCCCTGTCCGGATCCGCGGAAGCGATCCCAGAAATAAGTTCTCCTGGCAATTTCCTCCGGGTTCACGCCCGGCTCCATTCGAGCATCCGCTCAATTGGTACTGCAGCTTTTCGGCGAAGTTCCTCATCCATTGAGATTTCCGGAGTCATGTTGCGAAGCGCGTCACGGACCTTCTCAAGTGTGTTCATTTTCATGAAGCGACAGTCATTGCAGGCGCAGGTCTCGGTTGGTCCGGCGATGAATGTCTTGTCGGGGATTTCCTTTTGCAGTCGATGGATCATTCCCGTTTCTGTAACCACAATGATTTTATCCGCAGGAGTTTCGCGGCAGAATGTCACCATTTTTTCAGTACTGCAGACTTCATCGGCAAGGTCGCGAACAGCTTCCGTGCATTCCGGATGGGCCACTACCGGGGCACCGGGGAATTGGTTGCGGACCTTTTCGAGGGCCCGGGCGGTGAAAAGCACATGTGCATAGCAGCTACCCGGCCAGAGCTGCATCGGCCGGCCGGTCTGGCGGGCCACCCATGAACCGAGATTCTGGTCGGGAACAAAAAGAATTTCGCGGTCCTTAGGGACCTTTTCGATCATCTTGACGGCATTTCCGCTTGTGCAAATGAGATCACTGCGTGCCTTGACGGCTGCCGAGCAATTGATGTAGGCGACTGTATAGATGCCGGGATGGGCATCCTGCCATGCGGCCAGTTTGTCGGCCGGGCAGGAGTCGGAAAGTGAGCATCCGGCGTCCTCATCGGGGAGCAGGACAGTCTTGTCCGGGTTGATTATCTTGGCGGTTTCCGCCATGAAGTGGACACCGCAAAAGAGAATTACATCAGCGGCTGTTTCCTTTGCCGCGTAGGCGAGCCCCAAGGAATCGCCGAGATAGTCTGCGATTTTCTGAATGGGCTCAATTTGGTAATTATGGGCCAGAATGACCGCATTGCGTTCCTTCTTGAGCGCGACAATCTCTTTTTGGAGATCACTCAATGGTTGTTCCCCTTTTATCGGTGGGAAGACTTTGGGCTCAAAATCAAGTAGTTCCGTTGGCATGGCTTGAAACAGGTAAGAGTTATTGCTGTACGCGAAATTCCGCCAGAAGGGCGCTGAAGGCCGGATTGTCATGGAGGCCTTTGAGGTCGGCGTCCTCCATCATCCAGCCAAAGTCGCGATAGCCTTTTTCAAAGGCTGTCCGGAGCGTCGAGATGGCATCCTCCGACCGGTTCTTGAGGGCGAGACTACAGGCGAGATTGTAGTGACCAACGGCATTGTCAGGTTGAAGCTGCACAAAGCGCTGGTCCAACTCGAGGCCTTCGTCGATGTTTCCTGCTTTGGTGCAGTAGCCGGCAAGCATTTCAATTGTCGCCGCATTTTCCGCGTCGCGCTTGAGGATGCTCCGGCAGAATTCCATTTCGAATTCAAAGTCGCTGGTCATGTTAAAAATTACTGATTAGGATGGTTGGTGCAAACGTGCAGGTGAATTATTCAGTCCACTCTAATTTATGCTGAGGTCACTATTCCAACCACATTTTCGGATTCCGGTAATTATTCAGGTTTTTTTGAAGGTTCCTTCTTCCGCATTGGCCGCGCCTGCACTTGCAAGCGCTGGCTGACCGCTTCAAGCCCGATTTTTTCGGCGATCGACCGGGCGTACCATTCAAGAAAGGGTGCATCGATCTCGTAGATCTTGTCGTTTTCAATATCGACGACCTGTGCCTGATCGATGCTCTTGCCATGGCAGGCCAGGTAGAACTTATAGTCGCGGCCCACATCAATTTCCCGGACGAGAAGGCTTTCGGTGAGAATGGGAAGGGTCCGGTAAATGGTTGCCCGGGAAACGGACAGGTCGATCTTGCGGGCGTGCTCCAGCAATTCCTCCGCCGTGAAGTGATCCTCCTGGTTGAACGCGGCCTCAAAAATTGCCAACCGTTGCGAAGTCACCCGGAGGCCTTTTTTGGCGAGGTATGCCTTGAAGGTTTCGCAGGCTGACTCAATGCATTGCGCACCTTGATCAATTGGTGGAGAAGGGTGTTCCATTGCCCTCCAATTGGTGCTATTGAGACAGATATCGCAAGAAGAAAAGTAACGGGAATCTCAGAGATAGAGCAGATGAATCCGCGATGAAGAGGTGGACCAATGACGGGTTAACTCATCAATAAAGCGTGTTGCCTCGAGGTAGGCAGATTCGCGGAGGCGCGTCTTGTATTTGGCTGCCGGAAACAGTGCTTGCCGGAGATTCTTGACGAGCAGGAAAATCTGCTCGGTTCCAGCGTGTTTCTTCAGTTCCCGGGCAATTTCCTGCTGTGCGAACAAAGGATCCCATGTCCGGTTGGAGAAATCAATGCGGATGAAGGCATAGGATGCCGGGACGGATGTCCCTGAACTCCCCCGGAGGCAGGTGGCTAATTCGGAGAAGACCTCGTAGGTATCAGGAGTGTCGGGTTGTTGGCGGATCGACTCCTCAATGGAATCTTTCATCTGGCGAAGCAGGAAGACGTCGTCGCCAGTCCAGTCTGGAAACAAGGCCTGCAGGCAATGCAGGCGCGCCAGGTCCTCGCCAAGATCGCGCTCAGGACTGTTTTTGGAGTCCGTCGATTTCCTTGGCGAGCTCATCAATATCCCGGAATTGCTTGTAGACGCTGGCGAAGCGGACGTAGGCGATCTGGTCGATTCCCTTGAGGCGCGTCATGATGCGTTCCCCGATGGCGCGGGCAGGAATTTCCGAATCAAATTCAACCTCCAGGTCAGCGAGGACATCCGCAATCAGCATTTCAATTTGTTCCCCATCGACGGGGCGTTTCTCGGTGGCCCGTCGAACCCCTGCGGCGACTTTGTTGCGGTCGAATGGTTCCCGGCGGCCGTCATTCTTGATGACGTACAGGTCTTCGGTGACAATTTCCTCGGTAGTGGAAAAGCGGTAGCCGCAGTTCTGGCAGGACCGTCTTCGACGGATCGCCAAACCACTACTTGAGACACGTGAATCAATCACGCGGGTATCTTTTGTTCCACACTTGGGGCACTGCATGGTGATATAGGTTAACGGGTTATGGCTGACGGAAGCGCAGAGGTCAAACCCTTAGGGCGCTCCCGGCAGGGCAATTTGCCGCATTGCCTCGTAGGCGGCAATGCCGACCGAAGTGGCCAGATTGAGGGAACGGAGGGGTTGTTCGTTGAAACGGGGTAGGGTGATCCGGTGAGTGTCGCCAATCTCCTCATGAAGCCATCCAGGGCATCCATGGCCCTCGTTGCCAAAGAGAAGGGCATCTCCTTGCTGGAAAGTGGCTGACCAATAGCTCTGTCTGGCATGCGTGGTGAAGAGCCAGATGCGTTCCGGAAAATCCGGGCCGTCCCGGAAGGCCTCCCAGGATTCATGTACCTTCACGTCGAGGTGCTTCCAGTAATCCATCCCGCTGCGCCGCAGGTAGCGGTCGTCGAGCGAGAACCCCAAGGGTCCGACCAAATGGAGTCGTGCTCCGGTGAAAGCGCAAAGCCGACCAACGTTGCCGGTATTCTGGGGGATCTCCGGCTGGAACAGGATGATCTGCAGCTTTGGCTCCATTCCGCTCTAAAGGTGGTGCTTGACCGTCCGTTGGGTTTCGCGGATGTCGACCGCCTTCTTCATGTCTTCCCGCTTGTCGTACTGTTTTTTGGTACGAGCAAGCCCGATTTCCAGCTTAATCAGCCCCTTCTTGAAGTACATTCTCAGAGGGATAATGGTGCGCCCGCCGCTTTGTATGGCCTGCTCCCACTTGCGGATTTCCCGCTTGTTGAGGAGGAGCCTGCGAGGCCGGTAGGGATTATGACTGGCCTGCGAGCCAAATGCGTAGGCCGCGATGTGGGCGTGGTACAAAATGGGGATACCCTTGTCGATCCTCACAAAACCTTCGCCAATCTGGACCGTGCCCTGGCGAATCGACTTCACCTCATTCCCGTCGAGGACAATTCCAGCCTCGAGGGTCTCATCGACAAAGAAATCCTTGTGGGCGCGGGAATTGCGGACCTCCTTGAAGCGCTCCTGTTTCTTCTTGCGGCTCATGGCAGGTATCGGGAGAAAAAAAGACGGCTTTCAGGAAAAGCCGCCGCAGTCTTTGGAAAAGAGTGAAAAGCCTCAGGCCTCTTCCTTCTCAGGATCAAATAATTCGTAGGTGATCTTCCCTTCAATGATTTCCCGCAGGGCGGTGTCCTCGGGCGTCAAGCGCTCAAGCGACTCGACAAGCGGTTTTTGCCCGAATTTCAGCTGCTTCACACGGCGCGAGACCACGTTGATCAGGATATTCGGATCGGGAATGACTTTCTGGGCGGCTTTGATGTATTCGTCTCTCACTGGTTAAGACTCCTTTGTACGGCGTAAAAAATGTGGTTAAACGTCCCAAAGTGGGTCGCCCTATCTGCCTTGGCAAGGAAATTTTGGAGCGTTCCTTCCTCCTCTGGCAGGGAATTTTTACAAATGTTCCCTTGACTGGCATAAGGGTAACTCATTAATGCTAGAAGCAGCTGTTATTGTTCATCTTAGCTTTCCCATAAAGTTCCGACCTCGGGGTCTCCTTGATGCGCATGGAATCCCATTTTGTAAAAACGCTAAATCCAGACCGATGTTCCGTTTCCGAGACGTTGCCAACCCCTTGATGAAGACCTTTTCGTTGATTCCGTGCCATCTGCTGATGTTTTTTCTCTTTTTCCTGCCATGGCAGGCGCAAGGGCAATTTGTTATTCGTGGCATTACGGCATCGGTGGACAGCGTCAATAATCCGCCGACGAAGTTTGCCAACGCGGGATATTTTTTTAACGGGATTTCGGCTTCAACGACGATCACCTTCACCAAGAACACGACCTTTTACTTTGGCCAGGAAGTGACCAGAGAGTTCCGAGTTGGCTTTCAGCTTGTTGACGGAGATGGGATTGCCGTGCCTTTGACCACGGGAGGCACGGTGGTATACGACGATGATTGGGAAGGGAATGCAGACGCTGGCTTTCCCATCACGATCGCGGCCCTTGCGACGAGCCGGCAGGAATTCTTTTCCGGGACGCTTTTCCCCTCGGTGCAATTGGATCCGGTGAAAGAGTACAGCATCCGGGCGATCGTCTATTGGTGGGATACTTCCGGATTTTTTGATCTTTGGAGAACAGACGACAGTCTCGACTCACCTCTCCAGAACATAATCCATTTTGTCGGCACCTTGAGTGGGGATTCTGCATTGAATGTTCTGTCGGTCGTGAACTCGGCGACCTTTACCGATCGTAGCGCGTTGGCTGGGGCCGCCCCAAGCGCGACGGCGTACGATTTTGAAGTCACCGCGAATACGACCCTTCACCGTTTTGACGATTGGAACTCCTCTCGTTTCCTGACGCTGACCACGGTTCTTTACGATGTGGAGCTGTGGCGTCGGGACACCGTCAATGGCGATCAGCAGGTACCGCTCGTGCAGGACCGGTTCACTTTTTTTCAGTTTCTCTACAACTACAATTACGACTTTCTATTCAATTCGATTCCCAATGAGGCTACGGTGAACCATACTTTCGGGATTGTCCCGGATGGGGTGCAGCTGGATTCGGTGAATGAGGAATATTATGCGCGAGTGACCGTATCGCACATTGAGGTGCCTTCGCTCGGGACGGAATGGACCGGCAATTCGGTGGACACCCCAGACACGCGCCTCATGCATTTCAACGGGAGCCTGTTCTGGAATTCGATTGAGACCAGCCTGAACGACTTCACCAACGATCCGGCAAGTAGCGGAACATGGTCCGCCAGTTTTATCAGTTCGAGCCTCACGGATGCCGAGGGGGTTTTGGCAGGTTATCCGGGCTACACATGGGGACCGACAAGCCCGAGTATCCGCCTGAATGCAGACGGATCGGCGCAGGTCGTGACACCGAGTTTTTCAACCCCCTTGAGTCCACCCGCCAGCCCCGATCTGGATTCCGTGGCTGGAGTTAATTTCAAGCGCAGCAACCTGACCCTCGACCACGGCTCAACCACAGGTCTCCTTGGCACGCTGACAGTGTACATGCCAACCGGCATGGGATGGGCGCCGACTGCCCTGCAGAACAAATTTGACGGGACCCTTGTCTTCTCGGGGCAACCCCTTGATCAAAACCTGCAGCCGACCGTGGCAAATTACACCTTTTCCACGGGTGGAAACTTCTTTGTCGTGGAAGAATCAAAACCTCTCGCTTTTGAAGCAACCGCCATTGACTGGACTGTTTCGACCGGGCTATTCCAGACTAATGGAACGGGGATTGTCGGCTATCTGCGCGAGGACGAGCTGAGTAAGCTTGAAAGCGCTCCCATTCCTGCTTCGGAGAAATTCAAGCGCTCCAACGAACAATATTACCGCGGGGTGGGGAATCTCTTCAGTTCAAACATCATCCAAGTCGTGCCTGGACCTTCCGGCGAGTCGCAGCTCACCGCGGACGTGTCTTTTGGTAGTGCTTCTTTCACGACACACTTTCCCTACGACGTGGACGTCACCTATTTCGCGGGATACGCTGCCATTATCGATGATGTCTACGACGTGAGCACCAGCTACCTGTCGACTTTTGACCTGCTCGATATTCGATACAACCAGGCCTGTACGGATGATGCCTGTGCGGCCGGAACGCTGATGCAGACGATGCGAATGGGTTCAGCCACCGGCAACCTTCTTTTCACGCCGGATGGCGGACTTGTCACAGCCGGCTTGGTGGATGATTCGGTCACTCCCGGGTCATTAGCATGGGGATATATCGATTCCATGGGGCAATATCATCATGAAACGAGCCCCTTTCTCGAAACGAGTTTTCATATGCCCGGCCACTTTATCCGGGGTGATTTGGATACTGGACCGGCGCGTGTTTACGGTCCGGGGGTCATCCTTTACAGCGGGTTTCTCGCCACAGATCCACAGATCGTTGAGCGTCCGGCGACGGCCGTCTACAAGGATGGCCTTGCCGATTATGCCGGTTTCAATTTTCGAACGGTCTCGGACAGTGCCTTCCAGTCCGCCTCCACAATTGGCGGGCAGGCCGTCACTTTCGACCTGACTGGCCGTAGCAAGTATTACATACGGGAGGCGGGTGTGACAGGCATTCATGAGGCAGTACCGGGAACATTCCCCGGCTCGTTATCACTGTATGGTTACGCCTTCACCTTTACCCAGTACGGCCTCAACTACCGGGCAAATTACCCGGACGAATCGCGGACTGAGGGATCCCTTTTCCTGCCTTATCCAAGCGACTTTACACAGGATTTCGAGGAGTTGCTCTTTACCTGTCTCGGTGGGCTTGACCATGCGAAGGTGCCTGCTGGAAGTGGCTCCCAGATCATGAGCTACTGGCTGGCGAACATCGATATTCTCTCCATTGACTTTGCTTCCGAGAATGCCTGTGACCCAACCGCTTCCACATTCTTTCTGGCGGGAGTTTCAGCTGAGGCGGCCTACATTGATGTGCCTTTGTATGGGACCCTTGGATACCTTCCGTCGGGAAGTCTCATGATCCCCTCGTCATCCACGCTCCAAGAGGATTCGCGACTGCATTTGCCTTCCGTTGTCCGCTTTGACGGGCCGACGAAGTTTACTGATCCCGATAATCCGGCTGCCACCTCAACGGAAGTCTACGAGCTTGTTCCTGTATCCCTTGCTTACTACAACAATTACACGCTCACCTCCGAGCAGACTCCGGGCGATGGCAAAATCAATTTTGCCGGAACGATGGATGTTGCCTTCTTTGAGGATCTTGAGGTGCACATGCAGACCAGCGCCCGGAATGTTCTGCCCACTCAGTCTGTTCCCATCTCGCTGATGGGCGGCTGGGTCGACGGCGTCTCCACTTTCTTCAACAGCTCCGAATTTGACAATCGCAACAAGGGATTTCCCGTTGGAGTCACGGAAGATGTTTATCGCAACGACACAGGAAACAATGGGGACCCAAGCGACTACTTGATTCATGCCCGGCAGGACTGGCTGGGCGTCATCAACTTTGATTATCCCCTGAAGTGGTCGACCAGCACGCGGTCCTTTGAATCCTACGAGCCGAAAACAAATGACCTGCTTGTCATTTCCGCGGAACACAAGCTGGACTATCTCAGTGCGGAAACAGCCAAGCTCACGGTTGGCATTACCTACGAGGGGATGCCGCAAATCAGCCTGACGAATTTCGTCATCAACGAAGTGGATGAGGCAACAGGAGCTTATCAGGCTATTCTCCTTGAGGCCAAGAAGCCGATTGTCGATTCCATCGAAGAGGGTCTCGACCGGATGGCCGACCTGCTCGATAACCAAATGCGTGTCTTGTATGGGAACTTCCTTGCCACGACCATCGAGGACCAAGTGGTTTGTCCCATCTTTGATGAGTTGGCCATGGCCGCTGCCAACAGTACCTACAATGTCGGAGTGGTTCAAAGTAAGCTCGACCGGTTCTTGAAGGATAATGCGAACCCGGCCATCACGGACAACCTTCAGGATTTGATTTCAACGCTCGCGACCGAAGTTGATAACGCCAACTACCTCTTCGATGAGATTGATGGGCGATTGGAGGATATCGAACTGGGAATTACCGCCGTAATTGACGGGGTCTACAAAAACACACAGGGCGATATCATTCCCCAGCAGGACTTGCCCACGGATGAGTTTTTCCAGGCCCTGCTGGCCAAGCAGAACGGGGACTTCCAGGTGATCGCCCCCCTTGTTGACCGACTCCTGCAGGAGCTTGCTCCAGAAATCAGTGACGAACTGAATGCGCTCCTTGCCGGGGCTGTTGATGACCTCAACGCGCGCATCAACCTTCTCCTGGAAGATGCCAAGCCGACGATTGATCAATTGATCGTTGTCCTGACTGACTTGAGGTCCCTGGTCGGTGAAGTGCGCCTGGCCATTCAACCGGCGGGCCAGATGTTGGTCGAGATTGAGACAATCCTTGCCAATGCCAGCTCGGAAATCGACACCCTGACCAACCAGATTCACAACGAGTTAACCGCCTTTTTCAACACGATCCCTGATCCACAGGATTTTCTTTCCTACACCGAGGCAGAGATCAAGTCCCTCATCCGTAACGAAATCGAGGATATCTTCTTCAGTGCGGATTTTGTAGCGGAAATCCAAGTGACCCTGAAGCAATATCTCTACGATGCTGACGCCGCCATCAATGGGGCGCTGAACGAAGTATTTGCTCAAGTCAACTCGGTCATTCGGGATCTTGTTTCGGATGCCCTTTCGGAGGTGGATGATTCAATTGCCGGATTCCTCGGCGATATTGATTCCGTCATGGGTGCTGGTAAAGTGACAGGCAATGCTGAATTCAACGGCGATGCCCTGCGGCGACTCCATATCGACCTGTATCTCCAGTTGATGGTTCCCGATGAACTGGAATTCAATGGATTCCTCACTATTGAGCAGCTTGATTCGGAAGGCGACGACTCATGCAGTCCCGGCACGCCGGGCGAACCGGTAACCGAGGTGACCCTTGGGGCCACGGATGTGCCTGCCGGATGGATCTCCCCCGACCTGCGGATTGATGTTGGTGGAAAATTCAACTTCCAGACATCACCGAATTTTAAACTTCTTGGCCTTGGTGGCTGGTTTAACCTGGCAAGTGGGGAAGTCAGCTTTGAGACCTTCAAGATAACCGACATGGGGGCCTCCCTTATGTTTGGGGCTACGGAAAACTACCTCGCCGCCGAGCTCGGGCTAGCCTTCAACAGTTACGAGGCTTACGGGGGCGTCTTCTTTGGTCGCACCTGCTCAATTGATCCGCTCCTTCTTGTCGATGAGGAAGTGGCTGATGTGCTTGGGACGCCGAACCCGACCTTCACCGGGATTTATGTTTATGGTGAATGCCATATCCCGATTTCCGAAGCGGTGCTCGGGATTCCCGCCTCCTGCTTTTTCCGTATCAGTGCGGGAGTGGGCGCAGGGGCCTTCTACTTCACGGAAGGAAATACCCTCGGTGGAAAGATATACGCGTCCGTCAGCGGTGAAGCACTCTGTATTGTCTCCATCAAGGGCGAAGTGACCATGATAGGCCTTACTTCCAACGGTGAATTGAGCTTCCGCGGTAAAGGACGCCTCAGCGGAAAAGTGGGGGCCTGCCCGTTCTGTATCAAGTTCGGCAAATCCGCGACCATTACGTATCAGGGAGGAAGCTGGGATGTGGATATCTAAGCCGGTCAATCCGAATTTTAAAACACGTTTTACAATGCGTCATCAAATTTTCACTACATTATCAACATTTGTCATTCTTGTCTTGGCCCCCTTTGCCCATTCGCAGGGACTGGATGAATCGCTGTTTACAGTCGGGACAACCCTCGAAGACACGGACGAGGATGGTGCGGCCTGGGTATATCTGCTCTGGCAATCCGAGGATCTGGAGACACTGAAGGATCGGAGCTTTGCCATTTATTCCAAATTGGGTGAGCCCTCATCGCTGAACACCTACGTCTATGAAGGCACCGCCCGGACCCGGCTGGACCCGGCGGCCATCGTGACCCTGATTAATCGAGGGATTGAGCTTGGGGACGAGGTGGCTTCCCTTGAAAGTGACATTGACGCACTTTTTGAAAAGATCGTCCCGGATGGCACACTTCCGCTTGCGGAGAAGATATCCGTGGTGGTGGAGAGCTGCCTGCTTGATCCTGAACTTTTTGAAAACCTGATTTTTCTTTCCCGCACTCATCCAGCCTTGAGCCTTGTCCTTGGAACAGGATTTGCCGTGAAGCACACTGACGGCGAAATCCGGACCTGGGAAATCCGGGAATGTCCGGTTGGGTATGACAATGTGGATGACGACTGTGATTCCGTGGTGGGCCGGATAACCTTGCGGGTGGGGGACTATATCCCGCTTCCCGCTCCAGGCCGGCCAGTCTACATTCCCTTTGTCGACAACAGTGGAAACCCCGACCCTCGTGCCCATTTGAATATTCCTCTCAGGTGGTCAACTCCGGATGACTTGAGGCTCCGGTCACTTCTGCAATTTGGGTACAACCTGTACCGGATGGATGCCCAGGATGCCATTGACGCAAACTTTGATTCAGTCCCGCCCACGCCCACCATGTTGTTTGACCTCGCCAGTAATTCCGGTCACTCCACAACACGGGTTAATTCTGTCCCGATTCTTGTCGACAGTTTCCTGAGTGAAGCTGAAGCAGCTAATGTCGTCCTGGATCCTGAAACCTATTTCATCATTGACGATAATGACCGCTACGATCTTGGCGGAGTTCCCTTTGTGAGCGGTGATGAATATTACTACTTCCTCACTGCCCGGGACATTCTTGGTCGCGACGGGGAGGTTTCGGAAGGAACACCTGTCCAGATCTGCGATTTCCAGCCGCCTCCACAACCGCGCAATCTCAAGGTAACAAATCATTATTCCTTCGATGCCGGGACAAGCAGGAATACGCAGCATTTCAAAGTTGAATGGTCGGCCCCGGATACCTCCAATACGGAAACCCCAGAAACTATTTCGGGGTATCAAGTGTACCGGTGGTGGTCGATCGAGGAGATGCAGCAGAATGCAAGTTTTCCTTTTGATTCAGCCACGGCCACTGAGGGCGGACTTGTCGCCACCCTGCCTGCCTCCCAGACCGTGTTTGTGGATGATGGTGTGAATGCGCCGTTCCTAGCTGTTGAACGTCTTCCTGACGGAACGACAAACGTCGATCAAGGCTACGCAAACAAGACCTTCTGGTACACCGTACGGGCCATGGACAGCAGTGCCTGTGGTGGAAACCTCTCCGGTAACAGTACTCCGGTATTTGGAGTTTTGCGCGACCGTATAGGCCCGCCAAAGCCAACGGGGTTTGTCGAGCTGACCTGCTATGATATCCGAGTGATTGCACCACGCGAGGTGGTGGTTGATTCACCTTTCGAACCGGAGCCCGAACTCGGCATTGTCTACCTCACGCTCCAGGGGACACGCCTCGACAATTACATCAAGTGGGTTGAGTTCTCCATTTATGAGCCACAGGCAGGCACGTATACACTTCTGGAAACACGCCACATATATTCGGCGAGTGAAAACGTGTACACCATCCAATTGAAATTGCCTCAACCGACAGACAATGACCCATTGTATATCGCCTGCCGAATGGGCAATCAGTTTGGCAAGGTCTCTGCATGGAACAGTCTTGAAGTGCCGATTGTTCCCAATGAATTTTCCGCATACCGCATTGATTGGGAAGGGGAAAGTATTGAAAATATCGGCATTCCCAATCAGGTCTGTGATGTCCACGTCCCCTTCGGGCCCGGGCAGACGCTGAACGGGATTACCCTTGAATTCGACCTGACTCCGTCGACCGAAGAGTGGAAAGTGTATCGAAGGATTGATGACGGTAAGCTCACCCTGATCCAGCAGGGACTTGATTCAGCGCTGGATTCCCTGACGGCCATTGTCGAGGACTTGAACATGCCGGCCAAGGACGCCCGTGTCTGTTACTTTGTCCAATTGTTCGACCAGCACGGCAATCCCAGTCCGATTGTCCGCATTGCCTGTATTGATGTGCAGGGCAAGGAGCCCTTGCCTGCACCCATGTTGGCACCACCATTTTCCGTTGGTGACGAATCAGCGCCGGAAGCAGTCCTGGGATGGTTCTGCCCGCCATACGGAATTGAATTCTTCGAACTCTATGTTTCCGTCGAGGAAGGCGATCTTCCCACCGCAATGGGTGACGATTTCCAGTCGGCCGGGACGGATGTGGTCGAGGCAGACCGGACCTGGCGTCCATTCCTGACCAAACGTGTCCCAGCCACCTTCACTGGAAACAGTCCTGAATTTGGAACCCAGATCAACGGGATTGTCCTTGGTGAGACCTACACCTTCAAGGTCCGGGCAATCGGACCCAGCGGCAGTACCGGTCCTTTCAGCAATGTGGAAGAATTCACATGGAATCCGGATTCCTCATCGGTGGTTTCGGGACCTGACGTTCCATGGCCGGCCTTGGGCCTGCCCTTTATCCAGAACAATTTCAATGATGGTATCCTCGCAAGGACCGTTCCCGAGTGGCTCTTTGATGGAGGGGCGGTCCGTGTGGGCTTATTGAACTATGCTGGATTTGATTTTTCTCCGAATGGTGAAAATCCATCGGATTTCTTCTTCCCGCCAAACGTATTGGATCCACTAAGCGCATTTTACAAGAACGACAAAGGGGAGGCCCTCTTTCCATTTGTCCTTTACCGGTTCCAAGTCGAAAACAGCGAGTATCCTGTTGTATCCGGTGACGTGTACCAGGTCTCTCCCATGATGGAATCGATCCCGACTGTAATTGAAGTGAACCCATCATTTGGCGCGTCCACCCACAGGAATTATGACCCATTTATCTTTGTTGCGCAAAACGAGGATATTCCGGGCGCTTCCAGCTTCATTTACGATCTCCTCATGAAGGATACGCAGCCTGTCATTTCCGGAGCCTCCTATCGCTACCTGATTGTCCGTTTTGATCCGGTGAGCAAGGAGATTGTCGAGGTTATTCCGACCAATACCGTAACCATTCCGTGAATTCAGTTTTCCCTTAAAGGACCCATTCAATCATGAAAGTTTCACTACAAAGTACCAGCTTGTTGGCCTGCCTGGGGCTTGTCGTTCCGGTTCTTGAGTTACCGGGGCAATTCATCAACGAGGATTTTGTCATCAAGACCCCGGAGACCCTTGTCGCACAGCCTGACCTGGATGGCGATGGTACGCCGGATATCGTTGTTGTCGACCGCAAGACGGGATTGATCAAACCCGCGCTTTTTGACGGGTCCGTCAACTGGCTAAAGCCAGTCGGTGGAGGGATTGAGAATGTCTCCGCTTTGGCCGCAGGAAATTTCGAGGCCGTTAATCCCGACTCTATTGCGCTTGTTTCAGGACCGGCAAACCGGATCAATGTTTTTTCCTACACGGGTGATACCCTCAATCTTGCTCCAAGACCGGTCTTCAATGATGTTTTCGCTCTTTCTGAGCTGGTGGCAATGGAGGAAGCCAGTAGCGGGAATCCGGCTACGCTTGAGCTGGTCGGGTATTCCAGTCTCTTCGATCCGTCCGGTCCAGGAATCCGCGATTACATCACTCTTGATGGGACTGAACTCATCTCCTATGGAACTCCCTTTGACCAACCGACGCTTTTGGAGCGCGACTACAATCATTTTCTTCTGGAGGAAGGATTGCCTGTAATGGGCTTCTTCATGAACGAGGCGGATCCGGGCGTGGACGCCTTCACGCTGGCTTTCCTCCTCGATGGGAGCTTTGACATCATTGATCAACTTCCCGTACCCAGTGGCGCGCGGGTGATCCATGCCTCCTTTGACGGTTCGGGTGGGTTCCAGTTTGTTTTCCACGTCGCGGGAGACGCGAACATCCTGTGTCATGCCTGGACAGGATCCGAGTTTGATCTTGTCGGCACATTTGCCCTCAACAGTCCCGCGAGCCAGATCTTTCCCTTTTCGGACAACGGTGCAGGCGGTTTGCTGGCCCGATCCATGGACGGACTCAGCCTGACCTACTACGCGTTTGACGGGCTCAGTTCGCCCGTCGAGGAGCAGACCTTCAGTCCAGCCTCCGGATTGGAAGTCAATGCTGCGATGACCCTGCCCGATGGGAATATGCTTCTTTTCTCCGGCACACCCGGATCCAATCCAAACGCGCTTGCCGAACTTTTTGGCTTAAGTGGTTCGACCTTTCTCTCCCTCGGCGACACCGGACTCCCGGCCAGCAACCCTTCCTTAGGCGGTAGCAATGTCCTTTTGTTTTCTGAGACTCCCTTCATCAATGAAAATGCATCTCTCACGGGCCAGCTTGGGGCGGGTGTGTGGACATCGGCTGTCTCTGTGGGAACGGATGTGGTCGTGGATGCAGAAAGTTTTCAGGGATCACTGGACGGTTTGGGGAATCCCGAAGTAATCAATCTTGGTTCAACGCCCGCTGGCACCGTCGATGCCTTGGTCAATACAATTGATTCTGACATTTCGCTCAACAACCCCAATCCAGCCATTGGGCTTGTCCCCGGCACGGTCTTGCCGGTTCCGGATCCCGGAACTTATGCGGAATCTGTCACCATTGATTTTGTCCCCTCTGATCCTGCATTGGATGTCTTCTACCGGGTACTTCCTGATGGATCATGGATCAACAGTACGGGCCCCGCAGGTCCGTTCTTTGAATCTGTTTCGTTGCAGTACTACGGCCTTGCTGGTGACGGTACCCGTACGCCTATTCGTACGGCGGTCTACACCATTTCCATTCCCCCATCTGAGCTGGATTCAGATGATGACGGAGTCCCTGATTACGTTGAGATAGCTGCAGGAATTGATCCTGTGAATTCCGGGGATGATGCTGACGGAGATGGGTATTCCGATTTGGTTGAGCTGCTGGCAGGGAGTGATCCTGGCGATGCCTCTTCCCTTCCACCATCGCGTGAGATCGACACAGACGGGGATGGTTTTTCTGACCTTGAGGAGGCGGTCGCCGGTACAGATCCAAATTTACCTGCCAGTTTTCCAACCAACCCTGGTGTCTTGAATTTCCTGAACGTGTTCGACCTCCTTGTGGTCCCCTCGTCCCACAACGGATCCGGCGCACCGGATCCCTTTGTTCCTTCCCTTGATGAATCCCTTGAGGTCCCCGGCGGAGATCCGCTTGCAACAACTGTCCGGCTCTACAACGCAGATTCTTCTCTTCTGGGGTTTGACCGTACGGCATTGCAGGGATTGGGCGGGGTGGCAGATCCTGCAGCCTATATTCCTGAAGTTGTGCTTGGCTCGTCTGAGTTGCTTTACGTTGCCGCGACGGAGCGAAACTTCAACGTGGATACAGCTGCGCCTGACCAGCTCATCGGAAGACAGATTGCCGGCCTTATAAAGAAGCCGGCGAGTGCCTTTCCACCGGTTCCCTACAGCTATGGCGGGGCCGGAGAAGTCCTTGCCCTGGAAGCGGCAGCATGGGTCAGTGCAGCACAAAGTCATGTCCTGAGTATCAATCGGGAATTGGTGATAAAGGAACTCGACCTTTTCGATACGCTTGCCCTGCTTCTTGCGGAATTAAAAATCGAAACGGTTCTCCGCGATCGAAGCATCATCGGCGCGGATCCTTTCACCCTCACTGGCTTCCGGAGCAATGAGGCGGCCGTGGAGCTTGCAGCATCCCCGGGTGATGGCTCACGCCCGGTGACGGTCCCCGCATCCGGTTTATCAGCCCTGCGCAACAAGGCGCCGGGGATCGACACTGGATATCGGCTGGACACCATTTGCGAAGTGATTGAGGCGTGTGTTGAGAGCGATACGGATGCCGGCGTCCTTGCCTTAAGGGAGGTTGCCGAGGAGATTTACCGCATCAGCGCAGCCACGGCCAACAATACTCCGGGCTCCCTTGTTGCCCCGCTGGATGCCTTGAGACAATTCATCCGGACTGGTTCGCTCCTCAATACAGGTTATCTTGATGATCCCGAGTTAGCGCCGTTGGATTCCGCAACGCTGGCCTCAGCCTCAGCGGGTGTTGCCTATGTTCTTGGCAAGGACGCGAGCCGTCCCGTGGAATTCCGTCAGTTGCGGATTGCCGCCGGAGGCATTCAGGGATCCGGAGGTGCCGAATGCATCATCCTTGAGGATACTGCCTCCCTCGAGTCCGTCAGCCTGATTGATTTTCAGGGGAATTCGTTTCCCTTCCCGGATGCCTTCGAGCTTCCTGAAGACACTGTCATTATCGTTGAGGGCTATGCAGATGTGACCTCGGATTGTCTGGCGGATGTGACGCTTGAAGTAATCCCGCCCATCCAGCTGGTCTCCTTGCCCGTTGCCGGGACAGTAGATGCAAACGACAACCTGATCCCCGACGATCTGGAGGACTTGTATGCCGGGGTCATGAATCCATTTGCTGATTCTGACAACGATGGCTTTTCAGATTTACAGGAATCTGTTGAGGGAACCAACCCCTTTGACATCAATTCGTTTCCCGGGGGCTCTCCGGCGGATTTGAGTCCCCCGGTGATTGCCATTAACGAAAGTAGTCCGACACAGTTTACCTTCAGCTTTGAATTTCCCGGCATTTACGCGGACAACTTTGCCTTCCGTCTCTTTTCCGGGCCGGACCTGAATACAATGTCTACCGATACGGGTTTTGACGCTCCGCATCTGGGCGGGGGCACCTTCCAACTCACTATCGCCAAGCCAGCCGAGTATCCGGTCTTCTACCGCTTCAAAATGTTATTGGACTGAGCCAGGGGGCGGTAACAATCAGTTGACCGTCACTGGGACCTCAATGGGTCCGTAACCGGGAACTGTCAGGACAAGGACGCCTGATCCCGGCGCGCCACCGGTGACATTCACATTCACCGAGCGGGCCCCTTCCGGAATGATGATTTCCGGCATGACGATGGACTGCGGGATGTCCGTCTGGGCATCGACATAGAGGCCTCCCAACGGTGCGATATTTTCGGTTTCGATAATCAGGAAATCCGTATCGCCGCTGTTCAGGTAGATTGAGGTTGGCTGGATGCGAAGGTTTGCTTCATCAATCTTGAAATGGCCGGCGGAAAGGTCGCCGCGTCCGGTACGCAGGGAGACGCTGTAGGTCTTGCCGGCCGGGAGGGCAGGGACAATGAATTCCAGCGAATTCGCAGAATGCACGGTGGTGAGGGCTTCTGCACCGCCAACAACGACAACATCCTGGGAAGTGAAGCCGTTCCCGACAATCGGAATACTGGCCCCGGAAGGACCACGGTCATTGACCAGCTGGATCGGGTAACGGTTGATCAAGCGTGCTTGATACACTTTTTCGTGCTCAATCGTGCTGTAACGGCTGGCTGTCTTGATTTTTCCTCCAGCGCTACGGTATTCCCATGAAACAATGTAATAGTAACGTGCTTCCGTGACCCCTGGTGGCATCTTGTAGTCGAAAGAGAAGCTCATATCGTCGCTCCCGGTAGGGACCATATCGAATGTCTCGTTGTTGATGACAATCTGCGCCCGTTCAGATCCCTCGACGCGATTGCTGACCGGGAGGTCAGCCGTAAAGCTGAAGGTATAGATGCCCGACGGGTTCTGTGGAATCCTGTCCGGCGTGTAATCCTGGAAGGTGGTGTTGCAGCCAGCAAAAGCTACAAGCGTGCCGAGGAGTAAAAGGGAATTGCGTATCGCTTTGATCTTCATGATAGGAAAAGGGTTAAATTAGCCGGGCAATTGGAAAAACTGCAAGAAAAAGCCGATTCACTCAAGTTGGGGCTCTATGTTCACGTGCCCTTCTGTGCCCGCTCATGCGATTTTTGCCACTTTTACCAGGAACCGCCCAAGCGTGCTGACCTTGAGGCATATCTTGAAGGAATGGAGCTGGCGCTTGAGCGTACCGAGCTCCCGAGGCCGCTCGATACGGTCTTCTGGGGCGGGGGAACGCCGGGATTGCTCGCGGCTGTTGACCTGGAGCGCCTCGGAAAGGCGGTCTTGAAAGCAAATGGGGGCCTTGTCCCGGCCGAATGGAGTGTCGAAATGGCCCCGGCAACGGTGAAGGCCGACAAACTCAAGGTTTTCAAGGATCTCGGGGTTTCCCGTGTCTCGGTGGGCGTACAGAGTTTTCAGGGCCCGCTCCTCGAGGCCCTCGGGCGGATTCATTCGCTGGAACAGGTTAAGCGCGCGGTGGACCTTCTTCACGGCTCGGGTATGAAAAATTTCAACCTGGACCTGATTTTCGCCATTCCCGGGCAAAGTCTCCAAATGTGGGAAGCAGACTTGGAGCAGGCGATTGCCGCTGACCCGGCTCATATTTCCACCTATTGCCTGACATTCGAGGAAGACACGGCTCTTTGGTTAAGACTCCAGCGTGGGCAGGTCAGGAAGACGAGTGATGACGAGGAAGCGGCTTATTTTGAACTGGCTTGGGAGAAGCTGGCAAAAGGCGGGTACGCCCAATACGAGGTCTCCAACTTTGCCCGCCAGGGACAGGCCTGCATGCACAACCTGAATACCTGGCGCATGCAGGAATGGCTGGGGATCGGCCCTTCCGCCTCAAGCCAGATGGACGGGCGCCGCTGGACTGAACCGCATTCCCTCGAAGAGTGGCTGGATGGGTTGAAGTCCGGGAAGCCGCGATATGCCGATGAGACAACCCTGAATGCGGAGATCCTTGCGCAGGACCTCTTGATTTTCGGACTTCGCATGAACGAAGGAGTCGATCTTGAGGGTCTGGAAAAACGCTTTCCAGAAGCCTTGCCGGAGGAGTGGCCGGACTTTTGCCATTCACTCATTGAGGAGAATCTGGCATGCCGGAAGGAATCTGTCCTGCTCCTCACTGAAAAGGGCAGGCTGCTTGCGGACCGGATTGCACAGGAAATCCTCGAGCTGGAATAGTTCCATCCGATAGGGATGGATGTGTCGGCAGGACCAACTACGTCCGGTCGTCAGGCCTGTTTTTCCGCGAACTGCAGGGCATTGTCGATACAATCGCTCAGCCCGGGACCGCCGCGGAAGTTTCCTCGGATGTGAAGTCCGGGAAAATCAAACTCAATTTCCTCAAGGGCATTCAGGAAGACAGAGTGGCCCACGTTATATTGGGGAATCGCCAAGGGCCAGAAACTGTGTGAATGAAAACACGGGTCCCCGGTAATCCCCAGAAGCGGGGCCAGGTCCTTGACCGTTTCCTTGATTAATTCCTCTGTCGGGAGGCAACCGTTTTCCGGTTGCTGGACACCGCCGATAAAGCACATCAGGGCGACCTTCCCCTCGGGGGCCCGCTCCGGGAAAATAGTTGAAGAGAAAATGCATCCGAGTGTGAAGCGCTTTTCCATGCGGGGAAAAAGCACGCCAAAGCCGTCCAGCGGATGGGCAATCTGCTCACGGTCAAATCCAAGGACGAGGGTGGAAAGTGGTGGATGGTCTATGCGGGGGATGTCGAGCAGTCGCTCCTCGACAGGTCTCTCAAACGAAAGCTCCTCGTGGGCATGGAGAGGCGTTGTCACGATCAATTGCTTGGCCTGTAGTGCCTCCCCGGATACATTGACCGTCCATTGGCCGTCGTCTGATCGGCGCACAGATTCAATGTTGGCACCGGTCCGGGTTGTCATGCAATCTTCACGACACAAGGCCTCGACCAATTCCTTCAGTCCCTTGCGAAAGGAAATCATGCGGCTCTTGAAGGCGGTTTTCCCCGTGCGCTTACGCTCCCTCTTCAGCTTCAAGGCTCCTCCGATCAATGAGCCATAGCCCTGTTCAAGGTTCCACACCTTCGGGAAGGCATGACGGATTGAAAGGCAGTCCGGGTCGCCGGCAAAGATACCCGAGACCAACGCGGAAATGCCGTATTCAAGAAATGCCGGACCCATGCGCCGCGAAACGAATGAGGTGACGGATTCGTCGGCCAGTTTTGATTTTCCAATAAAGGGCTCGGCCAGGAGGCGCACTTTCTCGAGCGGGTTGTAGAGTGGCGTTGTCACCCCACCGACCAGGGACATGGGCAGTGGGACCATTCCGCCCTTCTTGATCAGGTAGCGCTTGTTGGAAATCTCGTTTGCATCCACCCGTTCATCGTCGAGTCCGAGCTCATGGATGAAATTCCATACGGCCTCGGACTTCACCAGCATCGAGTTGGGTCCCGCCTCAACAAGGAAGCCCTCCATGTTGGTTGTCTGGACAGCCCCACCCAGACGGGATGACTTCTCGATGACATGGACTCGCTTGCCTTTTTTGGCGAGGGCGTTTGCCGTTGCGAGGCCGGTGATGCCACCACCGATGATGATTGTGTCAAAACTTTCGGCAGGTTGGGGATGTGTGGCTTCTGGTTCCATGGTTTTTAAATGGTCTTGGCGTGCCTTTTGGGACCGGCTTGCAGGTAGTCGTCAAATGGCATGGCAATGTTCCGCAGAAGCAACCGGCCTTTTGATGTGACAAGAAATCCCTTTTCATTGAACTCGACCAGCCCGTCCTTGGCGGGTTCCTCAAGGGCGGCAATGGCATCGCTGAAGTGCTCGCTGAAATTTATGCCGAAACTGTCATTGTATTCCTGATACACAATTTCGCCGGAACACATGATGTTCATGATGAGGTCGCGCCGCAGCCTGTCCTCCTGGGTCATGCGGTAACCCTTGGTCGCCGGGAGGCGGTTGTCCGCGATGGCAGCGTGCCATTCCTCAAGGTCCTTCAAGTTTTGCCGGTAGGCGATGTCGCTCATCGATATGGAGGACATGCCAAAACCGCACAGCTCCGAGCCGGCCTTGGTCGTGTAGCCTTGAAAATTGCGATGCAGCCCACCATTGGCCAAGGCGATTGAAAGCTCATCATCGGCCTTTGCAAAGTGATCCATCCCGATGTAGACATACCCGCTCTTGGTCAGCGTGTCGATCGTCTCGAGGAGCATGGAGAATTTAGTCTCAGGATCAGGAAGGGTAGCCCGCTCGAGGATTTTCTGGGCCGGTGCCACCCATGGCACGTGGGCGTAGCTGAAGACCGCGAGGCGGTCCGGATCGTAGGCAAGGATTTTCTGGAGCGTCTCGCGGAACGACTCGACCGTCTGGTGAGGCAAGCCGTAGATCAAGTCGACGTTGAGTCCCTTGAATCCCGAGGCGCGGACCCACTCGGCACACTGGCGGTTCATTTCATCCGGCTGGATGCGATGGACAGCCTTCTGCACGACTGGGTTCACATCCTGCACCCCGAAGGAGGCGCGGTTGAATCCATGCTTCGCGAGGACCTTCACTTTTCCCTCGCTCAGGGTTCGCGGATCAAGCTCAGCCGAGATCTCCGCATCCTTGGCGATGGGAAAGCGCTTGTAAATGGAGGTGCAAAGGCGATCGAGCTGCTCTTCGGTGAGAAAGCTCGGGGAGCCCCCACCAAAATGTAGCTGGATCGCTTCCCGGTTCTTGAGATTCAGGTAGGGAAGCGTGAGGTCCATCTCCTTCTCAAGGGCATCAATGTAGCGATCCGCATGGTCGCGGTTACAGGTGATGACCGTGGTACAGGCGCAAAACCAGCACAGGGATTCACAGAAAGGCAGGTGAAAATACAGGGAAAGCGGGGCAGTTGACTGGCTCGTTTCCTCGAAGTGCGGGACCGGATCCTCAAGCGGCTCAAACTGAAGGGCCGTCGGATAGGAGGTATACCGGGGACCGGGCCGGTTGTATTTAGTAATCAGTTCGCGGGTTGATTCAATTGACATATAACTGGGGGGTTATCGCAGGTATTCTTGGAAGAGGACCATCAGGATGATGGAAACCGTGATTATAGCACCGATGTGCTTGGACGAATTTCCTTCATTGGCCTCGGGGATGATTTCGGAAAAGACCATCCATATCATAGCTCCGCCGGCAAATCCGAGCCCAAAAGGAAGAAATGGTTCAAAGGCCTCCACAAAAACGTAGGATGGGACCGCCATCAGCGGCTGGGGCAGGCTGGTAAAGATACAATAAAGGGCGGTCGTCCAGACTCGCATGCCACGCGGGATCATGACCAAACTGATGGCCAGGCCCTCGGGAATGTTGTGCAGGGCGATGGCCGCGGTGATGAAAATGCCAAGGCCCTCGTCTCCGCCAAAAGAGACCCCGACCCCAACGCCCTCCGTGAATGAATGGAGGGTCATGACCCCGATAATCAGGATGACTTTGCGGGCATCCGATCCCCTGAGGTGGGAGATGGAGAGGTCTTCCCTGCCATCCAGCCAGTTGTGGGTGAGCAGGATGAATACCAAGCCGACAAAGACACCGATAACCGTTTTCCATACCCCGTAATGGTTGCCCTCGAAGATCAGGGTAAAGCTGGCGGTTAACATGAGCCCGGCAGCCACGGCGTTGCTGTACCCGAGCCAGCGTTGGGAAATTTTCTTGAAGAACAGGAAGGGCAGGGCACCAAAGCCCGTCGCAATGGCGGTTATGGAGGCATATAGAAAAACGGTCAGGACTGATTCCGGCATTACCTCTTGGTTAGTTGGCTCAATTGACTGGGTCAAGTATTGCCTTGGAACAAAAAGAAGGTGTAAATCCGGACCATGCCTATAAGAAGCTTTCTATTCCTGTTTCTTGCCTGTTTGGCCCTGTCTCCAGCGGATGCGGTCACCCGGGAGGAACTCTTCCTTGAGCGCTCCAAGAGCGTTGTTTTCGTGGAATATTACATCCAGAGGGAGGTGGACCGTCAGAACAGCGATGGTGTGGCCCTTGTGGCCTCCGCCGACGGGCTCCTGATCTGCCTGCCCAACGTTTTCCCTGACTGGGTCCCACCGGAGAAGTATCGGGATATCAAGGCCTATCCGGCCGAAAACCCGCTCGGGGAGGGCTTTGAAGTCACCTATCTCGGACAGGACTGGGTCAACGGATGGCACTATCTGAAAATCGACGACATGGCCCTCGCTGGTGATTACTTGAAACCGATTACCGATTATGAGGTGGGAACCGCCTCAATCGGGGAGCCTGTGTGGGGGATTTGCATGACTCCGGGGGACCTTGATTACATCACCTATTATCGGGAAGGAAAGCTGTCCACGGTCCAGCCACTGCCGATGGATACGGCCTTTGTCACTGATGAGGTGGCCGTTCCCGGGGGGCCGGTCTTTCTGGAGGACGGGCGTTTTACCGGCTGGGCCGGGCGTGCCCTTCCGATGGAGCGGGACATGTGGATCGGGAGCGAATTCTTCCGGGCCAATATCCGTAATCCCGACGAGAGCCATATGTATGTGCTCGCGGACTTTTTCCTGAATGAACTGGGAGCCCGGATTCCAGGGAATCCATTGGAACACAAGCGTCCCTGGATCGGGATTTCCGGGACCCAACCCCTGGACAAGGAGACGGCCCGTTTCATGGGCCTGACAGACCAGGGCGTGGTCATTGTAAGCGAAGTCCTTCCGGAGACCCCCGCAGATCTGGCCGGTCTCAAGGACCGGGACTTGATCCTTGCGATCAACGGGAAAGTGATTCCCCGCCTCAAGCCGGATTCTGTCTTACAGGCTTATTTCGAGCGGGAGATCCTTCTTTCGGAAATCGGGGAACCCTTGACCCTGACGGTGCTGAGGGGCGATGAGAAACTGGACTTGGAGGTCCTTCCGCGCCTTTCGCCAACCGTCATGAAGGAGGCCAAGCGCGAGTACTTTGAGACACTTGGGGTGACACTGAGAGAGTTCATCACCCTTGATGCGCTCCAGCGCCGCGAGGACCACCGGGATAAAAAGGGGGCCATTGTGAATTTTATTCGCCCCAACAGTCCTGCCGCGGCGGGCAACCTTTCCCCGGGCGACTGGGTGCAGGAAATCGGCGGGGTGCCGGTTGAGACCTTTGAGGAAGCAGTTGCCCAGCTTCAGGCCAATCTGGATGACGACTCGCTTGAGGAGGTCGTGCTGCTTGTCGAGCGGTCGAACGAAACAGCCGTTCTGCGCCTGCGCAAGAACTAGCCCAACGGATTCAGACATGCCGGATTTCAGTAAATCACCTCCCGGATGGTATTGCTTCAAGGCCTTGCCGAAGAAGGAACACATCGCCTCGGAGCTCCTGAGGCGGGAGGCTGAGCTTGAGACCCTGTGCCCACGGATTGCTTACCAGAAAAAGACCAAGCGCGGAAAGGTCCGTTTTGTGGAATGCCTTTTTCCGGGCTACGTCTTCATCCGGGCGGACCTGACAGAATCCTACCGGCGCATCCGGTCAACCCAGGGAATTCGCGATGTGGTCGCCTTTGGTGGGCGTTGCCCGCAAATTCCGGATGCCTTTATCGAGGAATTACGCTCACGACTTGATTCGGAAAACCTCAAGGCCATTCCCGATCCGGTGGTAAAGAAAGGGCACGAGGTCACGATTCTGGAAGGCCCCTTCAAGGAATGGAACGCCATTGTCACCGGAGAGCTCGATGGACAACAGAGGATAGGCCTTTTGTTGGACTTCCTCGGGCGCCAGATGGAGATCCGGGTCCCCGTTGAGGATGTGATTGTCGATTCGGAAACCCCGCAGGGCCGGGTCTGGGAGGATTAAAGATAGACCCCGCCGCCGAGGACACGCTCGCCGTCATAGAGTGCGCAGACTTGCCCGGCCGCGAGAGCGCGTTGGGGCTCGTCGAAAGTGACGATGCCTCCGCCCGTTCCATTCGGCTCAAAAGTGGCATGAACACGCGGATCGCGATACCGGACTTTTGCCTCAATGCGACACTTCTCCGTTAGCGGTTGGGGTGTCAGCCAAGAAATCTGGTGTAGCGTGACCGAGGCATGCCACATCGCGTCGGGGCGTTCACTTTCAAAAGCGACAACAAGTTCGTTGGTCTTGGTATTTTTGGATGCCACGACAAAAAACTCGTTGTCGGTATTCGAGGGAATGCCAATTCCCCGGCGCTGACCAATCGTGTAGCGATGCAGGCCCTTGTGTTCACCAAGGACCTTGCCCTCGAGGTTCACGATCGCTCCCGGCTTTTCCGGAATGAACTTTTCCAGGAAGTCATTGATCTTCACTTCGCCGATGAAACAAATTCCCTGGCTGTCTTTTTTCTCGGCATTGGGCAGGCCGATCTTCTTCGCCAGCTCGCGCAGCTCCGGTTTTTTAAATTCACCAACGGGAAAGCGTGCTTGCTCAAGCTGATCCGGCCGGATCATGCAGAGGAAGTAGCTCTGGTCCTTGTTCTCATCGACGCCCTCGTGCAGCTGTGGTCCGTCGGGACCCATTTTCCTGCGGCAGTAGTGACCCGTCGCTACAGCATCGAATCCATTGTCCAGGGCCCAGTCGAGAAGTACCCCGAATTTCATCTCGCGGTTGCACATGACATCGGGATTCGGCGTGAGGCCCTTGGCATAGCCATCAACCAGATAGGCGACGATCCGTTCGCGGTACGCCTCCATGAAATTGAGCACGCGAAAGGGGATCCCCAGATGATCGGCCACGGCGCGTCCATCTTCAATGTCCTGCATCCAGGGACAGTTGCCGAAGACCTCCTCCTCGTTGATCCAGTTCTTCATGTAGGCCGCCTCGACCTCATAGCCATCTTCAATTGCTTTCCACGCCGCGACCGCACTGTCCACTCCACCGGAGAGGGCAACTAGCAGACGCGGTTTACTGGATGGGTTCGACATGCTGAAATAAGTGAGTCGGGGAAATGGGTGAAGTCAAGGGCCCCGCCGAATGGCAATGAAATGTTGCTAAGCATCGGGATGGACTCAAACTGTCGGGTGAATGGATTTGGATTTGAAAGAGTTAGTACACCTGAACTGGGCAGCGTGGACCTCCATGGACACGGCTGTGGTCAGCTTCACACGGGATTGGACAAGCCGGAAACTCCCGCAATTGTGGTTTGGGGAGGACCAGTTGAAACTCGAGGGCCTCAAGCGGCTTGATCCGGAACATTTCGGGATTCACGGCGGGTATTATGGAAAGGGGGGCAAGATTCATTTTGTTCTCCCACGCGAATTGACCAAGGAATTGGACATCAAGGGCGGTTTGTTTGTTGCCGGAAGTTTCAACGGATGGGAGGAAGCCATTGGCGATTCCAATTGGAAGATGTCCAATGGAACGGTAAGGGGAAAGCCTTGCCACGTCCTGTCGGTCCCGCAGGCCAGCCTGGACCAGGAAGAGGCGGCGACCTTCAAGTTCGTAACCGGCAAAAAGCACTGGCTTGAGGTGCCCGAGGACACCGCGAATGCGCACGTCGACGGGTTTGGAATCAAGAATTACCTCTTTTCCTCACATCGCAGTGGCCGGCACCTCTTTCGTTTTGAAACGCCTCTTCCGCTCAACCAGAGTGAGGGCCGCCTGCTTTATTTCAAGGTGGACGGCGTGGTGGATTCGATCCGCCTCAGTCCGGGCGTCTTTCTCAAAAGCCTTGAGGCGAAAGGCCCGCTGGGCGCGATTGTCAACGACAACACAACGAGCTTCCGGATATTTGCTCCCCGCGCAATCAAGGTGAACCTCTTTCTCTTTCAGGACCTCGACGGGCCCGAAGGCGATCCCATTCCGCTCAAGTTGACCGATGACCTCGTCTGGGAAGCGCATGTTGAAGGCAACCTGCATGGATGGTTTTATCATTACACTGTAGAAGCCAAGGAGACGGATGAAGTCGGATTCTTCGACCCTGAATTTCGTATTCCGGATCCGTATGCCAAGGCGGTCTGCGGCCCAATGGGCCCGGGGATTGTTGTGGATGATTCATTCTTTGAGCGTGAAGACGATGGATTCAAGGCAGCGCACTGGCATGATCTTGTCATTGCGGAAGCCCATGTACGTGACCTCACGGCCACTGCCCCGGTTGAGATGTCCGATGAGGAACGACTTGGTTTCCGCGGCCTGAAAAAATGGATTGATGACAAGAGCTTTTACCTCAGCGAGCTCGGCGTGAATGCCGTTGAGTTGCAGCCCGTGCACGAATTCGACACCTTGGATAAGGAACAATACGCATGGGGCTACATGCCCGTGAATTATTTCGCGCCCGCCAGCCAGTATTGTAAGGACGCTTCCAGTCTCGACCAGATCGGTGAGTTTCGCGAGCTTGTGAAGAGCTTCCACGGGAAGGGGATGGCGGTCATTCTTGACGTCGTCTACAATCACTTTGGCGAGCCTAATTTCCTCCAGTATCTGGACCGCGAATACTACTTTCTGCTGACGGAGGATGGCCATTATGAAAACTACAGCGGTTGCGGCAACACGCTTGACGCCAACACGCCGATGGTGCGCCGCCTGATGCGCGACAGCCTGATTCACTGGATGGAAGCATTTGGGGTCGACGGATTTCGCTTTGATCTCGGGGAACTGCTTGGGAAGGAAACCCTTGCCTGGCTCGAAACTGAGCTCAAAGCAGTCAAGCCGGAGGTAATCCTCATTGCGGAACCCTGGAGCTTCCGTGGGCATATCGCGGGGGAATTGCGGGAGACAGGATTTGCGTCGTGGAATGATGGATACAGGGAATACATGCGCGAGTACCTTACCCTTCATGCCAATGCCGATCGCCTGGGGTATTTCATGCAGGGATCCTCTCCCGACTGGAGCCGCTTCCCGGCACAGACTGTCAATTATGTCGAGTCACACGACGATCGCTGCTGGATTGACAAAATCACGGAAAACGGCGGCCACGACGGCCATCGTCCGACAGCCAATGACCGCCGCCGCACCCACCTGATGATCGGGATGCAGATGATGTCGCTTGGTATTCCAATGTTGTCCAGCGGAATGGATATGCTCAAATCCAAGGGAGGAACCAATAACACCTACCTCCGGGGCGACTTGAATGCCATTCCATATACCCGCATGACTGAGTATTCCGGAACAGTTGATTATTTCCGCAAGTGGATTGCTTTCAGGATGGGTCCGCTCGGACGCTATCTCCGGCTGGACGAATTCCCGGGTAGTGACTATTTCATGACAAGCCAGCATGAGCATCTCTTTGGGATGATCTACAATGCCCTGCGCACACACGGTCGAGAACGGCTGCTCTATGTCGTCAATCCCGGATACGAATTCGAGGAATTGAGATTTCCTGAGCAGGATCTTGATCGCTTTGAGCAACTGGCTGACTCGGAACGCTGGGGTGATCCAATGCTGGCCGGCCCTCACTTTGAAAGGGCTGGGGAGAGGATTGTCATCCCGCCATTGTCCTGCGGCCTGTTTATAGAACGACTATAACCCGTCGCTCAGGGCAGCATTGATTTGATTGAGTCCTTGATGGTGGTCGCGACCTCCGGTCCATGCACGATGATGGCCCAAATCAGGGCGGCATACAGGAGGACTGCCAGTATCCCGACCACGCATGCCCCGATTGCGAAAAGCCCGTCATCCTCTGTCAATCCGATGCCGATCAGGAATATGACGAAGGCGGGAAAGGTGTTGGTCATCGGGATTGGGATCATCATCAGGATGGCCATGGCAAGAACAAGGAAGCCCATGAGCATACGCCCGCCACGAAGACCCACCCAGCGCATGCGCGGGCGGATGACCCACTCCAGCCGCTTGAAGATCCAGGCCGCCCCCTTGATGAGTTTCTCCGCAAAGCCGCTGCTGATACGGACTCTCTTCAGGCGCGCGGGGAAGACCGGATGGCTTTTCCCGATGAGCATCTGCACGGAAAGGACCAGCAAGAGCAGTCCGAAGGGAATACTATAACCGGCGGCCGGGACGGGAAGTGCACTGGGAAGGGACAGAACCAGCAGAAGCAATCCGAAGCCTCGATCACCAACACGATCGACAAGTTGTTCGACTGTCAGGGCATCGCCATCAGTTTGGAGAAGCGCACCCAGCTCATCCGATAATTTCCTGTGTTCCATCTGGAGGCAAGTTGGCGGGCCCCTTCCGCTCTTGCAACATTTTCAATCCTGACATTGCCAGCGGGCCGGATTCTCCCACAGTATCAGGCATGTTGCGAGAGAAACGGAGGATTGCCTTTTTCGGGGGAAGTTTTGATCCCGTGCATTCCGGACATCTGCAAATGGCACAGGCTGCCGCTGAGCAACTGCGACTGCACCGGGTATACTTTGTTCCTGCCGCGCAAAACCCGCTCAAGGATGCGGCCCCGCAGGCCACGCCGTCGCACCGTCTGGAAATGTTGCGCACGGCCATCCATACTGAGCGGCTCTTTAGTATCTGGGAGGGTGAGCTTGGACGCGACGGGCCCAGCTACACCTTGCAATCCATTGAACATCTCGAGCGCGTCTACCCGAATTCCCATCTGTTCTGGATCATTGGTTCCGACCAGCTCCCGGGCTTGAAATACTGGCGCGGAATCGAAAAACTCGTCCACAAGATTGGCTTCATTCTTGTGATGCGACCGGGCTATCAGCTCGACTGGCCCGGGATTCCGGGACTCAGCCTGTTCCTCGTGAACAACAGGCTCAATCCGGTCAGTGCCACTGAGGTGCGTACCCGCGCAGGCGCGGGCCTTCCCATCGAAGGGCTTGTCCCGCCCGCTGTGGATTCGTACATCCGCGAGAACAGGCTCTACAACGCCGATTGACAATGGCCTGCCACCTTTCATATGTTTGGTCCGTAATCTATGCTTCATAACCCTCATTTATGCCAGTAACCGCAACGAAAGACACCTCGACCCTTCCGCAAACCTTGCAGCGCTGCCTGATCGCGCTGGACCAGAAAAAAGCCGAATCGCTTCGATTGATCGACGTGGGGGAGGTCTCTTCAATCACCGATTATCTTTTGATTGCGACGGGCACCAGTAATCCGCACCTGAAGGCTCTCGGAAAAGTGGTTGAGGAGGAGCTGGATAAATTGGGCCAGGAGGCTCAGGTCACGGGGTCCGGAGACCAGTCTGGATGGGTTGTCATAGATGCCTTTGACTTCATGGTCCATATCTTCACCGGCGAGACGCGTGAATTTTTTAATCTTGAAGGGCTTTGGCGAGATGGGGAATCCATCGACATCGAAGGCTACTTAACTTGAGTAAACAAGCCTGCTGGGAGAACCTTCGGTTTCGGGGCGGGTTTTTTAGAGTGCAAATCTTCAGGGAATTTTTAGGTTCTCCCCCAGAGTCGAGATGCAACTGAGTCCTGAAATCCTCTTGAATGAGCTTTTTTTCCTGATTGCCGCACTGGTAATGGCCTTCCACCTGTTGCTGTACGGGTTGTCCCGCCGGCGGGTCTGGTCCCTCGGTGGGGGAGAATTACTGAGGTTACCAATTGTTATCCTCGTGACTGGAGGGACCTTGCTTTATCTTGAGGGGAGCCTCCGCCTGACGGAGATAGAAAAAGAAAACGCCCGGCAATCGAAGATTCTCTCGGAAACGATGTCGGTGGAAGATATCTATGCTTTCCGGTATCGTGGGGAGGCTGCCCTGAATCGGGCCACCGGTCGGTTTGAGCGCTTTGTCGAGGCCAGCTATCCGCTCCGTCGCTATCCTGTGCTGGTCCGCGTCTACGGACAGGATCTTAACGGCAGCATCCGTTGCCTTGTGGAAGCCAACAGCACAATGTCGACAATCAATGTTCCGGACAGGCCGAGACAGATTGAACCCTCGCTGCACCTGCTGGCGGCCTTCCAGAGCCGGACAACCATCACCAGTGACGAAACGAGTGTTGATGTGGGAAACGGCATTTTTGCTTACTCCAGGACGGCCTCCATTGGCCTCGAATCTCCGGGCTATGTGGTTTCAGTCGGGGTGCCACGGATTGGATTAATCGGGGAAATCCGCGCGGCACAGGAGGACTCCATACGCCTGACAATCCTCATGATCGCGATTGCCACGGTGCTGATGATCACGGCAAACCGCCTCCGGAGCGCTCTTGATCGGCAAAAGCGGCTCGCTTCGGAAATTCTGGATCGTGAAAAGCTCTTCCGAAGCATTTTTGACAATAGTGCCGCAGCCATCTCGGTGATGGACGCGAATGGGAAATTTGAGCGGGTCAATGACCGTTGGACGGAGCTTTTTGGCTACACCCTGGATGACGTCCCAACCCCCATCGACTTGTCGGCGGAAGAGGACCGGGCAGATACTCGCCGTATGGCTCGTTCCCTGTCCACGGGGGATGTGACTGCCTATCGCGTGGAACGCAAATTCCAGCGAAAAGATGGCAGCATCTTCTGGGGAGATATTTCCGTACGGGCACTGCGTGGAGCGGATGGCCAGCTCAAGGGGATTGCCTCCCTGATTCTCGACATTTCCGGCCGAAAGGAAGTGGAGGAATCCCTCCTGCATCGTGACCGACTCTTGACCGGGCTCGCTGACGCCCTTGCGAAGCTGCTTGAATTCCGCGAGGGCTTGGGCTCGGCCATGCCGGAGGCCCTCTCCACGATTGGTTGGGCTGCCAATGTCGACCGGGTCTATATTTTTGAAGAGCACTACGACGAGGCGACCGATGGCGATGTCATCAGCATGCGCTTTGAGTGGGTGGCACCCAATATTACCGCCCAGTTACACAATCCTGTGATGCAAAGCCTGGAATGGGAGTCCGGGTTGGACAGGTGGAAGGAGATCCTGCACCGCAATCAGGTGGTTCATGGAGTCGTGGCGGACATGGAAGCCGAGGAGCAGGAAGTACTGAAGGGACAGGATATTGTCTCAATCCTGCTGGTCCCGATTTTTGTCGAGAACCAGATGTGGGGATTTGTCGGATTTGATGATTGTACCAAGGTCCATCGGTGGAGTGACACGGAAATATCCATTCTACGGGCCGCCGGGAAGGGCTTTGGCATTGCGGTCCAGCGCGAGCGGTCTGAGGCCTCCCTCCTGGCCGCCAAAGATCGTGCCGAAATGCTCAATCAGAAGCTGTCCACGGAAATTGACCGTGCCAATCTGCTTGCGACAGAGGCGGCCGAGGCAAATGAGACCAAGAGCCGCTTCCTCGCCAACATGAGTCATGAGATTCGTACCCCGATGAACGGGGTTCTGGGAATGTGCACGGTGCTGGGCGGGACGGAACTTTCAGACGAGCAGGTGGAATACCTGACCGTGATCCGCAAGAGTGCAGAAGGCTTGTTGGGGATCATTGAGGATATCCTCGACTTCTCGAAGATTGAAGCGGGCAAACTTGAGCTGGATGAAGTCGAGACCAATGTCATCAATCTAGTCGAGGACGCCTTGGACTTGTTCGCCCTTGCGGTCAGCGAAAAGGGTATCGACTTGCTCCATCACATTACCCCGGATGTCCCCGAGAGGGTCTATGTTGATCCGACGCGCTTGCGCCAGATCCTCGTGAACATCCTCGGCAATGCCGTCAAATTCACGAAGAAGGGGCAGATCATGCTCCGGGTGACTTCGGAGGGCCTGGAAGAGGGCAGGGTGAGGCTCATCTTCACGCTCACGGATTCCGGTCCGGGGGTGGATCCGCTCATGCAGGACCATTTGTTCGAAGCCTTCAACCAGCTCGACTCCTCAACTGCCCGCAAATACGGAGGCACCGGCCTGGGCTTGACCATCAGCCAGAAGCTGACCCAGCGCATGGGTGGGGACCTCGCCCTTGACAGCAGCAGTTCCAAGGGATCCACGTTCAGTTTCAATGTCCTTGGAACAACCCTCTCCGGGGGTTGGCTGGAACCCCATCTTCCAGCGGCAGGGGACCCTCCGCACACCGTTCTCCTCTTTGATCCGAACCCTGCCACCCGGAGTTTCTACAGGGACAGGATTTCCTCCCTTGGGGCAGACGTGATTTCCTTTGACGGGAAGCCCGAGGCGGATGCGACCATTCCGGAAAACGCGCTCCTCATCCTGAACCATCCGGAATTGTTCCCGACAACTGAGGGAAGCGTCATTGAGCTTGATCTGCCGAAGGAAAACGGAAAATACCCCGATGCCATAATCCTCGCTTCACCGGGGGAATCCCGCAATTGGGAGATTGCCGGGGTGGAATCGGTTGCCTTTCTCATGAAGCCGCTTCGCTCGCTCGCCCTCGTGCAGATTCTTTATCCCAATGCCCGTAATACGCCTTTACCCTTTCCCAACAGGGCTCGTCAAAAAACCCCGGGGCAGGAACTCAGCGTGCTCATGCGCAACCGGAGAATTCTTGTCGTGGATGACAACAAGACAAACCTCCAAGTTGCCAAGTTGCTCCTGAAACGACACGGCCTCGATGTCGAAATTGTCAGGAGCGGACAGGAGGCCCTTCAGTCTGTCGAAAAGAAGCTCCCGGATGTTGTTTTCCTGGATCTGCAAATGCCCGATATGGACGGATTCGAAACGGCCCGCCGGATCCTGCAAAAGTCCCCGCATCCCTACATTATTGCGATGACCGCTGCCGCCACCACCGATGACCGGCAGGCCAGTGAGGCCGCCGGCATGCGGGATTTTGTTGCCAAGCCAATCAAGGAGAGTGACCTCACCCGGGCCTTGTGGACCTTCTACCATCAATTGAAGGCGGACTAGCTCACAACAGGTCTCCCACCCAAACGCATCTTTTTGCGATTCGCCCTGCCCACAAGTTTGCGCTAAGCCGCTGTCGTGTTCGGCAGCATCGGCCACCTGAAGGCTTCCCAACAAACTCTGAAAGCAAAGATCCTACGTTTTTAAATCTTTAAGCATTCGGTGGCACTCTTCAGCAAATGAATCAAGGATACCTGATGTAAATTGCTCAATGCTGGGACCACTGTCCGCTGTCAACGGGGTCAGATCGATTGCATAGGCCGCCCGATTGCATTGGTCCACCGAGTAGGAATCAAGAAATGTAGCGTTGGCCAACCGCCTGCCTTCAACCGCGAGGTCGTATCGCTTTCCGCCTGCTATCTGCGACTTGAAGACTCCATTCAACTCGGGGGCAAGGCTAGGATGCGTATCAACTGGCTGGATGACCTTCATGGAATCCGGTATCCAATCCAATGCCCGCCAGACCTCGCAACCGAAGACCGTTCGAGGCCGTTTGTCTGCAGGCAGAATCCGTATGGCTTCCAGGACAGCGAGGCACACTCCAATGTGTGAGGCATGCTTATCGAATGGGTTGTGGGTATAAATATAAATGGGCTGCGCCTCCAGAATCAGGTTATGGATCTCCTGAACCAAGTCTTGTCGCTTGCTTGCTTGTTTTGTGCACGAACTGGGATAGCCCAATTGTGCCATGAAGGCGTATTCCCCAAGCTTGGCCGCCGCCCGCTGTTCCTCGACGCGCACCGCCTTCATTTGCTCATCCGAGTAATCCGCGTATGGTCCACTCCTGGCGCTCCCAGCGCCATCGGTGCAAGTAATCCCTCCAAACCATCTGCTATCCCTCTGGTAACATTCCAGGATACCATGCATGGCCATGAATTCCAGGTCGTCCTGATGAGCCCCAATCCCGAGGTGAGTGGTTCGGGTGATGCTGTCCGGCAATCTTCCATCGTCTGGGATGTAAATATCCGAATTTGCGTTTTTCAGTTTCATAGCTGTTTCCCCTTCTAAATTATGCCTTGATGGTTTTTACTGCAGTTGGCGTGCTGACAGGATGTGTGGCATGGTACTGCTTTACGCTGTTTTCGCTAGGAATAATTCTCCGGGATTCAACAAACCGATGGACGATTGGCATTTGTTTTTTGCGGGGGCTTTGTATTGTTGATCGGTTGGTTGTTGAGAATGGCCGCTGCCCCACAACCGATCACCAGCAGGCCAGTGAAGCCTCTGGTCTCCCACCAAAACACATCTTTTTTGCGATTTCTTGTTGCACCCAATTCCCTCATCCCCCAAATCTTCCGCTTTCCCTTTTGGAGAGGTGACAGAGTGGCCGATCGTGCTCGCCTGGAAAGTGAGTGTGCCCCACAAGGGTACCGGGGGTTCGAATCCCCCCCTCTCCGCCATTTTTAATCCAACGACTCGATTGCAAGCCCTCTGGATTGCCGGGATCCTCCTTAAATAAAGGGCTCAACGCTTGATCGCCGATTGCTTTCGGATGGACATGATAAGACAGAATTTGACAAGATTGTACAGGATCTGCAACCATCCGCAACCATGCATGAGAGGGAACTTGCAACCAGAGAACGCCATACCCTGCGCAAGGTTGAACGCAAGGACCGTAAGAACCGTTGGGGTGTAGAGTGGAGGGAGGATGGGAAAAGGCGCTTTCAATTTTTCTCTACCTCAGACGAGCGAGACAAGTTCTTTAGATCGACTCATCTAGCCGGGGAGGTCGAAGACTTTTCCCTGACAGAGTGGCTGAGATGGCAGTCTCTCAAAAGAGACTGTGAAGAGTTAGGTATCGAGCCGGAACAGGCTGTTAACATAGCCCGTGGAGCCAACCTTTCCATTGCTACAGAGAAATCCCTCCATGACCTAACAGAGGCCTATCAAAAGCATGTCACACGCGCTGGGCGCAGCGAAGAGTACCGAAAACACCTCAAAAGCTTCTACGGGCGGTTGGAGGCCTCACTGGGGCCGGACACGCTCTTGCTGGAAATTACCAAAAAGGAGATTCAAGATTTCTTTGATGCACAGGAGGTAGGAGCTGTCACAAAGCGGAATTACAGGGCCTATACAGTAGCCTTATTCAACTATGCGATAGCTGAAGAATGGCTCGATAAGTCTCCAGCAAGTCGATTGAAGATCGAAATCCCCAAGAAGCAAGAGGCCGGTATATTGTCGGTTGAGGAGACTAGGGCAGTCCTGAAGGCCGCGCGGGGGATTTCCCCAGAGCTTGCGGGCCTTATGGCTTTGCAACTGTTTGCTGGGCTTAGAAATGCAAATATCACCCGATTGGAACCCTCGGAGATCGACCTAACCAACAAAACCATCCTCATCCCAGCAGCAAAGTTCAAAACCGGCTCAAGGCACCTCATAGAGGACGCCGGGGAGAACCTTTGGAAGTGGTTGTCACTCTCATCCACTGAGGACTTTTGCGGGTGGACTGCCCGGAACTATAACTGGCGGAAGTCTCAGGCATTCAAAAACGCGAAGATCACTCCACCCAAGAACGCCTTGAGGCATTCCTTCGCCACCTACCGTTGTGCATTGGATGGTAGTGCCGAGAAGGCCAGCTACATTTTAGGGCATCAGAACCCTAGAGAGATTTGGACTGCTTACAAGGGGCTGGCGACCAGAAAGGACGCTGTTAAGTACTTTAACATTCAACCTGTTGGCGTAAAATGAAGAAACAACTGAGCTATAAGAAGATCTCTAAATTAGGTCCGGAGGCATATGCACAAATTGTTGCTGGTGGGGACTTGATGACATACATTGAAATTGAGTTCATTAAAAAAGAGCTGAATGGAGAGATAGAAGGGGAGGAATTTCAGAAACGGGTTTGTCAGAAATTTTTGGAAGCTATCAAAGATGGTAACCATGAGTTTTTTATTCAGTTTGGAGAGTCCTTGGAATACCAGACATTAGACTCTGATAATCCAACCGAACTGATGAAACTTGTTGAGGCAATAGGTGTTTTTGCGCAACTCTGTGACAATATTCCTGACTTGTATCACCTCATAACGGGATCTGGTGTGAAATGCCCAGAGGAATATTCTGACCTCAGGAAACTGGTTAAGGCAATTTTTCCGGATTGGGAGGGAAAACCAGGAAGACCGAGAAAGAAAAAGACCTAAGTTCGTGATTTTTTATTATTTTTGCCGTTGCTGCTGACAATGTCTCGCAAGTTCCTTGCATCTCCTTCCGCTGGCCCGGGATGAAGACGAGTCGAAAGTTGCTCTCTCCAGATGGAAGGGGATCAGGGTGATTTTTACGTTTTAAACTCTTGTTGTTTCTGATTTCGACGACTAAATCAGAACCGTCGCTCATGAAGACCGCCCTTCTGCTCTGCCGCTGCTTTACCGTTTTACTCATAGTCGGACTGTCCGGTCCGTTGTCCGGGCATTCCGGGATCGACTCGGGCGGAGGCAAGTCGGCAATCGGGACCAGTCAAAACCATGTCTCCATCGGATCGCCCTTTGAGACGGCACCGGGAACGGCTGGCGGATACAGGATTCTTGTCGGGCTGATCGAGGTAATGTATCCGTCACTACCGCTGGATCCCAACGCGGACCTGGATGGCAACGGGCTGCCGGACTGGTGGGAGCTGGAGAACTTCGGCCACATCGGGGTGGATCCGGATGACGACCCGGATAAAGACAGGGCAACCAATAAGATGGAGATGCTGGCCAAGACCGATCCCAATGACCCCGCTTCGGTTTTCCGTCCAGCAGTCTACCTCGATGGAACAGATCTGATTCTCCCCGTACAGACGCAGACTGAACGCAATTACATCATCTGGGGCAGTCATGACCTATCCGACTGGACACTTCTCGACACCCTCGTTGGCGACGAAACGCTGGTGGAGTGGAGCTACCCAATCGGTGACCCGGCGGACCTGCCGTACTTCCTGCTGGTGGAGATTGTCCTGCCCTGAACCTCTTTTCCTAAAGTGTGTCTTTAAAATTAGCCTTATATGACCATGAAACCAATCCTCTACGCCCTCCTCTTCGCCTGCTTTTCAGCCACTGCACAACTGAATGCGGCTGTACCCAGCCAGATCCATTATCAGGGGCGGCTGACAGATGCTCAAGGGGATCCGGTCAACGCGACCGTCTCCATGACGGTACGGATGTACGATGCAGCCAGTGGAGGTACACTGCTGTACGAGGAGGTCATTGGCAGCGTTGAATTGGCGGACGGGGTCTATAGTTTCAGCTTCGGCGAGGCGGGGACGCGCACTACCAGCGGTTCGGAGGTGATTCTCACCACTAACGGGGTGAACCAGTTCTTCGCCGGCACGCTCAACGTCTCGCCGATCGACGGGACTGTGGCGGTGAGCGACGGGGTCTACAACTGGTCCCAATCGGGTGGCTCCAGTAGCACAGATTTCAGCGTGAGCTACACCCACGCCACCAAGGCCGTGCAAGTCACTTATTTGGCCGGTATTCCGGAAGCGGGCCTGGACCTGACCGCCACCTACGACTTTATCGACATCTCGGAGATCTTCGCCAGCATGACCGCCTCGGAGCACTGGCTGGCGCTGATGGTCGACGGGCTGGAGGCGGACATACGCACCCGCCTGCTGGCGGTGCCCTATGCGATGAAAGCGCGGGAGAGCGCCGATGCCCAGGTGCTGGCGGCGAAGATGGAATCCCTTCTATCTGAATTGCGGGCAAACAATCTGATTGCCCCTGCGAACTTTGTCATAGTCGAGGGTGGCACCCTAGTGTCCAGTAATGAGTTGAACGGCACGGTTGTCGATACCTTCTACATCGGCAAGCACGAGGTGACCTGGGGCGAGTGGCAGGAGGTGCGCGTGTGGGCTACTGCGAACGGCTACGACAGCTACAGCGTTGGTGCCGGCTGCGCGGAAGACCACCCGGTGCATTCGGTGTCGTGGTACGATGTAGTGAAGTGGTGCAATGCGAAGAGCGAGCAGGAGGGTTTGACGCCAGTGTATACGGTGAGCGGAGCGACTTACAAGAGCGGCTGGCCCTTTCCTACCACAATTGTGCAGGACCTGACGGCGAGCGGCTACCGCCTGCCTTTGGAAGCGGAATGGGAATTCGCCGCGCGCGGCGGCAACCAGAGCAACGGGTACACCTACAGCGGCAGCAATGACTTGATCGCGGTGGGGTGGTACTATGACAACTCCGGCGGTGCGGCGTGTAACTTGCTTGAAGACCGCGGCACTTGGCCGGTGGGGCAAAAGGCGGCCAACGAGCTAGGCCTGCACGAAATGAGCGGCAACGTGCTGGAGTGGTGCTGGGATGCCAACGGCTCCAGTCGCCGCCGCCGCGGCGGCAACTGGAATGACGCCGCCTCCGAATGCACTGTCTCGTACCGGTGGCAAAACAGCCCGGACTTCACGTCCAACAGAATTGGCTTCCGCCTTGCCCGCAGTCCGGGGCGGTAAGTTCCGGAACTCAAGCCAAGCCATGCACAAGGAAAAAGAATCGTAGCGAAGCCTGAACTCGGTGGTTCACCGGTTGCTGGTGATCGAGGGGGCAGTTCAGAAGCTGGGAGCCTCGGTCGACAACTTGCTGGGATTCTTTAAGCAGCACTACAGTTTACCTCATGAATACTAAAAATCTCCTCCGATATCCTCTGCTTAGCTTAAGCGTCGCTGTTTTGGTTTCTGCTGAGCAACCTGTCGTCAACCGGATCTTGTTTGATCAATCCACGGTTGAAATGCATGTGGCCGTTGATCCTGGCAAGGCATACGACCTGAATGCATCTGAAAGCCTCCAAACATGGGAGACCATTGGGTCTTTTGTAACGGATGCCTCTGAGGAAACTGTGGTGGCGACGCGCACAGGACAGTCTAAGGAGTTCTTTCAGGTAGTGGAGGCTGCTGCCAGTCTGCCAAGATTCTTTGCGGGAACCGTATCCGAAGTTCCTATGCCGGCAGATTATTTGGCACTAGGCTGCTTGAGTGGCCAGGACGCCTTCTATTACCTTACGGAGTCTAACAGTAAACTCAATAGAACTTCCCCGACTGGTACCACCCAGTCAGTTGTCCTCTCCAAAGCCGTGGGCTCCCTTGATATATGCTATATCAAAACTCCGAGCAGTGATCGTTTTGCAGCTTTTGAAACTAATCCAGATAAAATT
Source organism: Oceanipulchritudo coccoides (assembly GCF_010500615.1). Lineage (NCBI taxonomy): Bacteria > Pseudomonadati > Verrucomicrobiota > Opitutia > Puniceicoccales > Oceanipulchritudinaceae > Oceanipulchritudo > Oceanipulchritudo coccoides. The sequence continues at coordinate 338,582 of NZ_JAAGNX010000001.1, forward strand.
ATTATCATTCAATCGAGTGGTACTGTGATCGAGAAGGATCTATCATCCATTATCCCCACCAAGTGGGACCTTCTGACCGGTGAAGCTGTTAGTTTCCCGGACGGTATTGTTGTGCCGTTGGAGCCGGTTGGTCTATCTACAGATCCCGCTGAATATGCCTTTGCCGTTTTTGATTGGACAGGTGCCCTTATCCGGATTTTGACGATCCCAGTCCTGGATCACTCTGGCCAGTACTTCGACTTTAACACGTACTATAATACCTTTGATCGAGTAGTACTCTTGGGAAGTTACCTATACGTGGGAGGGGGCCTTGCCTATAACTTTAATCATCCCACTTCCTCCGAGTCAGGGGCGGTAATATTGCGCCTCAACTTATCAAATAATTCAATTGATACATTCACGGTGCTAGACAATGGCAATGACAGGGAAAAGATTGATCTACTATTTATGCTAGGTTCTGGATTGGGATGTCAGGGAAGTCAGAGTACGACCTCAAGCACAGACGGAAAAGATCACGCCGCTGATCCCTTTTGGGCTAAGGTTGGCCTATCGGGCGTCGTCAATTGGATCCAATATAAGGGATTTGAGAATGATGATAATCTTTATGATCGGAGTCAGTTCCTGTCGCTCTCAAATGGCACTGCAATTATCATCAATTCAAATAATTCATTGGTAATGACGATCGATAGTGGAGGAAGTATAGGTGTGGAAGCTGTCCACATGGGTCGACCTGTATTCTATAGGATTTTAAACTCAAGTGATTCCGTCATCTGGATATGGCATGAATGGAGGGAAGCTAGTGTGTTTCGCCTGAAACGAGGGTGATGTTTATAGGAGTACAGGTTCAACTTGTGACCTGACAACCCTTCCTCAAGTTACACTCAGGCCAGAGGGCCTGGAGATTCACCTCGACGGGTAGGCCACCTTTTGAAAATGGCTTTTTGTGGTCGATATGATGTCCGGTCAGTAGCAGATCCACCCCGCAGTGGGCACGGGTGTGGCTGTGTCGTCTGAGAATGGCAGTTCACAGCCTTGGAGGGTAGGCCCGGTGTAGGTATCGATGATCTTCATGAGGATGGGGTGGTGACCTGCTCCCCAAAAACTGAACGGGGCTTGATGAGAAGTTCTCCTGCTGAAATAAGAGCAAAAGGGAATAAACTAATCCCGCCTGCCAATCTTTTGCCCTTTATCGGTTATTTTAATTGTAAATAGCCTATAAAAAAATTAGACGGATACCCGATGAAACGGAATCTGCTCTTTATACCTCTCCTTGTTGTTTCACTTTCGGCAAACCAGTTAAGTTATGCCCTTCAGCTCAACGAAATACGAACGGACCAACCCAACAACCCGGATGACGAGGAGTATGTCGAAATCAAGGGCATTCCCGGGGAGAGCCTTGACGATGTCTGGTTCATCTACATCGGCGATCACTCCGGTGATGGTGCATACAAGGGCTCCGGCGTGGTTGAAAGAGCTATAGACCTCACAGGTAATGTTATTCCTTCTGATGGCATATTCCTTTTGGCTGGTCCTGCATTTGACACAGCTTCTGTTGGCATTGATTTGGCTCAGATCGACTTTGTTTCCAGTGTGTTCGGCAATGCCATGGAAAACTCGGATAATGTGACAGCCCTCCTCGTCCGAGGATGGACACAAGGTGAAGTGCTTACTTTCGAAGACCAACTCGGCGACCTCGCCATTGATATCGACGATAACGACGACGGTACCCCAAATGCGGTTCTTCCTTGGACAAGCACAATAGATGCTCTCAGTCTCGTGGAATCTATTAAGACGGTACCCAGTGATCCCGGTGAATTTTATTACGGCGAAACGTTTGGTGGTACGGATCTCGGCCCTTGGGGCGGAGGTTTTGTCCCTCCCCATGCATATCGAGCAAGTGATACGGGTGAATGGCTTATCGGTTCGTACATTCTCTTTGAGGAGGATGCTAATGGTACCGTGATTGGCTTGTATCCGGAAGCCACAGATACGCCGGGTCTTATTAATCCGACCGCACCCCCTCCAACGTTTCCACCAAGTATTGAGGCTTTCTATCCTACATTTGCTTCAGTTGGTAACTCGGTCACAATTTCAGGAACAAATCTCTCCACTGTAAGTGAGGTGACGATTGGCGGGGTCAGTGCCAGTTTTTATGTCGAGGGTGAGGGTCTCGTTGTTGCCGTGCCCGGAGGTGCTATGACAGGTGATATAATAGTTACCAATCCGGATGGTATAGATGATTCGGTTGGCTTCGTGGTTGTTATTGATACCGATTCCCTAGTGTTTGCGGAAGACTTCAGCAGCGGCCTTGGGGATTTTCAGGCAGTCAGTATAGCATCAACAGCCAATTGGACGCCTGGGGCTTTCGAAGATTCTTTCTCCATGGATATTGTTGGATTTGGAGCGGACGTGGCCTCCGATGACTGGCTCATTACACCTGCCATTGATCTCACAACTGTGAGCAATAGTTTTTTTGTTGTGGGCCACGAGCGTGGCTTCAGTGGACCTCCGCTTGAGGTGAAGCTTTCAACAGACTGGGATGGCGCCAGTATTCCCACATCGGCCACATGGACAGACTTGACCGTAACCCTTGCTGGAGACAGCACCTTTGAATTAACTGACTCTGGTATGGTAGATCTTTCCGCCTACGACGGGCAGACCATATATATTGCCATTCGGTATACCTCATCTGGAATCGGTAGCGGTGAAGCTGCCACCGACAGGATCCACTATTTTGCTGTTGGTAATACAGGTGGCCTGGATACCGACGGTGATGGCTTATCAGATATTGAGGAGACTTTGTATGGGACAGATATCAATAATCCCGATACCGACTTTGATGGGTTATCGGATTACGATGAGGTTGTTGTTTACCTTACCGATCCACTGTTGGCTGACTCTGATGGTGACGGCATCTCAGATTCGGGGGAGATGGGAAATCCTGAGTATGCGTTAATCTTTTCTTTTCTAACTTGGTCCCAAGCAAAGGCGGATGCCGAGACGAGGGGAGGGCACTTGGCGACCTTCACAAGCCAGGAGGAGTGGGACACCGCCATTGCAAGTCTAGGTGCCGGAGCCCTTGACTCAATTACTGGTGCGTGGATTGGGGCTAATGACATTGATGTAGAGGGAGTCTGGACATGGGTCACCGGGGAACCTTTTGCTTTCAACTTATGGGCGGTTGGACAACCTGACGATTTCAGTAACTCAGATGTGGCGGAAGTGAGTGGGGGGTTTGGGGCATCCCTAGGGATGTGGTATGATACAGGGACATCTGTTGTACGAGAGGCTTATATTCTTGAGATTCCAGGCACGCAGACTGATCCGAATTTAGCCGATACCGATGGCGATGGATTGGACGATGGTGAAGAACGCACCGCCGGTACAGACCCACAAAATGCCGATACGGATGGCGACAACCTGAATGATGGTGTTGAGGTAAACCTGACCCTGACAAACCCACTTGTTGCAGATAGTGATGGGAATGGAACCAATGATGACCTGGAGGATTTTGATGGGGACACGTTAACGAATCTGGACGAGGTAACCCTCTACCGATCAAACCCACTTCTTGCTGATACTGATGCCGATGGCCTGAACGATGATTTTGAAGTGGCCTATGTAGGGAGTTTCTTTCAATTGGTCGCCTGGGCCTATACGTGGTCTCAAGCGGCAGCGCATGCAGACTCTATGAATGGTAGGGTTGCTGCTTTTTCTGATGAGGCCATTTATTCTGACTTCAGTTTCCAGATTCGTCAGCAAACAACCGGTAATATATGGATTGGTCTCGGAGATGAAGCTTCCGAGGGAGTCTGGCTTTGGAGCGATGGATCAAGTCTCGCCTATGACCGTTGGTATGGAGGACAGCCTGACGGAGGGCTGTCGGAGAACCATGTTGTTATTTTTGATGGCACGCAGTCATGGGCAGACGCAGATGAGCAGTTTATCGCAGATGGATATATCTTTGAGTTCGTTGGCCTTAATCCGAATTCCCCAGACACAGATGGGGATGGGCTGGATGACAATGCAGAATTGAATGTCTATGGTACTGATCCTCTTGTCCCCGACTCGGACGGGGATGGATTGGCAGACGGAGCAGAGGTTAACGACCATGGTTCTGATCCCTTGCTTCTGGATTCTGATGACGACGGACTTACGGATTATCAAGAGGTGGTGACCTATGGGACAAATCCAGCCCTCCAAGACTCGGATGGTGACGGCTTCTTCGACAAGTTTGAGATAGAAACTGGATTTGATCCGAATTTATCGGAAAGCGTCCCAGACACTTACTCTGAAATTCATTTAGCATTGGAGTTCCGGTTTAATGCGGGTTTCGGAGCCCTTTACAGGATTGAATCTTCGGGGGATCTTCAGATTTGGTCTGTAGAGGAAATCAATATTCTGGGAAATGGAGAGATGATCTCTCGTTTCTATTCAACCAGAGAAAAGGATAAAAGATTCTTCAGGGCAAAGCTCGAGTCTGATTTGGATGCAATTGAGTTTAATTTAATTCCATCAGGAAGCTTTATGATGGGGGACTCCTACAGTGAGGGTCGAAATGACGAGTTGCCAGTCCATCAGGTGTCCTTGTCTTCTTATCACATGCAAGCAACAGAGGTAACAAAAGCACAATGGGATGACGTAGCCACCTGGGCGCAGAACAACGGTTATGACATTTTGCCTTCTGGAGGTAGTGGCAAGGGACCAGACCACCCAGTTTATGAAGTAACGTGGTTTGAAGCTGTGAAGTTCGCCAATGCCAAGAGCGAAAAAGATGGATTAAGCCCGGTCTATACTGTTTCTGGCGAAGTTTACAGGGCTGGTGGATCTTACAGTGCACCTGTTGATGTAGTCTTCAATCAGACTGCTAATGGCTATCGATTACCCACGGAAGCCGAGTGGGAATATTCTGCCAGAGGAGGTGTTGAAGGAGTTCGCTTTCCATGGGGCGATACGATATCCCACAGCAATGCTAATTACACGGCCTCAACCTCATATTCATACGATATAAGCACAACTCTAGGAGATCACCCTGACTGGGACGATGGTCCTGTTCCATTCACCAGTGTGAGAGGAGTATTCGGAACGAATGGGTACGGCTTGTATGATATGACGGGAAATATGTGGGAATGGTGCTGGGATTGGTATAGTTCCAGTTATTACTCCGTAGCAACTAGCACGAATCCAACTGGCCCTATCGGTGGCTCCACCCGAGTTCTTCGTGGAGGTAATAACGGAGCATCTGCGTACAGTTGCAGGAACAGTGTTCGCTGGACCCTTCCTGGAACGAATTTCCCATATACTGGGTTTAGGTTAGCGCGGAATGCCAACTGAATCGCTCAACACTTAAATTACAAAAGGACTCAGGATAATGTCTAAGTTTTCAATCATTTCGTTGGCCTTAATATCACTCTCAAACGTTACTTCCGCACTATCAATTTACTACGACGATTTTTTTCAGGGAGCTGTCATTGAGTATAGCTTTACCTATTCCCTGCCTGAACCATTGCCAAGCTTTGGGATTTATTATGACCTTCTCCCCATTGATCCTGTGTATGGGGACTATCCGCCAGCAAGAATCACAAACCTCGAAACTTGGACAGCCGACTTCGCCATCGTTGATCAAGAAAGAGTACTGGATCCGATTTATATCGATCCTTCTAAAACTCTTGTTATGGAGGACGATATCCAATTTTTGGTAAATATTGTCTTTGACGAACCTTACTTTCAAGCAGGATTAGAAATTACTATCGGTGGAGTTACTTACTCCGATGTTTGGTTTGATTTAGGTGAATTGTGGGACTGGGGCTCAGGTACTTTGGACTGGGAGCACAATAACCACATTTACGAGCCCGTTAATCTCAGTGAACGAATTGTCACTGCCTTATTAGCAGGAGAGACGATATATATTTCTGTTGTTCCAGTATATTCTGTTTCCTCAATAAGGTATCCTTGGCTAGGGGACTATCCAATAGAGTCAATTTCGCTTAATGCCTTTATGATTGGGCATGTAAGTGGAGTCCCAAATGTTCCTTTCACCAAGGATTCCTACGATTTCTCAGTGACTAACCAGGAAGTTGCCATTACGGGTTACACCTGTGGCGCCGCAGAAACAACTATACCAAACGAGATTGACGGCGTACCGGTAACATCTATCGGTAACTCAGCCTTTCAATTTTGTGAGAACCTCGCACATCTAACTATTCCTGATAGTGTGACCTCCATTGGTGATTATGCCTTCTTTCATTGCACCAGTCTTGATACTATTGTTTTTGGTGAAGGTCTTCTCCATATCGGTGACTTCTCCTTTGCCGATTGTGTGAATCTCACAAATGTTTATTTCCCAGACACCCTAATTTCAGTAGGTGACCTGGCTTTCAGTGATTGTCTCAGCTTGGAGAATGTTACATTTGGGAACGACTTAAAAGCCATTGGAACTCTTGCATTCTGGGGTTGCTCAAGTCTAAGCAGTGTAACAATTGGGAGCAGTGTGTCCACTATCGGCAACTTTGCCTTTCTTGATGCTACCAACCTGTCAAAGGTTTATTTTCTCGGAGAGCCTCCATACTACGATTCTGGGATTTTTCCGAATTCAAATCCAGATCTTACGGTTAAATACCAGGAAGGTTCTGCGGGATGGGGAACTGTATTTTGTGGAAGGCCAACCCAACCCTTTACTCCCTTTGTAGGAATAAGAAACTCTGGCGACTCGGTGAGTTTTCAGTTTGCCGGAGGAACACTGCAAGAGAGCGAGGATCTGCTGAACTGGACAAACGTATTTCCTCCACCTGAACCAGAAAGTCTCCTTCTGATGACTATCAAGACTGGTCAGAAACAGTTTCTACGAATAAAGAATTCACCGACTTCAGAACGGCGTGATGTAGTGGGCTTTGAGTTCATTCCTGCGGACGACTTCCTTATGGGGCTTCCCTCGGGTGGAATCGGTTCGTGGGCTGGCGATACGCAGCACGCAGTGAGCCTATCAAGGACCTTCTACATGAAGGATACTCCAGTCACATATGACGAATGGAAGGCTGTTTATGACTGGTCTCTATTACCTGAAAACATCGGATTGGGATATGCTTTACCGACTGGTGGCATGGGGGCAAAAACCTCCGAATCAACCGGAAGCCATCCCGTAACGCGGGTGGATTGGTATGACGCTATCCTTTGGTGCAATGCCAAGAGTGAAATGGAAGGGCGCACGCCGGTGTATTATTTGGATGCTACCCACAGTACGGTTTACCGGAGTGGTGAAGTGGATTTACTAAATTCATGGGTAGATTGGCAAGCTGATGGATACCGACTCCCCACAGAAGCTGAATGGGAGTATGCCTGCCGGGCAGGAACGACCACATCCTTCTTTACGGGCACCATTACGGCAACCGGCTTCGCCTTCTGTCCAAATCTGGATGCAGCCGGCTGGTATGGTGGGAACAGTGGGATCAATACTCATCCGGTAGGAGAAAAGTTGCCCAATCCATGGGGACTGTATGATGTGCATGGAAATATCTGGGAGTGGACCTGGGACCACCATGAAGAGTTTACAACGGCTTCCCAAATTGATCCGATCGGCCCGGATACAGGATCAAACCGGATCATGCGGGGAGGTAGCCACAATAACAATGCAGAGAGTTGTCAGTCTTCTGCACGGTTTCCAAACCCGCCCGCGAACTCTGGATCGTACGGAGGGCTACGCATTGCCATAAGTGTGGGTGATTGAGTTTTGAAAATTATACCGGAATACCTCCCACCTAAAAAATTTGCTGTGAAAATATTAAGCTTATCGAAGTCCGTTCAATTATCTAACAGCCCTAGCTGGAGGATGAGGTGGATACAATTAGTGCTATGGAGTATCATTCCCACCCAGGTCTTTGGGTTGGTTCTGGTCAACACGCGCCTCCACCCTTCTGCTTCCTTTGAAGATAGCTCTGTTTTGCAACTGGAACTGCGTGACTTCTTCCAGATGTATGAGGCTCCTGGCCCGGTCGCAACCATGACCATCCGGAAACCAATCCAGCTGGGTTGGACGGTTTTCAGTATTAACGGAAACGACGTAGAAATGATGAAATACCAGCTTGCTAGCGGCGGTGATTACAATGACCCGTATGCAGTCAGTGCAAGTGAATTTGAGTGGACTGAACACACTGTCGAGTACCAGCTTTTCGCGGATGAAGCCCCTGTAACTGTTGCCAATTTTAAGACTTATGCTGATGACGGATACTACAACAACACTATAGTCCACCGCAATGAATCTACAGGCCAGCTTTTTGGTGTAGATGGACTCGAGACGTTCTCACCCTTACCGATCATTCAATCCGGAGGATTCCGGCTTTATGACACAGATGATTACTTGCTAGAGTGGGTAGATGCTCGCCCTCCTATCATTTTTGAGGAAACCCGGCAAAGTACCAAGGGGACGATTGCCATGGCGCGGACTGCAGCGTTGGATTCAGCGACTTCCCAGTTTTTTATTAACCTTGAAGATAACTCCCAAGCGTGGGGTTCGGCTTATTCTGTCTTTGGTGAACTCTTAGATCCTGAAGGAGACCAACCGATCTTGGACGATTTTGCTAATACTGATGTCTACGATCTTTCAACGCCCAAGCCATCCGGCCAACCAAATGTCTTTGCTGGACTTCCGTTTAGCTCAATACCTCTGTATACTCCAAATTGGAATGAAAAGACAAGCTATATTCGTTTTACAGGTGTCAGTGTAAGTAATGGAAACCCAGAAGGAATCAGCTACAGCTGGGAATGGGTTGAGGGACATGAAGCCAGTGAATCATTTTCAATTGAACTTGCAGGTTCTTCTTTGAACATTTCAAGCACGAGTGCGGGAACTGGAAAAATCCGAGTTTACGGAACCTCCTCAGGTCAAACAAAAAGTTTCGATATTGATTTGGCCTCTACTGTAACAAACTTGGTCACCTTTTCACTCACCACCGAAGTGGATCCCCTTGGCGCTGGTGTGATTTCTCAAAGCGGGTCAGGGATATATCAAGAGGGCGAAGAAGTATCAGTTACGGTGCAGGCCAATCCAGGCTATGTTTTCTCTAGTTGGGGTGGGGATTTCTCAGGATCTGCAAATCCCTTAAATTTCTCAATGGATTCGGACAAGTACCTTTTAGCGAATTTTTTATATGATATTAATGATGATGACGAGGATGGCTTATCAAATTATGAGGAGAGTGTTGTCTATGGTACAAATCCAAACCTGCCAGACACAGATTCGGACGGACTGACTGACTCCGATGAATTATTCACTTACTTAACTGATCCTTTGAAGTCAGATACAGACGGCGATGGTCTAGGTGATTATGGAGAGGTAATTTCACTTCCAACAAATCCTCTACTGCCAGATACAGATTTTGACGGATTGAATGATTTTGAGGAGGTTACCGTTTATCCTACAGATCCTATTGCCGGAGACACCGATGGAGACGGGCTGACGGATGGCCAGGAGGTTTTGACCTACCTTACCGATCCCATGTTGATCGACTCAGACATGGACGGCTTTAACGACAAGTTCGAGATTGAAACAGGATACGATCCCACCACTGCCTTAAGCGTTCCTCCAACCAGTTCAGGCATCCTGACGGCTGTAGAGTTTTTCTTTAATGCAGAGTTGGGCACCACTTACCGGATCGAGGCCTCTACCGATCTTGATAACTGGGAGGTCATTGAGAGCGGCATTGAAGGAACTGGCGCGGCTATTCACCGCCTCTATTCCATGATCGGGCAAGAGAAGCGTTTTCTGCGGGCCGAGCCAGAAACATATCCGGAGCCAGATGCCTCCATGTCCCTCATCTCTGTTGGCACCTTTACTATGGGCAGCCCGGACGACGAGATTGGGCGTCAAGATGACGAGACCCAACACACGGTGACGTTGACGAAGGCGTTCTACCTACAGACAACCGAAGTTACCAAGGCGCAATGGGACGAAGTAGCAGCAGAGGGACCGGCGCGGGACTACACGGATTTACCTGCCGGGCGCAATGGCTACAATGGGGATGCCAGCCTGACACACCCGGTGACGGAGGTGTCGTGGTACGATGTGGTCAAGTGGCTGAACCTGAAGAGCGAGCTGGAAGGGCTGACGCCCTGCTACACCGTTGGTGGAGTGGTTATGAAGACTGGAACATCTATCCCAGATTGCGACTTTG